>CAZBDC010000066.1:0-26554 GCA_964490575.1 uncultured Anaerolineaceae bacterium | reverse complement strand
ATAATGAGCGGTGACTGGAGTTCAGACGTGTGCTCTTCCGATCTCCTGGACGGTCTCATCGCCCCGGGTAGTTCCTCTGTCCTCTCCTGGCAGCATATCTTCCTCCTGAGGTTAGGTTAAGTGTTTGAGTCTTGCTTAATCCTTCAATGCCCGGCTGTAGGCGGTGATCGAATGCCGCATGAAATCCTCATCAATCCTGCCCAGCGGGCTGGGCGTTTCCAGGATGCGCCCGGGGATGCGCAGGGCCGCCAAATTGAACCCTTCGCGCTGCTTAAAGGCGTGCTTCCGGTTGAGCGTATCCGCACCGAATGAGGCCAGGTCATCAGCCGACCACGGAAAGCCGGCGGTGGCCAATGCCTGGAGAACGACATCTTGCGTGTACAGACCGCGCGCAAAGAGGCAGACAGCCAGGCTGGTGAGCACCTGGCGCCAGCGTTCTTCATGAACGAGTTGATTCGCAACAACATCCGGGTCGAGGGTTTCACCTTTCGAGCCAGCCTTCTGATCCAGGCTGTAGCCGGCGCTGTCCAGGTGGCTGTGGCGCGCCCCGGTAAGGTAACCCAGGTGCGCTCCTGGACCGGTGTGATACCCTGGCATCTCGTTTCCGCCAAAGGTCAAAGCGAAATCTGATCCGCCATACTGTGCCGAAGCATAATCGGCTCCCCGCGCCAGCGCGCGGTAGAAGTCGTTGGGCTGGTTGACGATTCGCTCGGCAGCCTCGATATAGACCGAGTAGTTACCCCACTCCAGCGCCAGACCGCCGGTCTCTTTCGTCGAGATGACCCCGCGCTGCAGCGCTTCGGTGGCCCAGGCCAGGCTCACGCCCAGGCTCATCACGTCAAAGCCATGGATTTCAGCCTCATCCATCAGTTGGAACATGCCCTTTACATCAGTACCACCCAGCATGGAGCCAACAGCAAAGATTGGCTCGTGGTCGTAGCCAATCATCGAGGTTTTGTAGAAATAAGGTTCTTTGGGATAGGGAAAGCGAACGGCGGCAAGGTGGATACAGGCGACCGGGCAGTGGGCGCAGGCGAGGCGCCGGCCAAGATATTCTTCGGCCAGGGTCTCCCCACAAATTGCCTGTGCGCCTTCGAAGCGCCCCTGTTGCAAGTTACGCGTGGGCAGGGCCCCAATTTCGCTCAGGGGGACGACGTTCATTGCCGTGCCCAATTCGTGGTACTTCTTCATAATTGGCGACTGAGTCGCCGCTTTATAGATTTCGTCGTAAAGCGAACGGTACGCTTTCCGGTCTGAAACAGGCAGCGAGCGCTGCCCGCCGATTACCAGTCCTTTGAGTTTCTTACTGCCGAAAACGGCCCCCAGGCCCAGGCGTCCGAAGTGTCGGTAGGTCTCGCAGATGACTGATGCGTAAGTGACGCCCATCTCGCCTGCCCGGCCGATGCGCATGATGGAGCGCACCCCTGCGCCTGGCTCTCGTTCCCGCAGGACAGAGCCAGTCGTGTAGGCGCTGCGCGTTCCCCACAGCGCGCTGGCATCTCGAAAATGGACGTGGTCGCCATCGATCGACAGGTAAATGGGCATGGTGCTGGCGCCCCGGATGACAATTGCGCCGTAACCGGCCATGCGGATTGCGATCGCGCTGCGCCCGCCCGCGTGGCTCTCACCCAGGTTCCCTGTGTGGGGCGACTTGAACATGGCCACCGTTTTGGAAGCCAGCGGGTACAGTCCGGTCAGCGGTCCAACGGCCAGGATAATTGGGTTGCCGGGTGCGAACGGGTTCGTACCCGGCGCGCACTCTTCTTCGAGCAGGCGAATGCCCACTCCCGTCCCGCCCAGGCCGCCTTCGAACAGCTCTGGCCGTGACCGGATCGAAAAGGAACGCCGCGAAAGGTCGATGGTTAAGACGCGGGTCAGCGGATCATGATTCTGCATGGGCCTGTCCTCCCGTTGCGTTATCCGTACTGAGCTCTTCCATGCCTAATACGTCATATGGGCAGTAGGTGACGCAGTAACCGCAGTGGATGCAGATCTCAGGCTTATCTCGCTCGCTATCCCACCGCACTGCCCCATAAGGGCAGGCTTCTTCGCAGTTGTGGCAGCCGATGCATAGCTCGGCTTTTAATCGCACTCCTCCGCCCGGGCGCAGCAGCAGTGCATCGGTGGGACAGACCCGGGCGCAGGGCGGGTCGGGGCAGGCCCGGCAGACAATCACGACAAAACCTTTCCGGATGCCGCCGGATGAACGGATCCAGATGCTGGTTGCCGCCAGCCCGCCTGCGCCCGGCCGGCGGGCGCAGGCAAACATACAGGATTGGCACCCTACACAACGTTCTTTATCGAGAATTGCGAGTCGTTTTGCCATCTATTTTTCCGGGCGCCAGGCAAAGGTCAGCTGGCGCTGTATTTCAACTATAGAGACCGGTAGAGTTCCAGGGTGCGCTGGGCGATTGCCGTCCAACTGAAGTGTTCTTCAACCCGGCGCCGGCCGTTGCGCTCGAATTTCGCGCGCAGGTCGGGGTCCAGTGCGACGCGGTTGATGGCTGCGGCCAGGTCGGCGGAAAACTGCTTTGGATCGACCGGATCAAAAGTGCCTTCCTTCAACTTGAGATCGACCAGCAGGCCGGTTTCTTCGGGGACAACTACCTCGGGAATGCCGCCGATTGCGGAAGCCACCACGGCCGTCTCGCACGCCATTGCTTCCAGGTTGATGATGCCAAACGGCTCATATACGGAAGGGCAGCAGAAGACGGTCGCGTTCGAATAGAACTGGACGACCTCTTCACGGGGTAGCATCTCGCGGATCCAGAGCACACCCGGCCGGTCTTTGCTGACCGCTTCCACGCCATCGCTCATCTCCTTGCCAATCTCGGGGGTATCTGGGGCGCCGGCGCATAACACCACCTGGATGGATGGGTCGATCTGCGGGATTGCGTTGACCAGGTGGATGATGCCTTTCTGGCGCGTCACCCGGCCCACGAACAGCACATAGGGCCTGGTGGGGTCCACGCCGCGTTTCTCCAGGAAATTGACCGCCGGGTCGTGGCGATACTGCTTCAAGTCGATGCCGTTATGGATCACGTGGACTCTGGCAGGGTCCACAGAAAACCAGCGCAGCACGTCGTTGCGGGTTTCCTGAGAGACGGCAATCACGGCATCGGCTTCCGTGATGCCGTTATCCTCGATCCAGGAGCTCAGGTGGTAAGCGTTGCCGAGCTGTTCCACTTTCCAGGGGCGCAGCGGCTCCAGCGAATGGGTGGTCAGCACAAATGGGATGCCCCACAGTTTTTTGGCCAGGAAACCGCCAAATTGGACATACCAGGTGTGGGCATGCACGACGCTGGCATCCAGGTTATCCTTGGCCATGACCAGGCTGCGGTACAGGGCATCTGTTGCCCCGCCAAAACGAGGGTCGGTGTTCTTTTTTGCCTCGGACCAGGGGCCATAACCTTTCACGGTCAGGTTTGGCTCTTGAACATCCTGGTCGCCAAAGCAGCGAACTTCGACTGGCACCAGTTTGGACAGCTCGCGGCTCAGGAATTCAACGACCATGCCGGCGCCTCCGTAAACATTGGGAGGGTACTCATTCGTAAAAAATGCTACTTTGCTGATATCTGCCATTGGTTCCTCCTGACGCGCTTCTGCGCGGCGATAGGGTTAGCGGTTCAGCAAACCCGTTTATGCGGGTTTGACCAGGCTTTTGTAGTATCGAATCAGGCCATTGGTGGACGAGTCATGGCGCAGCTCTCGTTCTTCAAAAACACCCTCTGGCGAGGTTTCGAGTTCCGGCAGGATCGCCTTTGCCAACTGCTTGCCTAATTCTACACCCCACTGGTCATATGAGTTGACATCCCAGATGACGCCCTGGGTAAAGATCTTATGCTCGTACATAGCAATCAATGCACCGAGGACTTCGGGGGTCAGTTTGGGATACAGGAAGGAATTGGTGGGCCGGTTGCCCGGGAAGGTCTTGGCGGGGATCATGCTCTCGAGCTTCTTGCCGGAATACCCCTGCTTTTCCAACTCGGCGCAGGCTTCTTCCGGCGTCTTTCCCTTCATCAGAGCCTCCGTCTGGGCCAGGTAGTTCGAGAACAGGATTGGGTGATGATCGCCGAGCGGGTTTTGGCTGATCGCCGCAGTCAGGAAATCGCACGGGATCAGCTTGGTGCCCTGGTGAATGAGCTGGTAAAAGGCATGCTGCCCGTTGGTGCCGGGCTGGCCCCAGATGATCGGGCCGGTGTCGTAATTCAGCCATTCGCCATCGCGTGTGACGCCCTTGCCGTTGCTCTCCATATCGCCTTGCTGGAAGTAGGAGGCGAAATGGATCAGGTACTGGTCATAAGGCAGGATGGCATGGGATTGGGCGCCAAAGAAGTTGTTATACCAGACGCCCAGCAGCCCCATGATGACCGGGATGTTCTTCTCAAAGGGGGTCGAGCGGAAGTGCCGGTCGATCTTGTGGGCCCCGGTTAGCAGCGCTTCAAAGTTGTCCATTCCCAGGTAGATGGCGATGGACAGGCCGATGGCGGACCACAAAGAATACCGCCCGCCGACCCAATCCCAGAACTCGAACATATTTTGGGTGTCGATCCCGAATTTACTCACCTCGCGGGCGTTCGTTGACATCGCGGCAAAGTGTTTAGCCACGGCGCCTTCGTCTTTTGCCGTGGCCAAGAACCACCGGCGCGCCGAGTGGGCATTGGTCATCGTTTCCTGGGTGGTGAAGGTCTTGGATGCCACCAGGAAGAGGACGGTCTCAGGGTTCACCTTCTTCAGTGTTTCCACGATGTCGGTGCTGTCAACGTTCGAGACAAAATGCACGTTCAGGCCGGGTTTCGCGTAGGGCTTGAGCGCCTCGCATACCATCTTTGGGCCCAGGTCTGAGCCGCCAATGCCGATATTGACCACGTCGGTGATGGCTTTGCCGGTATAGCCCTTCCATGCGCCTGAGCGAACCGCATTGCTGAAGCTGCGCATTTTGTCCAACACGCGGTTAACCTCAGGCATCACATCCTGCCCGTCAACCAGGATTGGCTCGTTCGAGCGGTTGCGCAGGGCTACATGCAGGACGGCCCGGTCCTCTGTGTTGTTGATTTTTTGACCGGTGAACATGGCTTCGGTCATTGCAGGCAGGTTCGCCTGGCGGGCCAGGTCGAACAGGAGCTGCATGGTTTTTTCGGTGACTCGGTTTTTGGAGTAATCAAACAGGATGTCTTCAAACCGAACCGAAAATCGGTCGAAACGCTGGGGATCACTCGCGAAAAGATCCCGCATGTGCAAGCCGCCGACTTCCTGTTTGTGTTGGGCCAGCGCCTGCCAGGCCGGCAGTTCGTCTCGTTTGCTCATCAGTCTCTCTCCTTGGTGAACGATTAGAGTTTTGCCTGCCACTTATCCGCCCAGACCAGGTCATTCGGGGTACCCTTGAACTCGGACTCGCCCATGATCTTGTCAACAACCTGCTTGATGATCTCCGGGTTGCTGTGATAGGCATTGATGTAGCATTTCACCATGGTGGCATCATGCAGGTGGGTTGTGAAATTCAGCGAAACCATGACGGTCGGCACTTCGTGGACATACCAGGGGCATTCGTTGCTCATAGCGGTCTTCCACTGGATCCGATAGTTATTCTGCGCGCCATAACCGACGACGTCGGCTACGATGATCGCCGCATCGACGTTCTTACGGTAGTCGAGCGTGCGGCCTTTCACTCGGGTGGTGCCGTCGTTTACCGTGACCTCGAAGCCCCTTTTTTCTAACTCGGCCACAAAGTTCTCAAGAACTTGCGAACCCGCCGCCATGATGCCGCCCACCTCGCCCTGCAGGTAGTACAGGCGAATGCGCTTGTGGGTCTCAGGCCGGATGGGCAGCTGGTTAAAGGTGTTCTTGACCAGGGTGATGCCCTTGTCCGCGGCTTCGGCGCGCATTCTCAGGTGTTCCTCGCAGCCGATCACTTTCAAATCTTCTGGCGTTTTCAGCAAAGTGCCCGCTTCCTTCTTCTTGTGCAGGTTGAGCTTCGCCTTAAGGCCGAGGATCCTGCGCAAGGCATCGGTCATGCGCTCTTCGGTAATCACGCCCTTCCTGTACCCGTTGAGCATAAACTGGAAATCTTCCTCAAAGTCGTTGAAGAACAGGAACATATCGCAGCCAGCCGCGATGGAAAGGGGCACATAGTCTTCACGGCGCATGGCAGCAGTCATACCCAGCATGTGGCTGGCGTCGGTGATGACCATGCCGTTGAAGCCAAGCTGCTCCTTCAACAGGCCCTGGGTCAGCTCAACCGCCAGGGTGGCCGGCAGCATATTCTTGTCTTCCAGGGCCGGGTTGAGCTTCTTCTGGTACTTGGGGAGCACAAAATGAGCGGACATGAACATCTCGACGCCCCGCTCGATGTGATACTTATAGACCTTGCCGAAAGTGGCGTCCCACTCCTCTGGCTCCATGTCGTTCACGCCCAGGACCAGGTGCTGGTCGCGTTCTTCCACGCCGTCGCCCGGGAAGTGCTTGATGCAGGTGATCATATCGGGCACTGTGTTGTAGCCGTCGATGAAGGCGCTGGTGTGTTGGATGACCGTGTCCGGATCGGTGCCGTATGCCCGGGTGTTGACGATCGTGTTCCGCCAGGTATACAGGATATCGACGCAGGGATCGAAATTCACGTTGACGCCCAGTGCGGCGGCCTCGCGCGCCGAGACCAGGCCAGCGTTATAAGCCACGCCAGGGTCGCCCGATGCTTCACATTGGGCGGCGGAGGCGATATAGGTGCCATCTTTGCAGGCCCCGTTGCCGCCCGAATCGCAGTTCGCTGCGATCAGCAGAGGGATCTTTGAACTGCTTTGTAACTCGTTCAGCAAATCCTGGACCTGCTTCGCGCTCCCGCTATGGAAGCGTGCACCGCCGATGTGGTATTTCTCAAGGATCTGCTGGTTGGTCAACTCGTTGCCGCTGAACATATCCTTTCCAAAAAAGAACAGGTTCGTGAAAAGCTGGCCGCATTTTTCCTCGTCGGTCATGCCGGCGATGGTGTCCTCGACCCATTGGATTTGCTCTGGCGACAGGTTATATGGCATGGCGGTCAGATCAACTAGTTTTCCCATTTCACAGCTCCTTTATTTTTGCCAGGGAGGCGTTTCGGGCAGCAGTTTTTCAAATTCAGCGATCAGGCCGGCCTCGTATTCTCCCGCGTAAGTCCCGGCAAAGAATTTATCCAGCGCTTCGTTATAGAACCGCTTCCACGAGGCATCTTCGTGACCCGGGTTGATCGGGTAATACAGCACGCCCACGCCCTTGGCCGAATCCCGGTCTCCAGGGGCATCGCCGATCAGCAGGATATGATCGTCCGAGTACTTTCCCTTGGCGGCAAATTGGAGATGCTGCTTTTTTGTGCCCATCTCTTGCCCGGCGATCACGGTCATATATTGGGCAATCCCGTGCTCGCCCCATTCGCGTTCCAACGCTTCGAGAGGCGTGGCCGAGACGACCATCAAATCGACTTTGTCCTGCATCTTTTGCAGGCTTTCGCGTACGTAAGGGAAGGGTGGAACCCCATGCACCATGTCTTCGATGGCGTCATCCACAGTTTTCGACCACAAAACGGCGCGCTCAAGCTCGGGGTCCGGGTGCGCAGCTGCGTAAGCCACAATTCCTTTGTGGCTCAGCGGGGTTCCCGAGGCGATGAACTCCTTGATCTTATCGCCTTTGGGGACCTGCACGTTGCGGGCGATCACCTCCGGGCGTTCGCGCAGCAGATCGAAGACTCTCACCAGCGCGATCCACCGGTTCAGTCCGCGGGTTGTGGAATAAAGGTTGACAAACTCGGCCGTCTCGCGCGCATATTTTGAAACAGCCTGCAGTCCCCAGACCTTGATGGTGCTAGGCGCGAAGCATTCTTTGTGCTTGAGTTCCATGGCATCAAACGCGCAGCCGTCCGAGTCGATTCCGACAAAGAAGGGCTTGCGCGGTTGAAAATCGATCAGTACTTTTGCTCCCTCGGGTATCGCGCTCATAAAGTTACTCCTTCTTGCCGACTGTCCCCCCGCTGGGGATTCGGGTGGTTTCATAATCGTCCGGGGTGGTGCCGGGGTCAATGCGGCAGTTGCGGCCGATAACGGCGCCGGCCGGGATGTGCGCCCGTTTTCCGGCAATGGTGATGCCGGTGTGGATGTTGGCCGGCTCATCTTGGTTGGGTGTATCGTCTTTCCCTTCACCCAGGCTTGCTTCGGCGCCGACTTCGATTTCCTTATCCAGCACACAGCGATTGACGGTTGCGCCGGCCCGGATGATGGTGTCATTCATAATCACCGAGTCGCGCACAACCGCGCCTTTTTCCACGACCACGCCGGGCGAAAGGACACTGTTGACTACCTTACCCTGGATGATGCAGCCATTCGAAACCATGCTCTTGATGATTTCCCCGGGCGGAATGCACTTCACCGGCGGGCGCTCTTCGGAGCGGGTATGGATGACCCATTTCGGGTCATACAGGTTCAGGCCGGGGATCTCTTCCAGCAGGGCCATGCTGGTCTCCCAGTAAGCCTGGATGGTGCCGACGTCGACCCAATACCCAAGGAACGGGTAAGCATAAGCCCTGCCCATCTCAACAATCTGCGGGATGATGTTTTTGCCAAAATCGTGGGATGAGTTCGGGTCATCGCCATCTTTTTCCAGCAGATCGAGTAAGAATTTCGTATTGAAGACATAGATGCCCATGGAAGCCAGCGTGCTGTCCGATTTTTTTGGCTTTTCGGCGAATTTTGTGATTTTTTGGCCGGCATCGACCGTCATAATGCCAAACCGGCTGACTTCTTCGCCCGGGACGTTCATGACTGCCACCGTCAGGTCCGCTTTCTTGTCCTCATGGAAACGGAGCAAATCGCGGTAGTCTTGCTTATAAATGTGATCGCCAGACAGAATTAAGAGCGTGTCGCTGCCATCATCGCGGATAAAATTGCGGTTCTGGTACAGTGCATCGGCTGTGCCACGGTACCAGTCTTGCTCCTTGCGCCCGCGATAGGGCTGCCAGATCTGGCAGCCATTAGGCGGGCGCCGGTTGAGATCCCACGGCTCGCCGATGCCAATGTGCTGCATCAGGGAGTGTGGGCGGAACTGGGTGAGTACGGCAATGCGATACAGGTCAGAATTGACTGCATTGGAGAGTGGGAAATCGATGATACGGTATTTTCCAGCAAAAGGTACCGCGGGTTTGGCGCGTTTCTCGCCCAAAATACTTAAGCGGCTGCCTGCTCCACCGGCCAGGATCAGGGTCAATACATTCATGGGCATCCTCCCGAAAAAAAGTAGTTTTAGCGAGACTCATTGAACCATTTTGAAAGGCGATTGGTGGCGCGGTGTGGCTGATCCATATAGTGCGACACATCATTGAACAGCATCATCCGCACTCGCACCGGGTCTTTAAAATCTAAAATGTTCAGGCAGGCCGGCGATTGATCCAACCGATCCCGGTATCCGCGCGCGTCGATGCCGAGCAGGATGCACAGGATCAGGCGGATCGTGGCTTTGTGGGATACGACTGCCACCGTCTGCCCGGCGTGCTTCAGCACCACCTCACGGATAACCGGCAGGGCGCGGGCGACCACCATGATGCCCGACTCGCCGCCTTGCGGAGCAAACGTGAACGGATCTTCCTGCCAGGCCGCGTACTCATCGGGGAACTGGGCCTCAACCTCTGACCGTTTCATGGTTTCCCAATGCCCGTGGTGTATCTCGCGCAGTCCCTCGCGGAGCTGCGGATGAAATGAATAGGGACGGCAGATGATCGAGGCGGTCTCAACCGTGCGCCGCATTGGGCTGCAGTAGACGGCGGTCAAATTTTCATCGGCCAGGCGGTCAGACAGGCAGGAGGCCTGCCGGCAACCCTCTTCTGAAAGGTCGACTTCGGTTCCACCCGAAAAGCGGTCTTCTTCGGCGAGGCTGGTGGATCCATGCCGGATAAGATAAAGCCTGGTGGTGTCTGGGGTCATGGCTTCCCTCTTGGAACCTGGCTGATTGCCCGCTGCGCGGCCTTGCCAGGGGGTACTGGCAAGGCCACGCATTTACGCTGCAGTGTTTGTTGTCTTGGAAGGCGTATTGTTAGAAAATATGCAACCTCAGGCGGGCTTTAATGCTGCGTCGACAATCGACTGTGCCTCAGCCTGGATCTGAATCAGGTGCTCCTCGCCGACGAAGCTCTCAGCGTAGATCTTGTATACATCTTCTGTACCGGAGGGCCGGGCGGCAAACCAGCCATTGTTTGTGACGACTTTGAGGCCGCCGATTGAGGCCTGGTTGTAAGGCGCTTTTGTCAGCTTGCCCGTGATCTTATCCCCGACCAGTTCGTTGGCTTTTACCATCTCGGGCGACAGGTTTCCGAGGATCTTTTTCCCGGCTGAGTCGACCGGGGCATCCTTGCGGGCATACCAGGTCCGGCCGAAACGGGCCTCCAGCTCCTGATAATGCACGCCCGGGTCGCGCCCGGTTGTCGCCAGGATTTCTACAGCCAGGAGATCGAGGATGAAGCCGTCTTTGTCGGTCGTCCAGGTGGTGCCATCCTGGCGCAGGAACGAAGCTCCGGCGCTTTCTTCCCCGCCGAACCCGAACGAGCCATCCAGCAGGCCGTCGACGAACCATTTGAAACCCACCGGCACCTCGCACAGCCTGCGACCGAGGGTTGCGGCGACCCGGTCAATCATTGAGCTTGAAACCAGGGTTTTGCCAATGGCCACATCTTTTCCCCAGTTGGGGCGGTTCTGATACAGGTACCAGATAGCCGTCGCCAGGTAGTGATTGGGGTTCATTAACCCGACGCTGCGGGTGACAATGCCATGGCGGTCGTAATCGGTGTCATTGCCAAAAGCGATGTCGAATCTGTCTTTCAGCCCGATCAGGCTGGCCATGGCGTAGGGTGAGGAGCAGTCCATGCGGATCTTGCCGTCGTGATCGAGGGTCATAAAGGCAAATGTTGGGTCCGCGTACGGGTTGACCACCTCCAGGTTGAGCCCATAGGTTTCGGCAATTGGGCCCCAGTATTCTAACCCCGAACCACCCATCGGATCAACGCCGATCTTTAAACCGGACGTGGCGATGGCCTGCATGTTGATCACCTTCTTCAAATCCTGAACATAAGGCTGCACGTAGTCGTACTCGTGCACTACGGGGGATTTGAGGGCCTTCTCGAATGGCATGCGCTTCACTTCGCCCAGGCCGGCGGCGATAATCTGGTTGGCGCGGTCCTGGATCCACCGGGTGGTCTGGGTATCCGCCGGCCCGCCGGAGGGCGGGTTATACTTAAAGCCTCCGTCGCCGGGAGGGTTATGCGAAGGGGTGATTACCACGCCGTCGGCCAGACCCGTTTTTCGGCCGCGGTTGTGGCCCAGGATAGCGTGGGAAATCACCGGGGTGGGAGTGTATCCGAAGCCTTTCTGGAGCATGGTTTCGACGCCGTTGGCCGCGAATACCTCGATAGCCGTATACAACGCCGGTTCCGAAAGCGCATGAGTGTCCATTCCAATGAACAGCGGGCCGTTGGTGCCCTCTGCTTTGCGGAACTCGGCGATGGCCTGGCTGATCGCCAGGATATGGGCCTCGTTAAAACTGTTATTTATGGATGAGCCACGGTGCCCGGAAGTGCCAAAGGAAACCTGATGGGCCGGGTTGGCCGGGTCCGGTTGGAGCGTGTAATAGGCTGAAATCAGCCGCGGCACTTTGATCAGCACTTCATGCGGCGCTGTTTTTCCTGCCAGTTCGTGGACACTCATCGTCCCTCCTCGGTTTTGGTGACCTGATAAACGGTTGTGCGGTTTTATCGCTGGATGCGCGCCGAGCCGCCTTTCGCGAAGGCTTTCACCTGATCGAGCGTGGCCATGGTCGTGTCGCCTGGGAAGGTCGTCAGCAGCGCACCATGGGCCCAGCCCAGGTTGACCGCTTCTTGCGGCTCAAGACCGGTGAGCAGGCCATAGAAGAAACCGGCTGCGTAGCCATCCCCGCCGCCTACCCGGTCGTAGACATCCAGCTCAGCTGTGGGGGCTGAATATGTCTCCCCGTTGACCCAGGCAACCGCGCTCCAACTGTGGCGATTGGTCGAGTGAACTTCGCGCAGCGTGGTGGCGACCACCTTCACCTGTGGATATTTCTTAGTGACCTGGTCGATCATGCCAAAGAAGACGCTCGGATCCAGCTTCGATTTCGCGGCGACTTTCGGCCCTTCGATGCCCAGGCCGAGCTGGAGGTCCTCTTCGTTGCCCACCAGGATATCGACGTGCTCGACGATCTGGCGGATGGTGGCGACGGCCTGTTCCTGGCCCCCCCACAGATTCCACAGCTTGGCGCGGTAGTTCAGGTCAAAGGAAGTGACCGCTCCGGCTGCCTTGGCTGCCTTCATGGCTTCGATAATCACTGCGCCGGTGGTTTCTGAAAGCGCCGCGAAAATTCCACCACTGTGCAGCCAGCGCACTCCTTCAGACAGGATTGCTTTCCAGTCAAAGTCACCTGGCTTGAGCTGTGCGGCGGCTTCATTGGACCGGTTGTAGAAGACGACTGGGGCGCGCACGCCATGGCCCTGGTCGCTGTAAACGGTGGCCATATTCGGGCCATTTACCCCGTTATGGGCGAAACGCTTATAGAATGGCCTGACGCCCATCGCGCGCACCCGCTCGGCGATCAGGTCGCCAATTGGATAATCTACCATGGCTGTGGCTATACCCGTCTTTAGCCCAAAGCAGTCAGAAAGGTTGGCAGCCACATTAAATTCTCCGCCGCTGACGTGAACGCGCCATTCGGTCGCCTTGCGAAAAGGTATAATTCCTGGATCGACCCGGTGAACGAGAGCGCCAAGGGATAGCAGGTCAAGAGACCCGCTCTTCGGAATGTTGAGGTCAAAGTTCATTCGAATTCTCCTTATTTGATCTGTCATTGCAAGGAGGCTTTGCGACGAAGCAATCCTCCCGATCGTTTTGCACGGCCCGCAGTGACGCGAGCGGCTTTTGTTTATGTTCTAAGTAACCATTATACAGTCCAATTCAATGATCAATCTCCCGTGTAAGACAGAAGAGAAGAAACGCACCTGGCATTTGATCTTTCATCTGGCGCCGCCTGGGCTGTGGACAGCGGAATTGCCACGCGCAGCGCATCCCTTCCCATATTCGCGGTTGTGGGGCAGTTGCCATAAACCTGCCGGGTAGAACGTTAAATTGAGTTGAAGAATTGTGAGGAAAATACAGATAAGCTGTAAGATAGCGCTAACGTTATCGCTATAATTTTAACGATGTCCGGAGCGCGATTCAATATGACGAATGTCACCATTTACTTCTAAAGTCAGGCTGACCCGCGGGTGATCAGCTGGGGTTCAACTTTGATCGCTGTCGAAGAACTGCCGCCCGTTATGCTGTCTAACAGGGTCCGCATGGCCAGGTGACCAATATACCGCAGGTTGACATGCAGGGTGGTGAGTTGTGGGCGAACGATTGTCGCGAGTGGGATATCGTCAACGCCGATAACGGCAATATCCTCTGGCACCTTTTTCCCTAATTCCTCCACCACCTGGATTGCGCCGATGGCGACCAGGTCATTGAAAGCATAAATTGCGTTCACGTTTTGCCGGCGGGCTAACAGGGCTGCTGTGGCGACTCGCCCGCCCTGAGTATCCGGTGCGCAGCATTCCACCATTTGTGGATCGAAAGCGAGACCTGCCTCCTGTAATGCCGACCGGTACCCGCTCAGGCGCCGTTTGGCGGATGTTGAGTTCGCCGGACCATCGAGGTAGGCGATCTGATCGCGGCCCTTTTTCAGGAAATATTGGATGACTTCCGTCGCGCCGCGCTGATCGTTGACGTTGATGGTAATGGTGTGCTGTGGAGGAACAGGCAGCTCGCGGTTCAGCAGGACCACGGCCGGAAAGCGTTGGATTGTCTTTTCCAGGGTATCCGCCGGCAGGCGGGAACTGCACAGAATCAGCCCGTCCACGTTTTTTTGCCAGAGGGAATCGAGCGCCGCCATTTCACGCGCCGGGTCTTCAGCCGTGTTGACCAGGAAGATGTTGTATTTCTCACGGTAAGCGGTATCTTCTACGCCGCGGGCAATCTGTGCGAAAAATGGGTTGGTGTTGTCGGGGACGACCAGTCCGGCTGATGTAGTAGAGCGAGTAGCCAGACCGCGCGCGATCTGGTTGGGGTGATAGCCCATCTCATTGGCCAGTGCAATGATCGCCTGGCGAACGTCTTCGCTAACGCCGGGTTTGCCGTTGATTGCCCGTGAAACGGTC
Source organism: uncultured Anaerolineaceae bacterium (assembly GCA_964490575.1). Classification (GTDB taxonomy): domain Bacteria; phylum Chloroflexota; class Anaerolineae; order Anaerolineales; family Anaerolineaceae; genus DSYU01. The sequence continues at coordinate 12,342 of CAZBDC010000066.1, read as the reverse complement.
ATCAGTGACACGCCGGCGGTTCGGGCAACATCTGCAAGGGTAGGGCGTTGCTTCATAAATACTCCCGGAATATGATCTTCATCCTATTGTAAGCCCAATAAATCATGTTATAATAATTTTGCCTGACGTTAGCGCTAACAAATTTATTAGAACTCTTCCATATCCGTATTAAAGTCGTAAATTCTGATCTAATTATATCTAAACCCAATTTCACCGGGAGGTCCTTATGGTGCTTGCCCCTGATCGATTGTTTGACCCCGATCCTTCCCAGAAATCTGTAGCAATGGATCTGTATGCATTGGTGCAGAACTTGCCTATTGTTTCACCCCATGGGCATGTCGATCCTTCTTTGTTTAGCAGCCCCAACGGCAATTTTGGGAGCCCGGTGGAACTGCTCATCCAGCCGGATCACTATGTGCTGCGAATGTTTTATTCGCAGCATATTTCATATGAGACTTTATTGTCGAAGACCGAAGATCCGCGCAAAATCTGGCAGATTTTTGCCGAAAACTTCTACCTGTTTCGCGGCACTCCCTCGGGCCTGTGGTTTACCCATGCGATCGAGTCGGTTTTTGGGATAGCCGAGAAATTGAATGGCGACTCGGCGCAAAGGATTTATGATCAGATCGACGCGGCCCTGGCTTCTCCCGAATTCTCGCCGCGCGTCCTGTTCGAAAAGCTGAAAATCGAGGTACTGGCGACCACGGATGCCGCCACAGATACGCTCGAGCATCACCAGGCCATCCGTGACTCGGGTTGGGGAGGAAGGATCGTCCCAACCTTTCGTCCAGATGGGGTGACCAACCTGGAAGCGCCCGGCTGGCGGCAGAACATCGATAAACTGAGCGAGGTCAGCGGAATCACCGTCAGTGATTACCGGACCTTTATCGCAGCTCTGGAACAGCGTCGCGCCTTCTTCCGTTCCATGGGCGCGACCGCGACTGACAGCGGTTCGTTCTCACCGGATACCACACCGCTTACCCCGGTCGAGGCTGAGGCGATCTTCCAGCGCGCCCTGCACGGCACAGTTAGCCAGGCTGATGCGGCTCGCTTCACTGCCAACAGCCTGTTCGAAATGGCGCGGATGAGTGTGGAAGATGGGCTGGTCATGCAGCTTCACCCGGGTTCATATCGCAACTATAACCCCGACATATTTGCTCGTTTTGGCGCTGACAAAGGGTTCGATATCCCGGTTGCGACAGAGTTCACCCGCAGCCTGGCTCCGCTTTTGCAGAAGTTCGGCAACCACCCCAATTTCAGCCTGCTTTTATTCACCCTGGACGAAACCAATTACGCGCGCGATCTGGCCCCTCTGGCAGGCGCTTACCCGTCGGTGAAGCTTGGCCCGCCCTGGTGGTTCCACGACTCCTGGAATGGGATGCGCCGCTACTTTGACCAGGTGATGGAAACCGCCGGTATGTACAACACAGCCGGGTTCAATGATGACACACGGGCTTTTCTGTCCATTCCGGCCCGGCACGATGTCTGGCGGCGCGCGGCGGCCAACTGGCTGGCCGGGTTGGTGGTGCGCGGGTACATCGACCGGCAGGAAGCAGAAAGCATGGTGGTGGATCTGGCAGTCGGCCTGGCGAAAATAGCCTACCGGCTGTAGATACAGGGACGTACCGGTTCGATCGTCTGTAATTTACTGTAGTTTCTCGAAGATTGTCTATTCCAGGATCGCCAAACTTTGATGATAGAGGAGACGACTGTATGACCACAAACCCATATTTGAAATTTTATGACTTCACCGGCCAGACTATTATGATTACCGGCGGGGGCGGTGTGTTGGGAGGAGAAATGGCCCGGGCGCTGTTCGAATGTGGCGCCAACGTGGTAATTCTTGACTACAACCTTCAGGCCGCCGAGAGGACGGCGAGCGCCCTGGAACCCAGGCCCGGTTCAGGGACGGCGCTGGGCGTGCAGGGGAATGTGCTGGAAGCCGACGCGATGCAGGCGGCGGTTGACCAGGTCCTGGCCAGGTTTGGCAAGATTGACGGCCTGATTAACGGCGCCGGGGGGAACAACCCCAACGCGACTACCAGCCCGGAAAAATCTTTCTTCGATCTGCCGCTGGATGGTTTTCGCCGGGTGTTCGATTTGAACCTGATCGGAACGATTATCCCCTCTCAGGTCGTCGGCCGCCACATGGCCGAGCGGAAGCAGGGCGTTATTTTGAACGTATCTTCAATGAATGCCTTTCGCCCGCTCACCCGCATCCCAGCCTACTCGGCCTCTAAGGCGGGGGCAAGCAACTTCACCCAATGGCTGTCGACCCACATGGCGCAGGAATATTCGCCGAACATCCGCGTCAACGCGATTGCCCCTGGGTTCTTCCTGACCGAACAAAACCGCTACTTGATGATCGATAAAGAAACCGGCCAGGCCACCGAGCGCGGGCAGAAGATCCTCAACCACATTCCGATGGGACGCCTGGGCTCCCCAGACGATCTCAGCGGCACCGTGCTGTGGCTGATGTCGCCGGCTTCGGCTTATGTGACCGGCATTGTTGTCCCGGTGGATGGCGGTTTCTCTGCCTACAGCGGTGTATAAGCCCATTCTGTTTTGATACATGTCTCGTTTTGTGTGGGCGACGCAGTCGACTAAACAAAACGAACAAAATCCGAAAAACTTTTCTATCGGAGGAGATCCTGATATGATTTTTTCCCAAAATTCCTCCCCAACCGGTTTGCTGGATCACGAAACAGTTTATGAGACCCTCTCAAAGGGCTTAGGCGGCCGGTTCACCAACCAGCGGGTGCTGGTGCTAATCCCTGACGATACCCGCTCGCTGCCGCTGCCAGAATTGTTCCGCATGGTGGTGGAAGTCCTGCACGATGCGCGCCAGCTCGATTTCATGGTGGCTTTAGGGACCCACCCGGCCATGCCAGAGGAGCGCATCAACCGGCTGGTTGGGGTTACGGCAGAAGAGCGAAGCACGACCTTCAAGCACGTTGGCCTGTTCAACCATGCCTGGGACAACCCGGATATGCTGGCCTCATTGGGCGTTATGGACCAGGATGAGATCCGGCAATTGGCCGGAAAGAGCTGGCATCCTTCGCTGCCTGATCAGGTCGATATCCGGCTCAATAAGCTGGCGCTGGAATACGATCAAATCCTGATCGTAGGCCCGACTTTCCCACATGAAGTGGTCGGCATGTCCGGCGGCGCAAAGTACCTGTTCCCGGGCATTTCTGGGCCGGAGATGATCAACGCCACCCACTGGCTGGGAGCGCTGGCGGGGGTGGTTGGGACGATTGGCATCAAAGATACACCTGTACGCGCTATGATCCACGCCGCAGCCGGCCGGCTGCCTACGCCGGTGACGCTGATCGCCCTGGTGGTGACGGGGCACGATGTGGCGGGTATGTTTGTTGGTGACATGCTGGAAGCCTGGAGCCATGCGGCGGATTTCTCCGCGCAGCGCAACATCATCTGGTGCGAACGCCCATATCAGCTTGTCCTTTCCCAGGCCCCGGCCATGTATGACGAGCTGTGGACAGCCGCCAAGGCGATGTATAAGATGGAGCCGGCGGTAGCGGTCGGTGGAGAGGTCATCATTTATGCGCCTCACCTGGATGTAGTCAGCCATGTACATGGGCGCTATATCTATGAAGTGGGCTACCACACACTGCCTTATTTCCTGGAGAACTGGGACCGCTTCAAGCATATCCCGCTGGGTGTGCTGGCGCACAGCACGCACGTGCGCGGGTCGGGTGTGATGGAAAATGGGGTAGAAAAGCCCAACGTGCGGGTGACGCTGGCCAGTAAGATTTCCGCTGCCGACTGCGCCCGGTTAAACCTGGGGTATCTTGACCCGGCGGAGATCGACGTCGCCGGCTGGCAGAACCGCGAGCATGAAGGAATTCTTTATGTCCCGCGGGCCGGCGAAATCCTTTACCGCGTCAGGCCTCGATAAGCGCCGGGATATGTTCATCGTTGTGATGGGCGTCTCTGGAAGCGGGAAAAGCACCGTCGGGCGCATGGTCGCTCAACGGCTGGACTGGCCGTTTTACGACGGCGATGATTTTCACTCTCCAGAAAACATCGCCAGGATGGCTGCGGGCGTGCCGCTTAAAGACGAGGATCGCGCCGGCTGGCTGGCAACAATGGCTGCCTTTGTGGAAGAGAAGACACGGGCCGGCGAGAATGGGGTGATCGCCTGCTCGGCTTTGAAGGTGGCCTATCGGGAGGTTTTGAGGAGGTTCGATCGGAAACAAATCCAATTTGCCTACCTCAAAGGCAGTTATGAAGTCATCCTCGAGCGAATGAAGCGCCGCGGAGAGCATTTTATGAGACCTGAAATGCTCCGCAGCCAGTTCGATGATTTAGAAGAGCCGTGGGGTATCTTGACGATCGACATTAGTCTCCCACAGGATAAAATCGTTCAGAAGATCGTGGAGCAGCTTATGGAAAACAAATATTCACTTGGAATTCTTGGTTTAGGAGTCATGGGACGCAGTCTGGCGCAGAATTTTGCCCGCAACGGCTTTGCGCCGATTGGATTTGACCTGAACCCACACCTTCCAGAAGGTTTTGACGTGAGGGTCACGACCTCGCTGGAAGAAATGGCGGCAGCCCTGACCCCTCCGCGGACCTTCTTCTTAATGGTCCCTGCCGGAGCGCCGGTAGACGCGGCGATCGCCTCGCTAAAGCCGTACATGGGTAAAGGCGACCTGGTCATCGATGGGGGCAATTCCTATTTTGCGGATACCGAGCGGCGGGTCAAAGAGCTGGAGCAGGATGGTTTCCGGTTCATTGGGATGGGCGTCTCGGGCGGCGAGAGCGGCGCGTTATGGGGGCCCAGCATGATGCCGGGCGGCTCAAAAGAGGCCTGGCCGCGCGTAAAGGAAATGTTTGAAGCAATCGCTGCCAGGGCGCCGGAAGATGGCGAGCCCTGCGTGGGTTGGATGGGCGCCGGCGGTTCGGGGCATTATGTCAAAATGGTCCACAATGGCATCGAGTACGGTGATATGCAGTTAATCGCCGAGGTGTATGACCTGCTGCACCGTGGGGCGGGCCTGCCCAACGCCGAACTGGCGGACATTTTTGCCGCTTGGAATGACCGCGAACTGCGCTCGTACCTGATCGAAATTACCGCCAATATCCTGACCCGGGTAGATGAAGAAACCGGCCAGCCGCTGGTGGATGTGATCCTCGATGAGGCTGCCCAGAAGGGCACCGGCAAGTGGACCAGCCAGACAGCGCTGGACACCGGCGCCGCCATTCCCACCATCAACGCCGCAGTCGAAAGCCGCCTGATCTCGGCCCTCAAAGCCGAGCGGGTGATTGCATCGAAGACTCTTGGCAGCGCAAAGAAGTTCACGGGCGATGTAAAAGCGCTGGTATCTGCCTGCGAGCAGGCGTTGTACGCCAGCAAGATCACTTCTTATGCCCAGGGAATTGCACTGCTGAAGATGGCTTCAAAAGAGTATGGATGGGATCTTGAAATTTCTCGCATCGTCCCGGTCTGGCGGGCAGGCTGTATCATTCGCGCCTCCCTGTTGAGCGACATCACCAAGGCTTACCGCAGCAACCCGGATCTACCCAACCTGCTCCTGGATGAAGCCTTTACCCGGGCCGTGTTGGATCGCGAAGCGGCCTGGCGGGAAGTGGTGCGGACGGCGGTTGGCCTGGGCATTCCCATGCTGGCGACCAGCGCCTCACTGGCTTACTTTGATGCCTATCGCTCGGCGGTACTCCCGGCCAATTTGACTCAGGCGCAGCGCGATTATTTTGGCGCGCATACCTACCGGCGGATCGATCGCGAGGGCAGTTTCCATACCAGGTGGGAAGAGTAGCCGGCCTGATTCCTGTTCAACAATCAAAATGGAGTGAACATCATGGCGGAGAAAGCACGAGGAAAAAATGCCATCCCACCTCCCGACCTGGCAATCCAGTGGCATTCCTTGCCGGCAGAAGATGCGCTCGCGCGGCTGGAAGTGCCGGCGCAGGGCCTATCTCTGGAAGAAGTTGCCAGGCGTTTGGAAAAGTACGGGCCGAATGAACTGCGGGAAAAACCGCGGCCAACTTTCTTGCAGCTGGTTCTGGCGCAGTTCAATAACTTTATCGTCATTCTGTTAATCATCGCCTCGGTGATCTCAGCGCTCCTGGGAGACTGGATCGAAGCCGGGGTGATTATGTTGATTGTGCTGTTGAATGCAATCCTGGGCGTGGTCCAGGAGAGCCGGGCGGAGGAATCGCTGGCGGCTTTGAAGAAAATGGCCGCGCCAGAATGCCAGGTTCTGCGCGATGGGCAGCGCGTCACTGTGGCTGCCAGGGCGTTGGTGCCGGGGGATCTCGTCTTGCTGGAAGCGGGTAATTTTGTGCCGGCCGATATGCGCCTGATCGAGGCGGTCAACCTGCAGGTAGAAGAGGCGGCTCTGACCGGCGAATCGGTGCCGGTGAAGAAAGACGCCGCCCTGCTGCTGGACAAAGACGCTTCGCTGGGCGACCGCAAAAACACAGTCTTCATGGGTACAGTGGTCAATTATGGCCGCGGGCGCGGGGTTGTGGTGGCGACCGGAATGAATACCCAGCTGGGTTTAATCGCAGACATGCTGCAAACCGTGGAGGAAGAGGGGACGCCGCTCCAGGGACGCCTGGACCAGCTTGGCAAAACGCTGGCTATCGCCGCCCTGGCCATCTGCGGTGTGGTGTTTCTCCTGGGGCTGTGGCGCAGCAATATCTTTACCCTGGGCTTCACCCCGGAGACGGCTGATGTTGTGGTCGAGAGCTTTATGATTGCGGTTGGTCTGGCCATCGCCGCCGTGCCCGAAGGCCTGGCGGCGGTTGTCACCATCAGCCTGGCGCTGGGCATGCGTGAGATGGTTGCCCGCCATGCACTCGTCCGCAAACTGGCTTCGGTGGAAACGCTCGGCTCGGCCACGGTGATCTGCTCGGATAAAACCGGGACGCTGACCCAAAACGTGATGACTGTCACCCGCCTGTGGGTGGATGGGCAGGTGGCTGAAGTAACCGGCACGGGTTACACACCGACAGGAGAATTCCTCATCGATGGGCAGAAGGCCAATTTGCAGAAAGTCCCCGGGCTGACCACGGTCCTGTGGGTTGGCACATTGAACAACGACGCGGTGATTGAGCCGCTGGCTGACAGCGGCCCGAACGCTTACCGCATGATCGGCGACCCGACTGAAGGCGCGATGCTGGTGGCGGCGATGAAAGCCTGGCCGGCGATGGGGGAATTGTCCCAGGCCTACCCGCGCCGGAAAGAGATCCCCTTCGATTCAGCTTTGAAACGGATGACGACCGTTCACGAGATTACCTGGATCAAAGAGGAAGGCCCTTCCCCGTTCCACGATCAAAGCAAGCTGGGCCAGCATGCGATCACCGTCAAGGGGGCGCCGGACCTGGTGCTGGAACTGTGCACCGATTACCAGACCATCGACGACGAGGTGAAGCCGCTGACGGAGGAGATGCGCCGCCGGATCCGGGAAGCCAACGATCGCATGACCAACGATGCCCTGCGGGTGATGGGCTTCGCTTACCGCATCGAGGCAGAAATACCGGATGAGCTCACCCGCGAGTTTGCTGAGCAGGGCCTGGTGTTTGCCGGGCTGATGGGCATGATCGACCCGCCCCGCACCGAGGTCAAACCGGCGCTGGAAAAGGCGCGCGGCGCCGGCATCCGCACGATTATGATCACCGGCGATTATCCCAACACCGGCCGGGCGGTTGCCGAGACGATTGGGCTGCTCCGCAAAGGTGATAAGGTTCATACCGGGGCGCAGCTGAATGAGATGGATGACCGGACCCTGGCGGAAGAGGTGAAACAGACGGCCGTTTTTGCGCGCGTTTCACCGGAGCACAAGATGCGGATCGTCGATGCCCTGCGCACCAACAATGAAGTGGTCGCCATGACCGGCGACGGCGTCAATGACGCCCCGGCGATCAAGGCGGCGGATATCGGTGTGGCGATGGGCATTACCGGCACCGACGTGGCCAAGGGCGCCGCGGACATGGTCCTGACCGATGATAACTACGTCAGCATCGTGGCGGCAGTGGAACAGGGCCGGGTGATCTACTCGAATATCCGCAAGTTCGTCTTCTTCCTGCTGTCTTCCAATATCGCCGAGATCCTGATCATCTTCCTGGCGACGCTGGCGGGCCTGCCGATGCCGCTGACAGTCATCCAACTGCTGTGGCTCAACCTGCTGACGGACGGCGCGCCGGCCCTGGCGCTGGCGATGGAAAAGGGCGACCCGGATATCATGCAGCGCCCGCCGCGGCCAAAGAGCGAGTCGATCATCAATACGTCCATGCGCACGGGCATGATCGTCCAGGCTTTTGCGCAGACCGGCGCCGTCCTGACGGCTTTCGTCCTGGGCCTGGTCTGGCACCTGGAAGCTGGGGCGTCGATTTCGGAAGGCATGGGGGCCCTGGCGTATGTGCTCCAGCATGATTGGTCCGGGGTGGATGTGCAGACCGCTGAGACGATGGCTTTTGTGACCCTGTCGCTGTGCGAGCTGTTCCGCGCGTATACCGTCCGTTCCGAGCGCACTTCCATTTTCAAGCTGGGGATCTTCTCGAACAAGTGGATGCAGTATGCGGTCGGGCTGTCGATCGTTCTGATGCTCCTGGTCGTGAACGTGCCTTTCTTGCAGCCGATCTTCAACACCCATTTCCTGACCGGTAACGAATGGCTGGTAGTCGTTGGCCTGGCCATCATTCCGGCGGTCATGGAAGAGATCACCAAGTTCTTCCTGCGGCGGGCAGACGCCCGGCAGCGATAAGCAGGACGCACTGCCGCGGCCTGAACGAGAAATTTATGGTATTCTGTTTATGTCCGCGTGGATTGTAGGCCACGCGGACATCGATGGAAAATCATCCTGAGAGGTATCCTATGAAAGAAACTTCACAACTACAGAATCTGGCAATCAATACGATCCGCTTTCTTTCGGCAGATGGGGTGCAGCAGGCGAATTCCGGCCACCCGGGCCTGCCGATGGGTACGGCTCCCATGGCTTATACCATCTGGACCCGGCACCTGCGCCACAACCCGGCTAACCCGACCTGGCCTGACCGCGACCGGTTCATCCTTTCGGGCGGTCATGGCTCGATGCTGATCTACTCCCTGCTGCACCTGACCGGATATGACCTTCCTCTGGAGGATCTCAAGCGGTTTCGACAATGGGGCAGCCTGACGCCGGGGCACCCCGAGTATGGCTTGACCCCCGGCGTTGAGACGACCACTGGCCCCCTTGGGCAGGGCCTGTCGAATGGGGTTGGCATGGCAATGGCCGAGGCGCACCTGGCGAAAGTCTACAACCGCCCCGGGCATGAAATCATCAACCACTACACCTACGGCATCGTCACCGATGGTGATCTGATGGAAGGGGTGGCCTCGGAGGCCGCCTCGCTGGCCGGGCACCTGAAACTGGGCAAGCTGATCTACCTGTACGACGATAACCGGATCTCGATCGAGGGTTCGACGGAGATTGCCTTTACCGAAGACCGCGGCAAGCGTTTTGAGGCCTACGGGTGGCATGTGCAGTACGTGGCGGACGGGTTGGACGTGGAAGCGATCGACCAGGCCATCCAGGCGGCCAAGCTTGACCCGCGGCCTTCCATCATCGTCGTTCGGAATATCATCGGCTATGGCCTGCCCACCCGCGCCGGGACGGCCAAGGCGCACGGCGAGCCACCCGGCGATGCCGAATTGAACGGCGCAAAAGAAAAGCTGGGCTGGCCGGTCGAACCGCGTTTCTATATCCCCGGTGAGGCGCTGGCCTTCTTCCGCACCGCCGTGGAGCGGGGGGCGGAGCAGGAGCGCGCCTGGCAGCAGAAGATGGAGGCGTACCGCACGGCCTACCCTGAGCTGGCTGAAGAACTGAGCCGGCGGCTGGCCGGGAAACTGCCGGAAGGCTGGGAGGCAGCCCTGCCCGTTTTCCCGGCGGATGCGAAAGGAATTGCATCCCGCGCGTCTTCAGGTAAAGTCATCAATGCAATTGCCCCGGTTTTGCCCGACCTGTTTGGCGGCTCGGCCGACCTGGCTCCTTCCACCAATACGTGGATGAACAACGCCGAGGCTTTTGCCCCGGCCGGCGATGGAAAGCCCGACTGCTATGAAGGCCGCAACATCCATTTTGGCGTACGCGAGCATGCCATGGGTGCGGCGGTGAATGGGATGGCCTATCACGGCGGCGTGATCCCGTTTGGGGCCACGTTCTTTGTCTTCTCCGATTACATGCGCCCGACGGTTCGCCTGTCGGCCCTTTCGCACCTGGGCTCGATCTGGGTGTTTACGCATGACAGCATCGGCGTGGGTGAAGATGGCCCGACCCACCAGCCGGTTGAACACCTGGCGGCCCTGCGGGCGATCCCCAACCTGCTCACCATTCGCCCGGCGGACGCTAACGAGGTGCGCGAAGCCTGGAAAGTCGCCATCGAGAACCGCCATCGCCCAACGGCGCTGGTGCTTACCCGCCAGAACCTGCCCACGCTGGATCGCGCGGTTTTTGCCCCGGCGGAAGGCCTCCGCAAAGGGGCTTATGTCATGGCTGACCTGGGCGAGGGAAAACCGCAGATCATTCTGATGGCCAGCGGCTCTGAGGTGGGGCTGATTGTGGAGGCGGGGCAAAAGCTGGAGAGCCAGGGCATCGCCGTCCGGTTGGTCTCCTTCCCAAGCTGGGAATTGTTTGCCGAGCAGGACGAAGCTTACCGCAACTCGGTTCTGCTGCCCGAGGTCGAGGCCAGGCTGGCGGTGGAGGCAGGCGTCTCGCTGGGCTGGCACCGCTGGGTGGGTTCAAAGGGCCGCGTGCAGGCCCTGGACCGCTACGGCGCCTCCGCCCCGGCCAAACAGGTCTTTGAAGCCTTTGGCTTTTCCGCCAGCCATATCGAAGCGCTGGCGAAGGAAATGCTCCCGTAAGGGCCTGCGCCGAACCAGATTCAGGAAGAATTGCGATGCGTATTGCTGTTGCTTGCGACCATGCAGGGTTTCCGCTCAAAGCGGATGTGATTCGGGTGATTGTCGAGAATGGCCACGAGCCAGTCGATCTTGGAACGAACAGCACCGAATCCGTTGATTATCCAGATTTCGCCGCCAAGCTGGGCCAGGCGATTTTGGACGGACGGGCCGACCGCGGGGTTTTGATCTGCGGCTCCGGCATTGGCGCTTCGATTGCAGCCAATAAGATGAAAGGTATCTACGCCGGACTGTGTCACGATACCTATTCGGCCGGTCAGGGTGTCGAGCATGATAACATGAATGTCCTTTGCCTGGGCGCCCGGATCATCGGCCCTGCCCTGGTCCCGGAGCTGGTTCAGGCTTTTCTCAGCAAAGAATTCTCAACCGAAGAACGGCACCGGCGGCGGTTCGGGAAAGTCCGCAGCCTGGAAAGCAGTCAGAAATAGGGTAGGAAGGGATTATGAACACCATACAAGAGCTCTTGAAAGCAGGACAATCCGTCTGGTATGACAACATCCAGCGCGGCCTGTTGAAAAACGGCGAGCTGGCCGGGATGATCGAACGGGGTGAAATCAGGGGGGTTACTTCGAACCCGACCATCTTTATGAATGCCATCACGAAATCGAAAGACTATGATGACAGCCTGCTGCCTTTGATCAGCGCCGGCCTGAGCAATGAGGAAATTTTCTTTGCCCTGGCGATCGAAGATATCCAGGCGGCGGCCGACCTGTTCCAGCCGCTTTACCAGGAGTCGAACAAAGGCGATGGCTATGTCAGCCTGGAAGTCAGCCCATTCCTGGCCTATGATTGCGCCGGGACGCTGGCGCAGGCCAAAGAACTGTGGCAGCGGGTGAACCGGCCGAATTTGATGGTCAAAATCCCGGCTACCCAGGCCGGCCTCCCGGCGATCACGGAGGCAATCGCGGCGGGCGTCAACGTCAATGTGACCCTGATCTTTGCTCGCCAGCGTTATGCGGAAGTGATGGATGCCTACATGTCTGGGCTGGAAAAGCGGGTCGAAGCGGGCCTGCCGATCGATGGCATTGCCTCAGTCGCCTCGTTCTTTGTGTCGCGGGTTGATACCAATATCGATCCGCGCCTGCAGAAAATCATTGAACAGGGGGGTGACCAGGCCGAGAAAGCTAAAGCCCTGCCTGGCAAGGCTGCTATCGCCAATGCCCGCCTGGCTTATGCCGACTTTAAGAAAATCTTCAGTTCAGAGCGCTTCTTGAAGCTCAAAGCCATGGGCGCGCGGGTGCAGCGGCCGCTGTGGGCTTCAACCAGCACCAAGAACCCTGCTTACCGGGATGTGATGTATGTCGAGGAACTGGTTGGGCCTGACACCGTGGATACCGCGCCACCCCAAACCAGATCGGAAGAGCGTCGTGTAGGGAAAGAGTGTAGGATAGGGTGTA
>CAZBDC010000065.1:0-26685 GCA_964490575.1 uncultured Anaerolineaceae bacterium | reverse complement strand
GCAACGCGACCCGCCACCGGTTTTGAAGACCGGGGAGCCCACCGGGACTCATCCATCCCCGCGGTTAAGCATACCCTAAGGAGTGCAGATTCGCAAGGAACCTTTACTTGTCTTTCTCTTTTTTATCTTTCTTATCCGCGTCTTTTTCTTTCTTATCGTCTGCGTTGTCTATGCCACCGTCCAGCAGCGCTTTCTTGATCTCTCCCCAACCCATTCCCGAGGCGCGCATAGCGAAGATTTCCTCTACCGGTTTGCCGGTTTGGGCGCTCAGGCTGTAAGCCAGGTCGATTTCGCCAAAGCCATAATGGCCGTTGCAGAACCAGTGCATGATTTCTTCGTAAGTCACGCCGTAACGTTGGGCCAGTTTCTCCCCGGTCGGGTGCGGGTCTGCCCCGGTGCACTGGCTGGTCTGCGTGGCTTCGGGGGTGGGGGTCTGGGTCAGGCCAGGAGGTAGGACGCCGGTTGGGGTTGGATCCGGTGTGGGCGTTGTTTCCGGCGGGCACCCGGCTGAAATCGTCACCGTCAGCCGTCCATTCAGATGGTCGGGCCGGTTGGTTGCTGAGGTGATATAAATGCGCAGCTTGACTTCCGTGCCTTCCGGCGCGCTGGCCCAGGCTTCATTCATGGTCACCTGGATCTCAAATTGGACGGTTTGCCCCGCGTCCAGCCGGGTCCAGCCTTCAGGGTCCAGCCTGACGGCGCTGACGTACTCACCGCCCCGGTCGATCAGGTAACCCAACCGGACGTTGGCTGCATAATTTTTGGGATCATCCGTTGTGTTGCGCAGCACGCCGGTCAGGCTGTAGACGCCGGTGTTCTCGCAGCTGTTTAATTCTAACTCGTCTGGGTCAAACTCATAGCTGGGTTTGGCGTTCGGATCGGCTGTGGCGGTGGGCGTTGCGGCTGATCCTTCTGGGTTTTCCACCAGTGCTTCAATTGCAAGCGCCAGCCAGGTTTGATCCGCCAGGAGATTGAAGGTTACTTTGACCGGCAGGCCGGTTTTCAGATCTTCATCCAGCCTGGTCTGTGCGGTCATCTTTACAGCGATACCGCCGATCATCCCGCTCTCGTCGTCCAGGCTTTCAAGCGGCCCGGTGAAAAAGGCGATTTGCTCATCGTTGCTGGCCGGCTGGATGGCATCGGCAACCTGCTGAATGCCTGGCAGGAACCGCCCGGTCACTTTGATCGCATCACCCAACTGTGGCTTAACCGTGATGATCGTGGCTTCGTTCACCTGGAAATCCATTCCCGAAACATTCCAGATTCCGTTTATTTCATCCATTGCCAGGAGGCTGCCCTGGATGTTCAGTTGGTAAGCAGGTGTCCCGATTTCCCCACTCGGGCGAGCGGCGGTGGCCTGGCCGGACAGCAGGGTCACTTCATGATCGCCGTTCGTGATCTGCACAGCCCCGGTGTCGACGGAAAAATGGGCCAGGCCGCTCTGGCTGACCCTCACGCTAAAGCTCGTGCCACGGACGCTGGCTGTTCCAGAAGGCGTACGGACCAGGAAAAAGCTTGCCTTCCCCTGCAGGGGAATGACTTTATGCCAGGTTTCACCGCTGTTTTGGATGATTTCCACCTGCAGACCGTGCCCGGCAGCCGCATCGAGCTGGGCGAAGGTTAGATCCGTGTTGGCTGAGACAAAGGTGCGGCTTCCCTCAGAAAAGACCAGGGCCGCATAAGATGCGCCCAACGTGCGCAGGCGCTGCCCCTGCCTGATCCGGTCCCCGGGTTCCAGGTTCTTCCAGGTGTTGCCCTGTGGACCGGTCGCGACCTGCACCTGCCCGAGAACTGTTTCAGCCCTGGCTGTATTCTGCCGTGTGCTGTGGAGCCACAGCCCCAGCCCAACCGAAAGGGTGACAAGCATGAAAAGGAACATCCCGGCGGCGGACAGGGCTGCTGCCCCGCCCAGCCACTTCCAGGTTTTCTGCCCTGCCCAGGCTGGTTGCCTTTGCCGGATGGGTGGGAGCGTGCGTGGTGGGAGTGGTTGCGGGCTCGTCTGGCGTGGGTACGGCTGTGCCTGCGCGGCGGTTACCACCTGCTGGCGTTGGGCTTCCATTCTTGATGGTTGGGTTTCTGGATGCGGCACCCTTTGAATGGCGGCTGCCAGGCTGATCAATGGTTTCAGTTCTTGCATCTCACCTGACAGGCTCTCAACTACTTCTTTCAGCGGCTGCCCGTTTTCCAGGTCGGTGAGTTTTTCCTGCAAGATTTCGTCGTAATTAAGCATAATGAATCTCCCAATCGGAAAGTACACTGCGCAAATTAGACAGGGCCCGGCGCTGCAGTCCCTTGATCGCATCTTCGCTTTTGTTCAGCGTGTGCGCCACTTCAGTGATTGACATCCCGGTCACAAAGCGCATCACAACCACATCCCGCTGTTCGCTGGAAAGCATTTCGAGGGCCTGCTGGAGTGTAACGCTGTTCAAGCTGCCTTCCACGGGTCGGGGCTGGTCGTGGATTGGAAGGTCGGCCATATTTTCCTCCAGTTGAACCTCGTTTCGCCCATTTATTTTCCGGTAATGATCGTTCAGGATGTTGCGCGCGATTTTGAATAACCAGGCCCGAAAAGGTGCGTCCTGAATCTGGTATCCGGGTAAGGAGCGCACCATCCGCAGGAAAACCTCCGAGGTCAAATCATCCGCGGTCTGGGTATCGCCGGTACGGTAAAACAGGTAGCGGAAGATGCCCAGGCGGTGGTTTTGGTACAGCTCGCCGGTGGCGCTGGCATCCCCTTCTTTGGCTCTTTTCATGAGATGCAGCGTGCGTTGATGGGCGATGGGCGTAGTCATCGATATTCTTCCGAGATACCTCTGTTATAGTTAACGGAACAAAGGCCCCAAAAGTGTCGCCCGGTTGTTATGAATATAACCAGCCTGCCGGTTTACTCAAAGCGGAACCGCACTGCCCCCACGGTAAAGAACAGCGCCGCCATCGTCAGCAGGATCCCGGCCGGCCCCAGCACGCCGGAAACGCCCTGCCCGTGCAGGGTTACGTTGAGGAAGCCCTGCATCGACCAGTAGTGCGGTGTGATGGCCTGCAGCCCGGGGATGGCGATGTTGGGGAACATCGCCCCACTGATCACCGCCATCGCCAGCACAATGATGGTGGCGAGCCCATCGGCCTGGCCCTCGCTGCGCGCGAAGGTCGCGATCAGGATGCCCAACCCGGCCATCGCCAGCGCGCTGGTGACGATTATAATGGCCAGCGCGGCGGTGGAACTGCCCAGGTCGATCCCGAACAGCAGGCGGCTGGCGACCAGCACGAAGATAAACTGCCCGATAGCGATCAAAAAATAGGGCAGCAGCTTGCCCAGTAAGATCTGGCTTCGCGCCAGCGGGGCGACAAGCAGCCGGCGCAGTGTACCGGTCTGGCGTTCTTCGATCACCGTCAGCGCCAGGCTGGGGATCAAGAAGTAGACAAACATCAGGCTGTACCCCGGCACCAGGTAATCCAACAGCGAAGGCCGGCGCGCATTGCCAGTCTGTTCGTAGGGTTGCGCGTCAACCTTTACTTGCGGGTTCTCCAGCGCTTCCTGCACCTGGCTGGAGACGACTCCCTTGATGGCTGAAGTGAAGAAAGTTCGCAGCGTCTCAAGGTCGATCTCACGCTCTTCTTCGCTGGTTTGCTCATCAGCCGCCAGCTCGCTGCCTGTTTCCTCGCTCAGGTCATCCCCGGTCAGGTCATCGCCCGTCGTGTCGTCAAAGGGGTTTTCGTCGCCGGCCGGGTCATCCAGCGCGGCTTCATCCTCAACACTTTCGCCCGGCAGATCGCTCTCCGGGCTGCCCTGTTCGAAGGTTTCCAGGAGCGCATTCACGCTGGTCTCGACCCCGCGGCTAACCTCGGCGTCCACCATGAGCGGTGCCAGAGATGCATTCGCCAGCCCAATGACAATGTTGGCCTGTTCCGACCGGGCCGGGTCGACAATGATCTCGATCGTAGCGCCGTGAGAGCTGGTCAACTGCCCGGCATACCCTTCTGGGATCACCAGGGCCGCCATCCGCTCGCCCGCTCCCACGCGTTCGTTGGCTTCCTTGCGCGTTTCAAGTTCCTCGATAACCAGGTTGGCAGAGTCCCGCAGCGCCTGCATCGCGAGCTGGCTTTCCTGGCTTTCATCCTCGTTGACAGCATAGATGGTGACGATTGGGATGCCGGTGCTTCCAAAAACAGCCTGGACGATCCAGATAAACAGGAGCGGAACGACAAAGACCATGATCCACGACCCGGGCCGCCTGGCCCACAGCCAGAAATCTTTGCGTGTCATTGATAGGATTTGTCTCATGGTTCCCCGCTCCTAATCCTCAAACCTGAAGCGCCAGACCGCAATCAGGAAAAAGACCAGCGCGAACCCCAGCAGCGCCCCAATTTGCGGCAAAACTTCTTGCAGACCCAGGCCGCGCACCATCAGGCTCAGGTACCCGTTCAGCGCCCAACTGTGCGGCATGGCATAGCTCAGGCTGCGCAGGAAGGGCGGCATGAGGTCGATGGGGAACATGCACCCGCCCAGCAGCGCCGCAATAATCAGCGGCGCTGCGAGCCCGGCGCCCTTCAAGGACGTGGTGGAAACAGCCAGCCCCAGGGTGGTGGCCGCGGCGACCAGCGCCCCGGTCAGGATGAGAAAGGCCAGGGGATCGCGTCCCAACCCGAGCTTGAACAGAACTGCCCCAACAATAAACAGGAAGATCACCTGGGTGAACCCGACCAGCATGGTCGCCAGCATCTTGCCGGCGACCAGTTCGGTCCGGCTGACCGGGGTGCTCAGCAGCCGCCGGAATGTGCCGTTCAGCCTCTCGGCGCGGATGGAACTGGTCATGCCGGCGATGATGAAAAATACGTACATCACCGCATAGCCCGGGACTGTCTGCTGGTATGTATCGGGCGTGCTGGCAAATTGATAGTTTTCCGGAAAAACCTTTTTTAAGCTGAGAGCCGGGTCTTGTTCAATGGCTTGTGCCTGGGTGCTTTGCTCGTCCCAGGCTTGGCGAACCGAGCTGGGCGCCAGGACTACCAGGTCGCTGAGCTGGTTCAGACCCTGGCCAACCTGGTTTTGCAAGGAAATCTTGATGGTCGCGCCCTGGATCACGCCTTCGATCTGTTGGAGCCGGACCGCGTCCCCGGCCGGGTCGTAAACGAGGCTGACCTGCACCTGTTCCCCGTTGTCCACGGCCTCTGAAAAGCCGGACGGGATGATCAGCACAGCGGTGCGGGCTGAGCGCTGCAGCAGCGCCCGGGCAGCCAGCTCGTTGCAGGCCGGGCTGCTCAGTGCGACTTCCGCCTCAGTCTCGTCTTTAACGCTGGCCAGCGTTGAGGCTGGGCCGGGCGTGCTGGTCGTTTGGGCGACTTGCGTGGGTTCCACCGCTGCGGTTCCAGGTCCGGCTTCCGTTGGGGCCGGCGGGTACCCATCGTCGCCGCCGCCTGCTGAGGGAGTGTCCTCCTGCGTGGCGAGGGGCGACGGGTATGCTGTTTCAGTGCCGGTTATGGCTGGCGCGGTTTCAGCGAGCGGCAAGGTCCCGGTCAGCTGGACTTCAGGGCTGGCTGTGGCTGGTGTTTCCTGGATGCCTGCTGCATCTGCGAACAGCGATTTGCACGCTTCTTCCTCTGCCAGGCCGAAGGCTTCCAACTGCCCGGTCTCGTAGCTGGTTTCCAGCCGCAGGCTTTCGCCGATGGATGCCATCAGGTCCTGCGCGCGCGGACCGCCATCATAATTTACCACGGGCAGCAGGATCATCTGGTTGTTGCGGTTGACGCCATAACCATCTCCGGCCCCTAACGCAAAGCTGATTGGCAGGATAAACGCCAGCGGCATCAGGAACAGGACAGCCATCTCCGCCCGGTCGCGCACCAGGCTCAGCAGATCTTTCCAAATGACGGAAAATAATTTCATTGGCTGTTTCCTCGGCCAGGTCAGGCCTGGTCGCCTACGGGCGGAGCGATTTTCCGGTCAGGTGCAGGAACACGCTCTCCAGGTTGGGCTCCAACGTTTCGATCGAGAGGATGTCGACGTTTTCTTGCTTGAACAGCTGGATTATCTGGATCAGGGCTTCATCGGCCTGGCGCGCCTCCACTTTCAACGTCGCCCGTTCACCTTCTGGCTGAACTCCGTCTTCCGCGGGCGGCGAAAAACCGGCGCTTTTCACCTGGCTCAACCCGCCGACCTTCTGGCAAAGCGCTTCGTCGGCCCGCGTCAGTCCCACCTGGATAATCCCGCCCCCCAGCATGGCGATCAGGTTGCGGGGGGTATCCATGGCGATAATCCGTCCATGGTCGATGATGGCAGTCCGGTGACACAGGCGCTCGGCTTCTTCCATGTAATGGGTCGTATATAAGACCACCATACCCTGTTCCTGGTTTAGCCGTTCGACGCTTTCGAAGATATGGTTGCGGCTCTGCGGATCGACCCCCACGGTTGGCTCATCCAGGAAGAGGATGCGCGGGTTGTTAATCAGCCCAACGGCCAGGTTAATGCGCCGCTTCATGCCGCCGGAGTAGGATTGGACCAGGTCATTGGCGCGCTCGGTCATCCCCACGATTGCCAGAACGCTGTCGATCCGTTCAACCAGACGCTTCCCATACAGCCCATACATCTCGCCAAAGAAACGCAGGTTCTCTCGCCCGCTCAGGCTGGGATAAAGCGCCAGGTCCTGCGGGACGATGCCGATCAAGTGTTTGACCTTGTCCGGGTCCTCGACCGCGTCGAAACCCAGGATCCGGATAGAACCGCTGTCGGGTGGAAAAAGGCCCGTCAGCATTGCGATCGTGG
Organism: uncultured Anaerolineaceae bacterium; assembly: GCA_964490575.1. GTDB lineage: Bacteria > Chloroflexota > Anaerolineae > Anaerolineales > Anaerolineaceae > DSYU01. Next base: position 19,925 of record CAZBDC010000065.1, on the reverse strand, counting down.
TGCTCTTCCCGGCCCCATTGGGCCCCAGCAGGCCGAACAATTCGCCTTCTTCAATTGTGAAATCAATACTGTTGACTGCTGTCAGTGCGCCGTACCGTTTCACCAGCCCACGCGCTTCCAGGATTGGTTGGGTCATCTCTGCGCTCCATAACTTGAATACTGCATATATTTTACTTCATCCACAACGCTGGATGTATAATAAACGCGTTTCGTGTTAACCAGCAAACCGGGCGCTGGATCGGCGCGTGGGATCGAGCCAGGCGCGCTCGATGCGTTAACACGCCAAATTTCTGTCCTCGGGAGTTGCTGGATGAAGAAGTTTCGGGTTGCATTGCTGGCAAATTTAAAAGTGAACGCTCCTCACTGGGAGGGTATGCCCCCAGACCAGTGGGATGACCTGGATTCGGAAAAGACGGTCTTTAGCCTGGTAGAAGCGCTCCGTTCGGGCGGGCACGAATGCGAGTTTCTGGAAGGCGACATCACCCTCTTCGACTCTTTGCGCAAATATAAGCCTGATATCTGTTTCAATATCTGTGAAGGCCATTTTGGCGATTCCCGTGAAGCCCAGGTTCCGGCAATTCTGGAGATGCTGCGCATCCCGTACACCGGTTCGCGCGTGCTGACTCTCTCACTGGCTTTGGATAAGCCGATGACCAAGCGAATCCTGTACTGGCACAATCTGCCGACCCCGCCTTTTCAGACCTTTGAGCGAGTCGATGAACCGCTGGATGAGGACCTGAAATTTCCTTTGTTTGTCAAACCAAGCCGCGAGGGCACGGGCATGGGGGTCAGCGCCCAATCGATCGTGCGGAGTGAGAGCGAGCTACGCGAGCAGATTGGCTTTATTATCAAAAAGTACAAACAGACCGCGCTGGTGGAGAGTTTTATCGAGGGGCGCGAGGTTACGGTGGGGATGGTTGGCAACCTGATCGGCCCGGTCGCCCGCCGGATGCCGGACCTGGATAATGCGCCGCGGATCCAGGCCGGGCTGCGTTTCTTCCCTCCAATGGAAGTCGATCTCAAGCCTTACCTGGAGACCGATGCGGTTTACAGCAACCGCCTGAAGGTCGCCCTGGCGGATCAGCTGAATTATCTCTGCCCGGCCCCCCTTGACGATGATACGATCGATGAGTTGAACTGGCTGGCGGCGGCTTGCTTCCGGGTTCTTGGCGCTTTGGATGTCTCGCGAGTCGATTTTCGCCTGGATGCGAACGACAACTGGAAGCCCTATATCCTTGAAATTAACCCGCTGCCGGGCCTTTCCCCCGGGATCTCCGATATTGTCATTGAGGCCGCCGCGGATGGCATCGATCACCCGGGCCTGGTAAATCTGATCCTGGAGACGGCTCTCAAACGTTATGGGATGATCTAGTGCTTCAGATTGGGGTGCAGGCCAGCGGCGCCGCGCTCTGCCGGACTTTTTCCTTAGATTGAAACGAAAATGTTCAAATTCACCTCTTGACTTCCTGTATGAGGTGACTATAATGCGATGTGCATTGACAGCCCCGGGCGATCCACCATGGTTGCCCGGGGATTATCTTGCCAGCCAATTTTTCCCCTTCGATTCCAACCTTCCAGAACAAATTAAGGCATTTTGTCCCGATATCTGTTTCAACATCGCTGAAGGCGCTGGCGGCGACGCGCGCGAAGCCCAGGTGCCGGCCTTGCTCGAAATGCTGCATGTGCCTTACACAGCTTCGCGGGTCCTGGCGAATGCCCTGGCGCTGGATAAGACCATGACCAAGCGTATCTGGCGTGATATGGGACTGCCAACGGCTGCTTTTCAGGAATTCAACACTGGGGATGAACCGCTTTCACCTCAGCTGCAGTTTCCGCTCTTTGTCAAGCCGGCTCGCGAGGGAACCGGCATGGGCATGGATGGCGACTCGATCGTTTATGATGAAGCCCAGCTCCGCCGGCGGGTAGGCTGGGTCATTCAAAATTACCGGCAGCCGGCCCTGGTCGAGGATTTCCTGCCTGGGCGCGAGTTTACCATGGGGGTAATGGGCCGGTCAGACGCGGGTAGGTGTACGCCTCGCCCTGAGTTATACGGGCCGGATGGGTTTCACCGCTTCCCTATCCTTGAGGTCGATAACAGCCGCTCAATCACCCCGGGAGTGTACGGCAACCTGGCCAAGACCCTCCACGAAGGTGAGGGTGGCTATCCTGGCTTTATTTGCCCGGCGGATGTGGAGCCTGGGCTGGCTCGCCGGCTCCAGGAGCTGGCAATCCTGGGCCACCAGGCGCTTGGGGCGCTGGACGTCTCGCGCCTCGATATCCGGCTCGACGGTTCAGGCCAGCCGCGCCTGATCGAAATCAACTCTCTGCCCGGCCTGTCGCCTGGTTTTAGCGACCTGTGTGTCATTGCCCAGGCTGAAGGGCTCAGCTATACCGACTTGATTCTCGAAATCCTCTACCTGGGCGCCTCACGGTTTGGCCTTTTGCAGCTGGCGAACGAATACCCACTGCCCGTCCGGGTGCCGGCGATGGCCAATTTGCCGATGGTATTTGAATAGACATTGGCTGGGGGCCTGAAATAAAAGATTCTGGCGTTTCCCCCCACATCCGGGGGGAAAACGCCAGATAAATACTTTTCAGACGGCCCCTCGTTAGAATAGGAAGGGCAGGACCCTCGACCAGATGGGGCTGACCGCGGTCATCAATGCGCCCATCATCAATCCAAGCGCCATTCCGCCCAGGATGTCTGAGATGTAGTGGACCCCGGTCAGTACCCGCGAGAGACACACCAGCGGAGCCCAGATGGCGATCAGCGCGCCAAACCAGGCTGGGCCGAGTGTTACCGCCATCACTGCCAGCAGCGCGGCTCGGGTGGCGTGGCCGGATGGGAAAGAGTGCGGGTCGAACTGGCGATAAATGCCCCCCCAGTTGCCTTCTGGCCGGCGGCGGCGGATCAGCCCTTTGAGCACAAACACAAACAGGGCCTGGATCACGACACTGATCGCCAGCACAGCCGCGTAGCTGTGCCAGAACGAACGGTTAAACAGCCATATCAGCGCCAAACCAGTAGCCCACAGCCACGAGTCGCCCGAATGGGCCAGGAGCGCTGCCAGCCGCCACCAGCTCGACCTATCCTTCAGCCGGATGCGGTCGGTCAGGCTGGCGTCAAGTTCTTTCAGCCGCTGCAGCATCCTTCTCCTGGCGGCTGGCAAGATAATGCCGCACCATCTCCAGTTGGACCGGCTTGTCCACATCCATCCCAACTTCCGCGTACGGGCTCAGGATGGCCCGGCCCTTAATCCCCAGGCGCTTGCTGACCGTCTCTATGGCATGGTTGAGACTGAGCTGGCGCAGCATCAGGAAGAAAACCGTATCGTAGCCCAGCATCGAGGCCTGGCGGAGCGGGCTTTTCCGCGCATCGATCAGCCGTTTCCACAGCGGATTTTCGTCCAGGGCGATCTGCAGCCGGAAAGCATGCAGGTCGCCCCCGCATACTTCACTGTCTTTGAGGTGGATATAGGTTCGTTTCGATCCGGGGAACAGTTTTTCCATCGTTGCCCGTTCGATGATGGTATAACAAATATCATATTCAAGATCTTGCGTCTGCCCGGCCAGCCAGTCGATGATCTCTCCCCGTAGGGTTGGCAGGTCGCCTGAGACCAGCATCACGTGGGCGGCTTTCGGGTCGAGCCTGGCTACCTCGCGTGCGCCGGCGCGAATATTAAGGACCATATCTCCCTGGTCGGAGACCAGCGTCAGCGGATGACTGCAGATCAGGTCAGTTTCTGGCGGCAGGCCTACCACGACGACCCGCTCGATGCAGGTCGCTTCGCTTAACGCATCCAGCACCCATTGAATCATGGGTTTACCGCCGATATCGATCATGGCCTTCAGGCCGCCCTGGGTGAGGTCATAGAGCGATTCGCCGGCTTGCGCCGTTCCCCCCGCAGTTACAATTGCATTCATTGACTTAGCTCCTGGATCTGGGCTGTCAGGCCAAGTTTTTCAACCATCTGGGTCATCCACCGGAAATAATTGCCAGGGTGGGCGTAATCCACTCTTTCTTTTCGCCCGCTGGCAGCAATGATCGCGGCTTCCAGCGCATTGGTTCCAAACGAGCGCCCATCATAGACTGGGGTTGTCGTCGCAAGGAATTTTACCCCGCTCTGGGCAAAGAAAGCGACGTCTTGCGGCGTAGTCGTGTTGGTAATGATGATTTTGCCATCCATCCGCTCTGGCATATACTTCCAGATGTAATGACAGTCCCCCAGGATGATGCCGGCCTGTTCAAAATAGCGGGTATGAGTGGGTTTTCGCTTTTCCTGCGACTTGCCAACCGGATAGACCCAGGTAAACGGCAGCCGGCTGATGATCGGAGCGATCGTAGCGGCCAGCCAGTGAATGGCTTTTTCCCGGCGAACCGGGATCGGCAGGCCCAGTGAGTAGAGGATGTCGCCATAGATACAGCGGTATCCCGCTTCCTGCGCGCCGCGGGCCATGCCCCACCGGTCGACCGCCGTCATCACCAGCGCCGTCCGCTGTTGGATGTGCCTTTTCAACTGCCGGTCCACATCCAGCACGGCCTTCCACTCCAGCGTCATCTTCAGTCCGGTGCCGTCCACCACCGGGGTCTGGCGCACGCCGTGCACCAGCGGCTGCAGGGAGTGCATGGGGTACCAGCGCTCGCCGACCATTAATCCCAGCAGTCCCCCGCCGACCCCCAGCGCGTCCACCTTACCGTCCAATTCGCTGAAGAGCCGGGCGGCTTCTTTAAGATCACCATCGGTGCCAATTCTTTCCATTTGCACCGTTTCACCCAGGATATTCACCCTAACTACTTTATCCCGCTTTGAAGAGCCAATACTTACGCTGACAGCGCGTTTCATTCGCTTGTTTTGCTCCTGGGGAGGTGTTTTGCCACATGGGATTGTGTAAATGCCAGATGGATACTTGGAAGTATACCAATGGTCTTCCGTTTGCGCAAATTGGGTAGCCGGTAGACTCGTTGTATAATCGAAGAATGAAACCAGTTCAGAATTGGCGAAGCGCGGCGCGCAGGTTGCCCCAACCGGGTGAGCGCCGGTCCGGAAGATCGGCGGGTATCGCCCGGCTTTCAGTCCCAGTCTTGCTGATCCTGCTGGCGAGCCTGGCCTGTTCGATTCCTTCCATTAGGCAGCTCACCAGCACACCCGGCAGCCCGGCTGCTACTGCTACCCTGGCCCCGCTGGCGGGGACGCCTGTGGCTGCGCCCCAGGCGCAGGCTGTTGCGGACGTACAGCTTCCCCCGGCCCTGGTCGAAGTTGATCCACTGCCGCGCAGCGTTCTGTCTGCCGGTACTGAGCCAGTTTTTTACTTTAACCAGCCGATGGACCGTGCTTCGGTGGAGGGCGCTTTCCAACTCGAACCGGCGCTCCCGGTGCGCTTTGAGTGGCTGGATGATTCTACACTGCGCGTGGTTCCCGACCATGCCCCTGAAGCTGGCCAGGAAGTGCAGGTGACCATCAGTACGGCTGCCCAAGCGGCGAACGGGCAGCCACTGGCTGAAGCAGTGCTGGTCAGTTACCAGCCGCCCGGCTTCCTGCGCCTGTCCGAGCGCCTGCCGGCGCCGGGTGGGGCAGACATCAATCCTTCTTCTGCTGTGGTTGCCACGTTCAACCGCCCGGTTGTTCCGCTGGGGGCGGACCCGAGCAGTATGCCGCCCGCCTTTACCCTTGATCCGCAGGCGGCCGGCCGGGGTGAATGGCTGAACACCAGCACCTACATTTTCTATCCCGAACCGGCCCTGCTGGGCGGCGCGCGGTATACCGTCCGGTTGAATGATAACCTGGCTGCCGGGGATGGCAGCCCTCTGGCTGCAGAGGATGCCGGGCAGGATTGGACTTTCACCACGGCTGCACCAGCGCTGATTTCTATTCAACCCACTACCGAGCAGCCGATTGCGCTTGACAGTGCATTTGTGCTGACTTTTAACCAGGCGATGGATACCGACAGCGTTGAAAGTGCTTTTGTCCTGGCCCGGGGGGAGACGCCGGTGGAGGGGTCCTTCTCCTGGAACGAAATGGCCACGGAGATGACGTTTCGCCCCACAGCGCTCCTGGACCGCGGCGCCAGTTACAGCCTGGGAATGTTTGGCGCGGCCCGCAGCCAGGGTGGCGCGACCCTGGCCCAGGACTTTGCGGCCAGCCTGGTCACCGTTGCGCAGTTTGGTGTGGTTGAGACCAGCCCGGCAGCTGGCGAAACGCTATCCACTTACGCAGGCTATGCTGGCGTCCAGCTTAACTTCAGCTCGCCGGTGGCGGCGGGCCAGGATTTGAACCGCCTGGTTTCGCTTACCCCGCCCATCATCGACCCATCGGTTTCGCGCAGCCTGGATGGCCGCTCCATATACCTGACCGGCTATTTTCAATCCAGCGCCAGCTATTCGCTGGAAATTTCCCCTGGCTTGAGCGACCAGTGGGGCGCTGCGCTGGATGTGCCATTTTCTTTCACGTTCAGCACCAGTCCGGCTACCCCGTCGCTCTATATCCCGGTTCGGATGGCCAGCGCGGCTGTGTTTATTTCTCAGTGGGAAACCAGCATACCGGCCCACGCGACCAATATCGGGCGGCTGAGCCTCTCGCGCGGTGAGCTGAGCCTGGGCGAATTTATCCAGGCGGACCAGAGTTGGGAAGGGCTGCAGGGCTGGGAGTCAAAAGTCCAATCCACCTGGATGCGCCTGCTTTACCCAACCCCGGATGTCAGCGAGCCGGTCGAGATCCCCCTGCACCAGTCGGATGAACCACTCCCACCCGGTTTATACTTTTTAAAGATCGATACCCGGCCGGCCCTGGATGAGGCCGGGCTGTCGTCCTCTCCGCTCCTGCTGGTCGTCAGCCCCATCCAGATGATCTTCAAAACTTCGCTCAACCAGGCCTTCGTTTGGGCCGTGCGCATTTCTGACGACCAGCCGGTTGCCGGCGCCGAAGTGGTTATTTATGATGGGATGGCCCGCCCGGTTGCGAGCTGCACGACCGACGGGCAGGGAACCTGCCAGGCAGACCTCCCGGCCGCGCCCGAGCAGCCCCCGGTTTCTTTGAGCGCGTATTATGCTGTCATTGGGCAGCCGGGTGAGATCAACTTCAGCCTGGCGGCCTCTGGATGGAACCAGGGCGTGAGTCCCTGGGAGTTCAGCCTGCCGTATAACCGGGCCACTGCGCAGCCGGCGGTGTATTTATATACGGATCGCCCGATTTATCGTCCGGGCCAGGTGGTTAATTTCCGGGCGGTGGTTCGCGCCCAGGAAAACGGCCGGTATGCCCTGGCGCCACTGCCCGAGATCACCGTCGATGTCGTCGGACCGTATGACCCGCTAACCTCCCAAAGCCAGGTCCTGACCACGCTGCGCCTGCCGCTCAGCCCCTATGGCACAGCGACTGGCGTATATCTTCTGCCGGAGAATGCCCGCACAGGCAGTTACACTCTGCGCGTTCACGAAGTTGCGTTTGACGAGATAGTTTTCCAGGTCGCCGAATATCGCAAACCCGAGATCGACCTGCAAGTCAATTTCGACCGCTCCGAGCGCCTTTCTGGCGAGGATTTCCAGGCCCGGGTGACCGCCCGGTATTTCTTTGGGGCGCCGGCTGGCAACCTGCCCGTGCAATGGACTCTGTTTGGTGAGCCCGATGATCCTGGCCTGCCCGGTGGCTTGCAGACTGGCAGGGTCGACACCGGCTGGCTGGAGCCCTGGTCCGGCATCCTGGGAACGCGCTTTCACATCATCGAGGGACAGGCCCAAACTCGCCCGGACGGGACGCTGGATATCGAAGTGCCTGACGAACTGCTGCGCGAGCGCCTGGAAGCGCAGGCTGGCCGGCTGATCCGGCTTACACTCGAAGCGACCCTTACCGACGAAAGCGGTCTTCCGGTGTCGGCCCGCCAATCGCTACGGCTGCATCCCTCCCTCATCTATATCGGCGTGCGACCTGAACAGTGGAGCGTGTCGGCCGGGGAAGAGCTTACGTATTCGATTAGCTCGGTCGATTGGCAGGGCGCTCCGGTTCCCGCCCAGGCGCTTACCGCCCGCTTCAGCAAGGTGGTCTGGGTGCAGCAGGAAAGCGTTGATCCAGCGGCGCCACCCGACTATCGCATGGAATCGTTTGAGTTCGGCAGCACCGAATTCGTTACCTCCGAAAATGGAGAGGCGCGCCTGGCATTTACCCCGGGCGAGCCTGGCATGTTTTTGCTGGAGATTGAGGGCGCCGCCGGCGCTGTAACCCAGGTGCTCACCTGGGTGGGCGGCCCCGGCTCAGTCGCCTGGCCTGGCCTGCCCAACCAGCGCCTTTTGCTGCGCAGCGACCGCGATGCGTACCAGCCGGGCGACCAGGCCCGTATTTTTATCCCCAACCCGTTTGCCGAAGGCGCGCTGGCGCTGGTCACCATCGAGCGCGGGAAAGTGATGCGCTCACAGGTGATTACCATCCAGGGCGCCAGCTACGAGCTGGCTCTGCCGCTCAGTGATGAAGACGCGCCCAATATCTATGTGTCAATTACCCTGCTGGGGCGGACGCAGGGCCGCCCGGATTTCCGCGTGGGCTACGTTGAACTGGCAGTCGCACCGGTTGCCCAACTCTTGCAGGTCGAATTGAGCACCAGTCCTCGGCAGGCCCAACCTGGTGAACAGGTGACCGTAGTCCTTCGTATCCGCGATGCCGGCGGTAACCCGGTCCAGGGAGAGTTCTCCGTGGCGCTGGTCGATAAGGCGGTCCTGGCCCTGGCTGATCCGAACTCACCCTCGATCGTTGAGGCATTCTACGGCTGGCAGCTCCTTGGGGTGCAATCCGGTTATTCGCTGGCGGCTTACGGGGGCCGCTCGACTTACACGCCACCGGGCCGGGGTGGGGGAGGCGGGGCAGACGGGCTGGGCCAGGCCGTTCTGCGAGAAACCTTTGCGGATACTGCTTTTTGGAGCGGCGCAGTTGAAACTGATGCGGGCGGTATGGCCCAGATTACCCTGACCCTGCCCGATAACCTGACCACCTGGCAGGTCGACGTGCGCGGCCTGACGGCTGAAACGCTGGTGGGGCAGGCCCAGTTGGAGCTGACTACCAGCAAACCGCTGCTGGTTCGGCCGGTAACGCCACGCTTTGTGGTGCATGGCGACTACCTCGAACTTGCTGCGGTGGTTCACAACAACACCAGCGACCCGCTCCAGGCCAGCGTTCGTTTGGAAGGCTCCGGCTTTACCCTGGATGATCTCAATACGGCCGTCCAGCAGGTTGATCTGCCGGCCGGCGGGCATACCCGGGTGAGCTGGTGGGGATCCGTGCAGGACGTGGCGGCGTTAGACCTGACTTTCAGCGCCGAGGCTGGCTCGCTGCAGGATGTGACCCGGCCTGAAAACGGCTTGCTGCCTGTGCTGCGTTACCAGGCGCCCCAAACCTTTGGTACGGCTGGGGTCCTGGAAGAACCTGGCGCGCGCCTGGAACTGGTCAGCCTGCCGCGCTCGTTTACCCCTATCGGGGGAGAACTGCGCCTGGAGTTGTCTCCCTCTCTTTCGGCTGTCGTATTAGATGGGTTGACCGCGCTGGAGGTTTTCCCGCGCGACTTCACTGAGCCGGTTCTTTCGCACCTGCTGCCGAACCTGGCGGCTTATCGGATGCTGCGGGAGTTTCACCTGGAAGATGAAGCGCTGCGCGGCCAGATGGAAAAGGCAGTTGCCGGGAGCGTCGACCGGCTGGTGCTTCTCCAGAACGAGGACGGTGGCTGGGGATGGGCCGCTGGTGCCGCCAGCGACAGCTATATATCCAGCTATGTCTTGTTTGGGCTGGACCAGGCGGCCCAATCCGGGTTGTTCGTCGATCCGCAGGTGATCCAGGATGGCCAGGCTTATCTGAGCGCTGCGCTTTGGAAACCGTCGGTCTCGGCTGAGGCCTGGCAGATCGATAGGCTGGCCTTCCAACATTTTGCCCTTCAGCAGTCCGGCTGGCGCGGCGACGATCCCACAGCGTTGTTTGGCTTCCGCGACCGGCTTTCCCCCTGGGGCCAGGCTTTTCTGGCCCTGGCGCTGGAAACCCGTTCACCGGGCGATGAACGGGCTCGCACGCTCCTTTCGGACTTACAGGCTTCCGCTTCACGCACCGCCAGCGGCGCGAGCTGGCAGGATCCGAACCCCGCCTGGCGCAGCTGGAGCACCCCCAATTTCACCACCGCCGCCGCAGCTTACGCGATCGCCCGCCTTGACCCGGCCTCCCCGCTGCTCACCGATGCCGTGCGCTTCCTGGTGCTTCATCGCCGCCCATCTGGCGCCTGGGCCTCCAGCTACGAATCGGCCTGGACGCTGCTGGCGCTGGTTGAAACCATCCGCGGCACCGGGGACCTCCAGGCCGCCTATGCTTACACAGGCGATCTCAATGGCTCTCCCCTGGTGGCGGGGCAGGTCGAAAACCCGGCCGGTGCGCTTAACCCGGTCTCCGCCGGCGTGCCGCTGGCGGCGCTGCGCGCAGAACAGCCGAACGCCCTCCAGATTCAGCGCGGCGAAGGCGCCGGCCGGCTGTATTACCGCGCCTACCTGCAGGTCGACCGGCCTGTTCAGGATGCTCCGGCGGTCGAGCGCGGGATTTCGATCACCCGCCAGTATTACCGGGCCGGGCAGGACTGCCGCCGCGAGGTGTGCCGGCCGGTTGGCGAGGTTGACCTGGCTGACCCGCAGCCGCTGCTTGTCCGCCTGACCCTTTCGGTTCCCGAGGACATGTATTACGTGGTGGTCGAGGACGTTTTCCCGGCCGGGGCCGAAGCGCTCAACCCGCGTCTGAAGACCGCTCAGCAGAATCTGGCCCCGGAGGAACCGCTGCCCGAAGGCGAGCAGCGGCCGGCTGCTTATGCCCAGGAGAATCCCCTCGAACAGGGGTGGGGCTGGTGGCTTTTCCAGGATCCGCAAATTACCAGCCAGCGCATCCGTTGGGTGGTCGACTATCTGCCGGCTGGTACTTACGAGCTGACCTACCGCCTGACGCCCTTCCTGGCCGGAGAATTTCGCCTGATCCCGGCGCGCGCGTACCAGTTCTACTTCCCCGAAGTGGAGGCCTCTTCGGCCGGCGGGGTGCTGGTAATCCGCTAATACGTGTTGATGCGCACCAGGGCCAGCGCGGCCAGCACGAAAGCCACGACCGCGGCCACCATCCAGGCGGTCCCTTGCGAGCGCTGGTCGGACAGCTCGGGCACCGGCTGGTTCATGTCCAGGCCCAGGATTGGCCCGGCAAACCAGGCATAAGCCAGCCCGGCCAGCAGCCCGCCCAGGTGGCCCCAGTTGTCGATTCCACCGGACAGGCCTAACAGCAGGTTGACCCCGACGATGAAAAACACGTTGTTGAGCATCGTGCGAGCCTGTTGGCCGAACAGCCGGCGATTCTGGTAAATAAAGACTCCCTGGGCCGCGACCAGCCCAAAGATCGCCGTTGAGGCGCCAACCGACCAGTTGGGCGTCATATAGAATGACAGCACATTGCCGCCCACTGCGCCCAGCAGGTACAGCGCCAGGAAACGCCAGTGCCCGTAATAAGATTCCAGGGCGGGGCCAATGGCAAACAGCGCGTACATATTGAAACCGATATGTGCCAGGGAGGCGTGCAGGACGACCGGGGTGATCAGCCGCCAGTACTGGCCCAGAACGATCAAGGAGGAATTCTTTCCGCCTAAGAGGATCAGCAGGTCGCGGGTACCGGCTTCCGTGAGCAGGAACTGGAAAACATCCTCGCCCATCAACAGCCGGCCGAGGAGCAGGAATGGCTCGCGTGCAATCCCGGCTTTGGTCATCTCCTGCAGCAGGTAAGTAAAAATAGTCAGTCCCAGCAGGATGTAGACAACCTTCGGGCGCTGGGCCTGCGGGCGCAGTCGCACCATGCGGCCTTCGGGTTGCGCCGGGGTCTCTTGAGGGTAGGGGGATGGGTTTCCGGCCGGGTAGCTCATAACGACACCTTGCGCGGTACAACCCGGTGGTGTTCGGCTTCTACGATGGATACGATCGTATCCACCGCTTTTTCAAGCTGGTCCTGGGCGTTGACCACCACATAGTCAAACGCGCTCAGGTATTCCAACTCTTCCCGGGCGGTTTTCAGCCGCAGCGCCAGGCTCTCCGCGGTTTCCGTCCGCCGGTCGCGCAGCCGGCCAAACCATTCCTTTTCGTGGGTTGGGATTAAGAAGATCAACACCGCGTCCGGGCAAAGCCGGCGCAGCGTCATGGCGCCCTGCACGTCCACCCGCAGGATGACATCCTTCTGGCTCTCGAGCGCCTTGCGGATTTGGGTCTTGGGGATACCTTTATAGTCCCCGTACACGATGGCATGCTCGATGAACTCATCTTCTTCGATCAGCGCCTGGAACTGTTCTTTGGAGACAAAGAAATAATCGACCCCGTCAAATTCTCCTTCGCGCGGCGCGCGGCTTGTCATGGTCACCACAAAGTGGAATGGCAGCCTGCGCGCCTGCATGGCTTTCAACACGGCGTCTTTTCCCACGCCGGAAGGACCGGAGATCACGATCAGTAGCGGCGCCGGGTGAAAAAGATCGAAGGATAATGATTCATCAGACATGGATGGTTTTTGTACTCCCTCTGTTCATGTTGGCTGTGGAATTCACAGCAATTGTTGGGCAGCTTCTAAATTATAATTGAGAAACACGTGCATTTGACACTGATCCGGAGGAATGGATGCCGAGTTATGAGTATCGCTGCCTGAACTGCCGTAGGCGCTTCGAGATTTTTCTGTCATACCAGGAGTACGGCGCTCGCAAGATAACCTGCCCGCACTGCAAAAGCGAAAATGTACAGCGCCGCATCGGCCGGATCCGGGTGGCGAAATCTGAAGACAGCCGCCTGGAAAACATGGCTGACCCGGCCAGCCTGGCTGGTTTGGAAGACGATCCGCGCGCGCTGGGGCGCATGATGCGCCAGATGTCAGGCGAATTAGGCGAGGATATGGGGCCCGAGTTCGATGAGGTGGTCGGGCGACTGGAAGCTGGGCAGTCGCCTGAGCAGATCGAGCAGGATTTGCCCGATCTGGGTGCCGGCGGTGCAGGGGATCTGCCCGGCGGCGCGGCCGGCGACTTTATGGACTGAGCCGGGGGGGCGTTCCGGCCCGCTCGAGTTCCCGCAGCAGCCCATCGAACGACGATATCCAGGCAATCCTTTCGAGGAAGGCCTCCAGCGAGCTGCTCTGCCGGCGCAACTCGCGTACGGCCGGCCCTACCGGGTCCCGCCCGGCGGCGCCGCCGCCCGGGGTGTCGTCATAAGCTCCGTAGAAGGCAAAGTAAGCCTGGTTCAGCCTGCGGATCTGGTAGCCGTTATCCCAGAAGAAGCGCCGCCGAGTCTCCATGTAGGCTTCGGCCTCGTCTACTTTGCCTTCCGCCAGCAGCGTATCCACCTGCACGCGGGTCTTGCGCATCTCGCGGTTGAAATTGAAAACGCCCGGGTCTTCTTCGGGTTGGGGTGCGGCTTCATCTGGATTTTCTGGCTCCGGCTCTTCCCAGGTTGGTGTGGGCGGTGCCAGTTCGGGGTAAAAGCGCGCCATGACGGCCTGCCCGATCTCTTTTCCGGCAATATTCGCCGTCGTCTCGTTCATGGTGCGCAGCTGGCCGCTGGTCATGTAGTTAATCCCCAGCGGGTGCAGTGTCAGGTAATTGTGGGTCCATTCGTGGGCGACCACCTCGGTCAGCCAGACCAGGTCGGTGGTGCTCATCACCATGGTCGGGTAAGTGCCGATCCCGCCCACCGGCACTACCAGGGCTGAGACGTTCAACGCGCTTTCGACCCTCTCTTCCAGCCGGGCGATTTCCTCCGTGGTCATCTCCGGAACAAGCGAAATATTGGCGTCCTGCTGGATTTTGTCGCGCGGCGAGACAATCAGGGCATTTGGCAGCCGGCTGGTATGGTACATCACCGGCGGAATTGGCTGCCCGCCCAGGCCCAGGCCCATCTCGGCCACGGTCGCGCTCACCTGGGCTTGCAGGACTGCCTCAGCGATTGGCTTCAGGCTTTCTTCCATCTCACTCAGAATGCGCAGCTGTTCGTTCTGCCTGGCGGCTGCCTGGCCAGGGTCAGCGATATCCGGGTTGGCATAGATCTGGTCGATCTCGGCTTTGGTCCGGTTGATCCAGCGAACCAGGTCAAGATACTCGAACACCACCCGGCGCTGTGCTTCGATGTCCATGTATTCGGGCGCCTGGACGGCTCCCTGGACATTTTTGATCAGCAAAGCGTCCAGCGTCCAATCAATGAAGTCGAATTCGACCGGGCGGGTATAGGCGCGCACCCGCTCGGTCGGGTCGTTGATCCGGTATCCGCTTTGCGACAGCGCCGCAACCGCCAGAAGAATGACCAGTAGATTGATGGCCGTTGTTTTTAGATGCTTCATGCGCATATCCTAATGCAATTATAACAAGAAAGCAATCCGCTTTTTGGGGCTGTAAAACCTGCGGCGGTTGATGGACAACTATCTGCTATAATTACGCCGGTATATTTAAACTGTCAGGAGGAAGAAGCGTGCCAACTTACTTAAAGACGGATGGACCGATTTATCGCGGGGTGAAAGCTTATCGTGACGCTGAGGGTGGTTACATCGTATGGGTGCCCAGTGATTGGGTTTCGGTCGAACTGAATCCCGGCCACCAGGGCCGGTTGTTTGCGCCTCACGCGGATGATTACAACACCAGTTTTCTGGTCGAAAAACGCAAGCTCAAGTGGAAAGTGACGTCTGAGGATATCCCCATGCTGTTGGAAAGTTTCCATGAGGGCATGAAGGCGCTGCCGGGTGTGGAGGTTGAACATACCGAAGAATCATTATCTTCAAGCATCAACGTATTTGACGCCCGTTTCTCGTTTTTAGAAGGTGAATTCCGCCGGAAGCGCTGGGTGCGCAACATTTATTGGGGCGAGGGCCAATTGATCATGATTGCCCAGGGCAAAACGCCTGAAGATTTCGAGTACTGGCTGCCGATGTTCTACAATACCATGACGACCGCATCGATTTTGTAGGGATTTGCGCGTGATATCCTTCACCTGTCCCTACTGTGAGACGGAATTCGAGGTTGGTGAGGCTGCGACCTACTGCAACTGCGTGAAGTGCGGTCATCGCCTGGACCTGGAGTCGCAGTTTGCTTACCTGCGCGGCCTGGATGCCTTCGCTGAAGGCCAGGATCTGATCCAGGGAGTCAGCCCGCGCCAGCGGCGGAGGCCGACCAACACCCAGGACAGGCAGGCGATGCGGCTGTTCATGGAGGCCTATACCGCCTTGCAGGTGGCTTTCCGGCAGGAGCTGGCCGAAGAGCAGCGCGCCCTGGGCGTGGAGATGATGTCGAGCATGGCGGGTGAGTTCATGAAGCGCAACATGGTTTCCACGGTCGAGGCGAGCTATTGGAATATGCTGCTGGTTGAGTCGAATTCGCACAGCGAATATGACCGGATCAAGCAAAGACTGGCCGGCTTGAAAGGCCCGCTGGCTTTTCTCGTCCACCTGCGCCTGTGGCTGCGCCAGAAGCAGCTGCTCAGGGGCATGGCGCAACTGGATAAGAAACTGCGCGTGCTTGAGAGGACCATCGAGTTTACCGAGGTTCCGCGGGCGCGGGATTACCGCTGGAAGCCATAAAAAAGGCGGTCGACTGACCGCCTTTTTTATGGCCGGTTATACCCTGGCCTGGATGAGCATTGCCATGATCTGCCGGATGAGGATCACCCCGATGAAAATGGCGACCTGCATCAGGAGGACCTTGCCAATCCGTTTATAGAGCAGGCCCTTTTCACGGCCCTTGCGGAAGTAATATTCAAGCCACACCACGACTCCCACGGTGGCAATTCCCAGGATGAGCAACATCACGTTGTCAAATGCGGCGAAGCCGAAGTTGGTGACGATATCTTCGCCGACGCCGCCCTGTCTCCGGTATGCATCCTGGTTGACCAGCCGCAAGAGCGCCAGAACGGAAAGGAGCGCTTCGCGGATGCCGAGCATATCGATTACTGAACCGGCAGCGGTTATTATCCAGGCAAAATAGACGCTCAATGTAGCTAGCCAGCCGCTGTTCGATGTTTCAGTCATTTGTTTCCTTTTTGGTACTTTACGCAAAATGAGGGCGGTCCAGCCGCCCTCATTATTACGGCTTAAGGCAAGTATACCTTAATTACTGACTGACCTCAAGGATTCCGCGCAGCTGCAGCTCGCCGGCGAAGTGGCAGGCCGCGTAGTGCTCTGGCGCGACCTCTTTCAACGGCGGGATTTCCGTCGAGCAGATATCCTTGGCATACCGGCAGCGCGGATGGAAGTAGCAGCCGGTGGGAGGGTTGATCGGGCTGGCGACTTCGCCGGGCAGCTTGATCGGCCGGTCGCGCAGGCGCGGGTTTGGCTTGGGCACCGCGGCCATCAGCGCCTCAGAATAGGGGTGCTTGGGCGTGTAATACAGGTCCTCGGTTTTGGCCAGCTCCACCAGCCGTCCCACGTACATCACCGCCACCCGGTCAGAAATGTGTTCCACCACGCTCAGGTCGTGGGCGACGAAAATGTAGGTCAGGTTGAAGTCGCTCTGCAGGTCTTCCAGCAGGTTGATCACCTGGGCCTGGATCGACACATCCAGGGCCGAGACCGGCTCGTCGCAGATGATCAGCTTGGGGTTGAGGGCCAGGGCGCGGGCGATGCCCAGGCGCTGGCGCTGCCCGCCGGAGAAGGCGTGCGGGAAGCGGCTCATGTATTCCGGGCGCATGCCCACCACCCGTAGCAGCTCGGCCACGCGGTCGGTGAGCTCCTGCCCGCTGGCGACCTTGTTGATCTCCAGCGGCTCGGCGATGATGCGCTTGACGGTCATGCGCGGGTCCAGTGATGAGAAGGGGTCCTGGAAGATGATCTGCATGTTGGGCCGCACGGCGCGCATCTCGTTCCGGTCGAGCTTCTCCAGGTTGATCCAGCCCTTCTCAGGGTCATTGAAGCGGATTTCTCCGGCGGTCGGGTCCATCAGGCGCATGATCGTGCGCCCGGCGGTGGTTTTGCCACAGCCGCTTTCGCCCACCAGTCCGAGGGTCTCGCCCTTCTTGACAAACAGGTCGACGCCGTCGACCGCCTTGACCGTCCCAACACCCCTCTTAATAAAACCGCCGCGGACCGGGAAATGCTTCTTGAGGCCTTTCACCTCCAGGAGGAGTTCGTCCTTGTTGTCGATCATCAGTTGTGTTGTCATTCTTCCACCTCGTCCGAGTATAAGAAGCAGCGTACAGTATGCCCTTCTGCCACGGTGGTCATTGCGGGGACGGCGACATTGCATTTGCCCGGCATGAACGCGTTACAGCGCGGGTGGAAAGGACAGCCTTTGATGCTGGAGTACGGGTCGGGCACCACCCCGCGGATGGGCTGCAGGCGGGCGTGCGTCCGGCTGCCGGCGCGCGGGATGGAATTCAACAACGCCTTGGTGTAGGGGTGTTTCGAGTCGAAGAACAGCGGCTCGATGGCAGCCTGTTCGACGATGCGGCCCAGGTACATGACTGCCACATAGTCGCACATCTGCGCCACCACGCCCAGGTTGTGGGTGATGAAGACGATCGTCATGCCCAGCTCGTTTTGCAGGTCGCGCATCAGGTCGAGGATCTGGGCTTCGGTGGTCACGTCCAGCGCGGTGGTCGGCTCGTCGGCGAACAGCACCGCGGGGTTGCAGGACAGGCCCATGGCGATCATCGCGCGCTGGCGCATCCCGCCGCTCAACTCGTGCGGGTAGCGGGCAAAGATGGCTTTGGGGTTGGCCATGCCGACCTGGTCGAGGATTTTGATCGTGCGCTTAGCCGCCTCGGCCTCGTCCACTTCCTGGTGCAGGATGATCGCCTCGGCGATCTGGTTGCCGACCGTGTAGGCCGGGTTCAGCGAGGTCATCGGCTCCTGGAAGATCATCGCCAGCTCTGCCCCGCGGATGGCGCGGATTTCGGGGCCGTTTGGGGCCAGGTCGGTCAGCTTAACCTCGTCAGCTACCACGCCGGTTCCATCTTTCTTGGCGGTGCGCCGGTAATAGGTGATGTCGCCCTTCAAAATTTTGGCTGATTTTGCCAGCAGGCGCAGGCACGACAGCGCTGTGACGCTCTTGCCGCAGCCGCTTTCGCCCACTACGCCCATCACCTTGCGGGCCGGGATATCCAGCGTGACACCGTTTAAGGCTTTGGAGACGCCCAGTTCCGTGTAGAAATAAGTGTGCAGATTGTTAATCCGCAGGATGGTTTCTTCTTTTATTGCGGTTTTTGATCCCGTTAGTTCGCTCATGGTTTTCTCGCTGCCTTTCTCTGTTAGATCGAGTAGGGATCGACTGCGTCGCGGATGCCGTCACCCAGGAAGCTGAACAGCAGCACGGTGATGATGACGGCCAGGCCGGGGATCAGGATCCAGGGGTGCTGGACGATCACAGACACCTACTGGGATTCGCGCAGCAGCGCGCCCCAACTCACCATCGGCGGCAGGATGCCCAGGCCGAGGAAGCTCAGCGAAGTTTCACCCAGGATCATGCCGGGGATGGCCAGCGCGCCGGTGATGATGATGTGGCTCAAGGCGTTGGGTATCATATGGGTGAAGATGATGTGCGCATCCGAGCCTCCGGCGGCCACGGCTGCCTGGCAGAAGTCTGCCTGGCGGTATGCCATCACCTTGGCGCGCAACTGGCGGGCCAGGCCGGTCCAGCCGATCAGCGAGAGCACCACCGTGATCAAGAAGTAGCGGTGCAGCGGGGTAAAGGTGGTCGAGACGGGCGGTAGGGCGGCCGCCAGGGCGGCCCACAGCGGGATGGTCGGGAACGAGGAGATCACCTCGATGGCGCGCTGGATGATATCATCCCACACGCCCATGTAAAACCCCGAGATCGTGCCCAGGATCGAGCCCAGGATGATGCTCAATCCCACCCCGACCAGGCCGATGGTCATCGAGATCTGCCCGCCCATCAGGACGCGGGCGAAAACATCCCGCCCGATCGAGTCGGCGCCGAAGATGTAGATGCGCTGGTCGCCGTCCACGCCGATCAGGTGCACGTCTGTGTTAATGAAACCAAACAGCGTGTACGGGTCGCCCTTGTGGAAGAAGCGCACCGGGATCGGGTTCTCCAGGTCCTGGACAAACTCAAATTTAAAACTTGTTTCGTTGAGGACGGTGGTCATCGGGTACATGAACAGCCCAAACTGCCCCTGCGGGCCGCGCAGGGTGAACTTGCTCGGGCCGCCGTAGATGTAGTCCGGGTTTTGTTTGTTGTATTCATTCGGCGCCAGGAAGGGCCCGGTGAACACCAGGATGTACATGAAGATCAGGCCGAAAAAGCCGACCATGGCCAGCTTGTTCCGCGCAAAACGCAGGCGGATGAGCTGCCACTGGGATAACTGCCCCACCTCGCTGACGGGTTCATCCACTACGGGGACAGGGGTTTGCGGGATTTGGGTCGCTGCTTCTGTCATTTCGTTACCTCTCTTTTTTACTCGTAGCGGATGCGCGGGTCGACCCAGGCCAGCAGGATATCCGCCAGCAGGTTGCCGACCAGCAGCGCGACGGCCAGGAAGACCAGGAAAGCCCCGGCCAGGTACATATCCTTGGAAAGCAGGGCGTTAAAGTACAGCGGCCCGGTGGTGGGGATGTTGAGCACCAGCGCGACGATGGTCTCGCCCGAAATCAGGGCAGGCAGGCTGCCGCCCAGCACCATGATCAGCGGGTGGATGGCGTTGCGGAAGGCGTGCTTCCAGATGACGATGTTCTCCTGGAGCCCCTTGGCGCGCGCGGTCTGTACGTACTGCATGTTCAGCACGTCCAGCAGGTTGGCGCGCATCACCCGGCTCAACCAGGCCGTGCCGGATGCCCCGATCACGATGATCGGGATCCACATGTGGTTGAGCAGGTCCAGGAACCTGGCAAAACTCCACGGCGCGTTGACATAGGCCGATGAGAATAAGCCACAGATCGGAAGAGCACACGTCTGAACTCCAGTCACGAGATTCCATCTCG
>CAZBDC010000064.1:0-26712 GCA_964490575.1 uncultured Anaerolineaceae bacterium | reverse complement strand
ACACCCTATCCTACACTCTTTCCCTACACGACGCTCTTCCGATCTCTGGTGGCAGCCGACCGGTCCGGGGTGTGCTTTACCGCCAATCCCACCAACGGGTCCCGCGCGCAGGTGGTGATTAACGCCACCTGGGGACTGGGTGAAGCGATCGTCAGCGGAGCGGTGACCCCCGATTTGCTCGTCGTCGATAAGCGGACCCAACGGGTTGTCACCCGCCAGACAGCCGCAAAGGAAGTGATGACGGTGCGTACGGCAGGCGGCACCCAGGAACGCCCGGTGGAGGGGCAGAAACAAAAGCAGGCGGTGCTCTCGGATGCCGAGGCCGTCCGGCTGGCGAGCCTGGCCGTCCAGATCGAGGCTTTATATGGAATGCCGGTGGATATCGAATGGGCCGCTGTGGGGGAAGCGTTTTCCATCTTGCAGGCCCGGCCGGTCACTGCCCTACCCGACCCGCCTTCACCGGCCAGCTGGAAGCTGCCCAAAGGCGCGTATATGGCGATGCGGGTGAACATCATCGAGCTCATGGCACAACCGCTCTCGCCGCTGTTCGAAACGATGGGGCTGGAAGTCATCAATACCAGCATGCAAGCCATGCTGACCGGTTTCCTGGGGCCTGGGATCATGCCCGAGTCGCCCATCATCCAGGTCAACCATTACGCTTATTACAATGGGTCGATAAAACCAACCAAAATCGCCAGGCTCCTGTTCGACTCGCCCGGCATCGCCAGGCGCATGTTCACCGCCCCGGTCGAGCGCTGGACGGAGCAGGGCCGGCCGGCCTACCAGGCCGTGGTGAACCAATGGAAAAGGAGCCCCTGGCGCGAGCTCTCCAGCACGGAAATCCTGCGCGCCGCCCGGGAGCTGGCTGAAGCCGCCGTCGGCGCCTACTGGTCGATGGTCGGAGGGGTCATCCCGGCCGCCTGGATCAGTGAAGCGCTTTTTAGCTTTGTCTACCGGATGCTGATCAAACGCCGCGCGGACCCGGATGCTTCCATCTATTTACTCGGCTTTGACAGCCTGCCGATCCGGGCGGATAAATCGCTCTATACGCTGGCCACCTGGGCGCGCGAACAGGCTGCCCTCGCCCGCTATCTCGCCGCTGCGCCCGCCCAACAGCTCGCCGTGGATCTCCAATCCGTTGAGCCGCCCGAGGGTGTCATCGAACCGGCCTGGACCGAATGGCGCAAGAAAGTTCAGGCGTACCTGGAGCAATATGGGCATACGCTCTATGATCTCGATTTCGCCAACCCGGTCCCCGCGGATGACCCCGCGCCACTGCTGGAGACCTGCAAACTATACCTGAGCGGGGAGGGCAGCGATCCATCCGAAAGGCAGCAATCCGCGGTGGAGCGCAGGCAAGCGGCGGTCGCTCATGTCCAAAAACGGCTGAAGGGGTGGCGGTTGAAGCAGTTTAAGCGCTGGCTGACCCTGGCTCAACGCTTCGCCCCCCTCCGCGAAGATGCCCTGGCGGACGTTGGCCTGGCGTATCCACTGCTGCGGCAGATGCTGCGCAGCCTCGGCGAACGGATGGCGGAAGCTGGCGCCATCGAGCAGCCCGCGGACATCTACTGGCTGACCCACGCGGAAGTGATGGCCGCCTGCCAGAAACTGGATCGCGGCCTACCGCCAGAAAGACTAGCGGGGGCGCTTCCCGAGCGCAAAGCCGCCATCCGGTCCGCGCAAAAAGCAACCCCACCGCTGAAGCTCCCGACTCTTTCGCTGCGCTGGCTGAAGAACCTGTCCGCAAGCCTGTCCAGGGGCAGAGCGCGCCGCGGCTTGAAAGGCGTCGCTGCATCCGCCGGCTGCGTAACGGGCAGGGCCTGCGTGCTCCGCGGCCCGGAGGACTTTGCCCGGATGGAAGCCGGAGACGTGCTGGTTGCCAGGCTCACCACGCCCGCCTGGACGCCGCTCTTCGCCCGCGCGGCAGCCATCGTGACCGACGTCGGCGGCCCGCTCAGCCACGGATCGATCGTGGCGCGGGAGTACGGCATACCGGCGGTGTTGGGCACCGGCGTCGCCACGCAGCGCATCCAGAACGGGCAAACGATCACCGTGGATGGCAATGCCGGCGTGGTGAGGGTTGGCTAAACGGATTTATCGTCCAGCCCGGCGACCTGGCCGCTCAGGGTGTAGGTTTCCCAGAACTCGTAGTAGGATGTGCACTGCCCGCCCCCACTCTGATTGTGCGAATCGGTGTGGTGATATTTGAAACGCGCCTCCCCGCTGACCTCCCCGCTGCTCGAAACGGCGATCGTGATCTCATTTTCGTCCAGCGTGCTGATCGAGTTTGCATTCCACGGGAACTGGCCGCGGTACGTCCCGGCGGGGATGGCACGGGCGGGGGAGTCCTGCGGGGCGATGTATTTGCCCACTTCCACCAGGTTGCAGGCCATGGCGGCCACGGCCAGGGCCTGCATCGGGAGGAGCATGGAGATAGCCAGCGGTTTTTTCATCGGACCCCCCTTCAAGCCAGGGCAATCGACAGGCGCAGGCCCTGATGCTGCGTCCTGTGTTAATAATTATACAACTGGATTCAAGGCCACAATTTGAATGATGCCCGGGCTGCGCGCTGCAGCCCGCCCATTAGCACGACGGGCTCTTTGATGCTGGTTTGGAATGGCAAAGGTCCCTGGCCTGCAAGCGCGAGTGCCTTGGGCGGTTTCGCCATCGCCACCGTGCAGTAAAATAAAGGAAGCATCCTGATCCAGCCCACGGATCTGGGGGTACGCCGACTACTACTCATGACATATTTGCCGGTCGGCTCATCCGCAAGCCATTAACAAATAAAACGAACGAATAAGCGAATGGGCCAGCTTCGCGGGCGGGCAGCGGTTCGAAATTCGTGTATTCGCTTTCTTCATTCGTTGATGGCCTTTCCGACGGAGAAAGCGGCAGGTAAGAAACCTGCCCTACCCATAGCTCAGGTCATTCCCTCGTTTGGATGGCGTCCCAACGCCATGGCCGAATCTCGCAATGACATTTAACAAAATAGGACCAGATCAGGATAAAAGACATGGAGGGCAACATGCAGATCCACGGGTTTGAGACGCAGGAGCACCAGGTCGATTTTTGCGTGGTGGGCGGCGGGATGGCCGGGCTGGTCGCGGCGGTTTCGGCGGCCCGGCGCGGGGCGAAGGTGCTGCTGATGCAGGACCGGCCCGTGCTGGGCGGCAACGCCTCGTCCGAGGTGCGCATGTGGATCTGCGGCGCGCGCGGCGCGGATGCGAAAGAGACCGGCCTGCTGGAGGAGATCCTGCTGGCCAACTACTTCCGCAACCGCGGCCGGGTGTATTCGCTGTGGGATACCGTCCTGTACGAAAAGGCCAGGTTCCAGGAGGGCCTCACCCTGCTGCTGAACTGCGCCTGCCACGAGGTCAGCGCGGAGGACGGCCACATCACCGCGATCAAAGGCTGGCAGGCCACCACCCAGACCTTCCACGCCGTCCGCGCCCGCTACTTCGCCGACTGCTCGGGCGACTCGGTCCTGCGCGTGTGCGGGGCCGAGTTCCGCCAGGGCCGCGAGAGCCGCCATGAGTTCGGCGAGTCGCACGCGCCCGAACAGGCCGACCCGCGCACCATGGGCAACAGCCTGCTGATCCAGAGCCGCGAGGTGGGCCGCCACCAGCCGTTTATTCCCCCCGCCTGGGCCTACAACTTCCGCGACAGCGACATCTCCCCCGCCGAGCGCTACCTCACCCCCACCGGCGAGAACTTCTGGTGGCTCGAGGTGGGCGGGATGGGCGACACGATCCGCGAGGCCGAGCACACCCGCGACGAGCTGCTGCGGATCGCCTTCGGGGTGTGGGACCTGATCAAGAACCACCCCGACGGGCGGGCCAAAGACTGGGAGCTGGACTGGCTGGGCGCGCTGCCCGGCAAGCGCGAGAGCGTCCGCTACGTTGGCGACCACATCCTCACCCAGGGCGACATCCTGGCCGGCGGTACGTTTGCCGACACGGTCGCCTACGGCGGCTGGACGATGGACGACCATCACCCCGGCGGGATCTGGCACCAGGGCCCGGCCACGATCTTCCACCACACCCCCTCGCCTTACGGCATCCCCTACCGCAGCATGTACTCGCAGAACATCGACAACCTGTTCTTCGCCGGGCGCAACATTTCCGCCACCCACATGGCGCTCAGCTCGACCCGCGTGATGGCCACCTGCGCGCTGCTCGGGCAGGCGGTGGGCACCGCGGCGGCGCTGGCGGTGCGGCATTCCTGCTCGCCGCGCGAGGTGGGGCGCGCGCACCTGCCCGAGCTGCAGGCCGCCCTGATGGACGACGACGCCTACCTGCCCGGTTTCACCCGCCCGATCCCCGCAGTCACCCGCGCCGCGCGCCTGGAAGCGACCGGCGGCGACCCCGAGCCGCTGCGCAGCGGCATCGACCGGGTCATCGGCGCGGACGACAACGGCTGGTGGGGCGCGCCAAACGAATCCGTCACCTACACCTTCGCCTCCCCGCTGGCGGTCTCGCGCGTGCGCCTGGTCTTCGACAGCGACCAGTCCGACCCGAAGCGCATGCCGTGCTGGTACCCCAAGACCGGAACGAACGTGGAAATGCCGCCCATGCTGCCGCGCGCCTACGCCATCGAGGTGCAGGACCCGGCCGGGCGCTGGCAGCGGCTGCACCAGGTGGAGAACAACTGCCTGCGCCTGGCCCGCCTGCCGGTCCAGGCCGAGGCGCGGGCCGTCCGCTTCGTGCCGCTGGAAGCCTGGGGCGGCGCCCAGGCGCACCTGATGGGGTTTGAGGTGGAGTAGGCCACAACCGGTCGGGCTAGAAGCCCTCCCTCAGTTCCTGCAAGCCCGAAGCGGGCTAAGAGAAAAACCCCGCCAGTTGGGGCAATTCATGTATTGCCCTTACTGAGCGAGGGTTTCAACCCGAAGCGGAATGGGCGGGCCGCGGCGCTGCGCAAGGGCGTGGAAGCCAGGGTCGAGCGGAACCGGGCCGGGCGGGCCAGAGGATGCCGTCCACGAATATGCAAACGAATACACGAATGGGCGAATCTGATTGATCCGGCGCCTGGAATAATGCCGCCGCCCAAACGCGCACCTGTTGCCACACGCAGAATCCGCTATTGAAAAAGGAGGCCAATAGGATTATACTGAAAAGTATAATACTTTTCAGTATAAATTTTTCGGACTTCGTTCGTTTTCGTATCAGAACAAAAAGGACAGGTTATGGCATTCATCGGACGGAGCATGGAACTGCAAACACTTGACCGGCTGTGGCAATCCAACCGAGGGGCGCAGTTTCTCATCCTTTATGGTCGCCGGCGGGTTGGGAAAACGGCCCTGCTGGCCCACTGGATCCAGACCAGAAACCCACGGGCGCTCTACTGGGTCGCCACGCCTGATTCTGCCCTGGCCCAGCTGCGTTCTTTCTCTCAGGCGGTCTATGCATTTGGCCGGCCGAACATTCCCATCCCGGACTCCTTCACCTTCGGCTCCTGGGAACAGGCCTGGGAGGAGATTGCCCGCCTGTCGGAGCAGGAACGGATTGCTGTTTTCATCGATGAATTCACCTACCTGCTCGAAACGACCCCTGCCATCGCCGGTAAACTGCAGAACTTCTGGGACCAGCGGCTGAAGAACTGCGATCTCCTCCTTTGCCTTTCCGGATCACACCTGGGGATGATGACGCGCGAGGTATTGTCTTACCAGGCGCCGCTATATGGCCGGGCTACCGCGCAGATGCACCTGCGGCCGCTGCCATTTGGCCTGACCCACAAGTTCTTTCCGCGCTATTCAGCCGTTGATCGCGTGGCCATTTATGCCATGTTTGGCGGCATCCCGGCCTATTGGGAACGGCTTGAGCAAAACCGGTCCATTTCTTATAACATCAAAAACCAGCTCCTCACCCCCAACAATCTCATGCAGGCCGAGCCGCGTTTGCTGCTGCAGGATTTCATCTCTGAACCGCATAATTACCTGGCCGTCCTTACTGCGATCGCCAATGGCTCGCACACGCCCAGGGATATTGCCAGCTTTACCGGGCTGCCAAACGTCCAGGTGCCGAAATACTTGAGCGTTCTCAGTGAGGCCGGGTTTGTGGAGCGTAGAATCTCCGTGACCGCCGCGCCCAATTCGCGCGCCGGCCGGCACCACATCACCGATCCTTACCTGCGCTATTATTTCCGTTTCCTGGCTGCCCGCCAGAACCAACTGGAGCTGGGTATCCAGGACCAGGCTCTGGCTGAAATCACCCGCCACATGATCGACTTTATCGGCACGCACACCTGGGAAGAACTGTGCCGGGAGTGGCTCTTACGCGCCGGCGCGCGCGAGAATGTCGCGTTAAAACAACTCCCCTTCCTGCCGGATGAAGTCAGCAGCGCCTGGAACGCCGCGGTGCAGATCGATGTGGCTGGTATAAATACAATGGAAAAGACCCTGATCCTGGGCGAATGCAAGTGGACTACCTCACCGGTCGATCGGGATGTGCTGGCCAGGCTGGTCGAGGAAAAAGTGCAGAAAATTGTCCCTTCTGCAGGCAAATGGCGGATATTTTTCCTGGGCTTCTCACGCAGCGGTTGGACGCAGGAAGCATTGCAATACCAGAAAGAGTTGCAGAACCGGAGGCCCAAAGGCGAGAACTGGCAGGGAATCGGGCTGCGGCTTGTTGACCTCAACCAGCTGGATTACGATCTCGAACATTGGTCGGAACCAACCAATTCAATACCAGAAGAGATCCCTTTGTAGAAGCAACCGCCGAATCCATAATTTTTTCTGACTTCGTTTGTTTCGTGTGGGCGACTGCGTCACCCACACGAAACAAGGTTCAAATCAGGAGCAAAGGCAGAACATGGCGTATCCCAGCATTTTTAACGATGTGATCGGCCCGGTGATGCGCGGCCCATCCAGTTCCCACTGCGCCGCGGCGCTGCGCATCGGCAGGCTTGCCAGGGACCTGATGGACGGCCGGCTCGAGCAGGTCGCCATCGACTTCGATCCAAACGGCTCGTTGGCCACCACGCACGCCAGCCAGGGCTCCGACATGGGCCTGCTGGGCGGCCTGCTCGGCTGGGAGGCGACCGACGAGAGGCTGGTCGATTCGGCGGAGGCTGCCGCAGCGGCCGGGATGAAAATCGATTTTCGCATCGTCGATTACGGCGCGACTCACCCGAACACCTACCGGCTCACCCTGAAAAATGGGGCTGACTGCCACGCGCTTACCGCCATTTCCACCGGCGGCGGCATGATTGAGGTGATCGAAATCGACGGCAGCCCGGTCTCAATCGCCGGCGACTACTTTGAGACGTTGATCGATGCCGGCAGGGATGGGGCTGAAATCTTCCACTTCTTGCAGCAGGCGCTCGCCCCGGGCCAGGTCCTCCTGCATGGCGAACCTGGCAGCCAGTTCATCGAGGTGAAGGCCCAGGCGTTCCTGCCCGAAACGCTGACCGCCGGCCTGGTTTCCCGCTTCCGGGTCCGTTCCATCCGCCGGCTTGCGCCCGTGTTGCCCGTCCTGTCGCGCCCGGATATCCAGGTTCCCTTCATCCGCTGTGACGAGATGCTGGCATATAACGCGGGCAAGGACCTGGCCTTGTGGGAGCTTGCCGTGCACTACGAGAGCGCCAGGGGAAACCTGCCGCCCGAGCAGGTGGTGGCCAAAATGCGCGAGATTATCGGCATCCTGGAGGCCTCCATCCAGCAGGGCCTGCGCGGAACCCGCTACGCCAACCGGATCCTGGGGGATCAATCGGGGGCGTTCCACAGGCGGATGCAGGAGAAAACGCTCCTGGAAAGCGGAATGCTCAACCAGATGATCCTGTTTGTGACGGCGCTGATGGAAGTGAAAAGCTCGATGGGGGTCATCGTGGCATCGCCGACCGCGGGCGCGTGCGGAGGCCTGCCCGGCGCATGTATCGGGGCCGCCCGGTCGCTGGGCTTATCCATCGAAGAAACCACCCGCGCCATGCTGGCAGCCGGGATGATCGGCGTGTTGATCGCCGCGCACGCCACCTTTGCCGCCGAGGTCGGCGGCTGCCAGGCGGAATGCGGTTCGGGCTCGGGCATGGCGGCGGCGGCGCTGGTGACCCTGGCCAACGGCACGGCCAGACAGGCGCTGGACGCCGCTTCGATGGCGCTGCAGAATGTCTTGGGGATGATTTGCGATCCGGTGGCGAACCGCGTGGAAGTCCCCTGCCTGGGGAAGAATGTGCTGGCCGCCAGCAATGCGCTGGCCTGCGCCAACATGGCCCTGGCCGGCTTCGACGCCGTCATCCCGCTCGATGAAGTGATCGAA
The DNA here is from genome assembly GCA_964490575.1 of uncultured Anaerolineaceae bacterium. Classification (GTDB taxonomy): domain Bacteria; phylum Chloroflexota; class Anaerolineae; order Anaerolineales; family Anaerolineaceae; genus DSYU01. Next base: position 18,463 of record CAZBDC010000064.1, on the reverse strand, counting down.
ACCATGGACCGGGTCGGGAAAAGCATCCCACCCGAGCTGCGCTGCACGGCGCTGGGCGGGCTGTCCATCACCAGGACCTCCAAAGCGATCGAAAACCGCCTGCGGCAGGCCGGGGATCGCGCCTGAGGCGCGGGAGGCATCGATGAAACTGCAGATCCTGTTTGACCGGCCCTCCATGCGGTTCGACGAAGGCCTGCCGGTTGGCAACGGCAGGCTCGGCGCGCTCGTCGGCGGCGGGCTGCAGGAAAAGCACGTGTACCTGAACGAAGAAACGCTCTGGTACGGCGGGCCGCGCGACCGCAACAACCCCGATGCCATCCGCTACATGGGCGAGATCCGCCGGCTGATGCGCGCGGGCCGCATCCGCGAAGCCCAGCGCCTGGCCGTGCTGGCGCTCACCGGCACGCCCGAAACGCAGCGCCACTACACCACCCTGGGCCTGCTGGTGATGGATTTCTTTGACCATGACCGGCCCGCCGAAAATTACCGGCGGGTGCTGGACCTCGAAACCGCCGTGGTGACGGAAAGCTACGCGATGGACGGCGTCTTCTACACGCTCGAGGCGTTTGCCAGCCTTCCGGATGCCGTGATCGCCCTGCGGCTGCGCGCCTCGCAGCCGGCGCTGCGGTTTTCGGCCAACATCGAGCGCGGCGAGCGGGTCGGGAACTTCAGCTACGGCACGCACATGGACGAAACGGCCCGGTTTTCACCCAACGGGCTGTTGATGCGCGGCACGTGCGGCGGCGAGACCGGGCTGCGATTCCGGGGGGCGCTCGCCGGCAGCGGCGGGCCAACCATCATCGGCGACAAACTGGTATACGAGAATGCCAGTGAAGCCGTTCTGTTCTTCGCCACGGGTACCGATTTCGAGGACAGCCAGATCGAGGCGACCTGCATCGCCCGCTGCCAGGCGGCCCTGCAGAAGGGATTCGACGCCTGCCTGCGCGACCATCTCGCCGAATGGCGCCCGTTGTTCGGGAATGTGGCGATCGAGCTGGAAAGCACGCAGGCCGTTGACGCTCCCCTGGCGATGAACCGCGTCTGCGATGCCTTCGCGCAGGACGATCTGGGCCGGCTGGCTCAGCCGCTGTCGTGGCAGGCTCTAACCGATACCCTGGTGCTGCTGCTGTTCGCGTTTGGCCGCTACATCCTGCTCAGTTCCAGCCGGTCGTGCGCGCTGCCGGCCAACCTGCAGGGGATCTGGTGCCGGGACCTGCTCTCGATCTGGGACGGCAAGTTCACCACCAATATCAACCTGCAAATGGCCTACTGGGCGGCCGACTCCGCCAACCTTTCGGCCTGTTTTGAGCCTTACTACCGGCTGGCGGAACGGATCCGGCAGAACGGTACGGTCACGGCCCAAACGATGTATGGCTGCCGGGGGTTTGTCCTGCACAACAACACCGATCTATGGGCAGACACCGCCGTACAGGACGCGGGCACGCACTGTTCTTACTGGTTCCTGGGTGGGGTGTGGATCGCGGTTGACATGTGGGAGCATTACCGCTATACGCAAGACCTCGATTTCCTCGCCCGGGCCTGGCCGGTAATGCGCGACGCCCTCCGCTTTGTGCTGGATTTCATGGAGGAGGACGGCGGCGAGCTGGTGATGGGGGTGACGACCTCGCCCGAAAACACCTACCGCACCCCGGCCGGCGAGCGGGTTTCCTTCTGCCGCATGTCGGCGATGGACGCTGAGCTGATCCCGCTGCTGGCGCGCGCCTGCCTGGAGGGAGCCGCCATCCTGCGCGCCGCCGGGCGATGCGACGCCGGGATCCCGCCCGGCTTCGAGGCCGAAGCCCGCGCCGCGCTCGGCAAAATCTCCCCGCCGCGCATCGGGTCCGACGGCGCAATCCTGGAATGGGGCGTCGAGGTCGAAGAAGCCGAGCCGGACCACCGCCACCAGTCGCACGTCATCGGCGCCTACCCTTACGACGCCATCACCGCGCGCACCCCGCTGCTGCTCGCCGCCGCGCGCAAGAGCATCGAAAAACGAATTCGCGGCGGCGGCGCGAATACCGGCTGGAGCCGGGCCTGGGCGGCCGGGTTAATGGCCCGGCTGGGCGAAGGCAGCGCCGCCCGCGACCTGGTCGCCAGCATGGCCCGCTACTCCGCCCTGCCAAACCTGTTCAGCTGCTGCAACCTCAGGCGCGCGCCAAAACTGATGGAAGACGCGCTGCCCATGCAGGTTGACGGCAACCTGGGGGCCGTGCAGGCCGTGGTCGAGATGCTCCTGCAAAGCCATGCCGGCGAGATTGTCCTCCTGCCCGCGCTGCCAGAAAGCTGGCAAACCGGCAGTTTCCGCGGTCTGGTGGCGCGCGGGAATGTGGTCGTCGACGCCTGGTGGGAAAACGGCCGGCTGCTGCGCGCGCGCCTCACCCCGCGCGCCGGCGGCGACGTGGTGCTCGCCACCCAGGGCGCGGGCTGGGCCCTCCGCTCTGCCGAAGGCCTCGTCGCCGCGGATCCAGAGGGAAGGATCTGCGCGCACCTGCGCAAAGGGAATTGCTATGAGCTGGTGCCCGCGGAGGAATAGGAGGCCCGGGGGGAGGCGGTTAAGAAGGGTCTTTCGAATTTAAGGGGGGATAACGTACCTATCCCGCAGCGCTGCGAGGCCCACGCTGGTTAGCGGAATAGAATATTTGAAGCTACCATCAATTAAATCTTTAACTTGATGATATTGCCTGGCTTCTTCTTTCTTTAGACTGTGTTTAATTTCTTTGACTAATCCGTAGATCGTCAGATCATCCTCTTCATTTCCTCGATCATCTGGCTGGTTCGCCGCTGCGGCAACCAGGGGCTCTATTCGATCCCGCTCGTCCGCATCGGGTATGCAGCCCCAGGCAACCAGATCCTCAAACACTGTTTTCGCAGTACACCTGTCCTGGATGGCAGAATATTTCCCCCCCAGCGAGAGCTCATAGGAGTACCATTGTTTGGATTGTTCTTTATCAGAACGGCACTCGATATTCGCGACGCCGCCGCCGTACCGGTCAAACAGCCAGTACCCCAGGCAGGTGTCAAAGGCCAGGTTAATGTTCGCGCATACCCGCAGCGCCTTTCCCTGGCTGGCCAGGTCTTCCGCCAGGACCTTGATCGCCTGAAAGGCCGTGTCGACATAGGTCTTCGCGGTTTTCGCATCGACGCTGATGGGGTCAAGCGCCCCGTGGGCCAGTCGATTTCGGGCAGTCTGCGCTTTTGCCAATGGGCCATCCGTCGAGAAGTCAAATGAACTTTTCCCCTCCAGGTAATCAATTATTTCCTGCCAGCGCCATGGCTTCAAGCTCGTCTTATTCGACAGTTTTGGCCTGTTCACTTTCGCTGATGCAGCCTTTCCCGTTTCAGAATTCTCTGGCGCGCCATCGACAGCCGCTTCCGGTTTCTCAGGTTCGCCTTCCGGTCTCCTCCCGGTCAAATTCCAGCAGTAATATTTCAGCATGCCCTCCACGGCGCGGAACGCCAGCATCGAGCCGGCCTGGACAAGGCTGTATTCGAGGCATTTGGCCGATTCGTCCCAATCCTCACGCACACTTTGCGGCAAAATGGCCCGCTCCTGCTGCGGAAATCGCTCAACCAGCGGCCTGGGATTCTTAAATTGAGGATAGGTTTCCTGCAAGCGCAGAATTTTACCATCCAGATACCCATTCATCCCATATCGAATGTTCCGGACACACTTGAGAATCCAACCTGTTTTCTCAGCCAGTGACTCCAGGTCCAAATTTTCTGAACCCGAAACGGTTGCTTCAACGATATAATTATCGACGATCTGGTAATCCTCAGAACGATAGATTTCTGGATACAACTCCCTTGCCTCGCCGAGAAACTCGCGCAAGCGGTTGAAACCGGCCTCCGGATGGCTCCCCTCCAGCAGCGCCGTTCGCTCCCCGGCGCGCTGGCAAAAATTGACGAACGGGAACACATTAAACCGGTTGAGGCCATAAGACCCTGGCTCTTCTGCACTCATGTTGACCCTCCACCAGGCTGCGCCGCGGGCTAATGCTGCTTGCCGCGCTTATCCAGCAGCGGCAGGCCCTGATCCTCGGCTGCCAGGCCCAATTCCAGGCGCGGGCCATCGCCACGATTGTTACCAACGAACCACTCGAACGACCCTTTGCTGTCTGGGTCTGGCGAATAAGGGTAGTGCACCGGCAGGGCGGGTTCTTTCTTACCGAGCAGCGCCAGCAGATCGGCAACCGGCTCAAGCTGGTGGAACAGCGCAGCAAAGTCGGCCCCGGGCATGGAAGCCTCTTTTGGCCGGTAAAGGCGGGTTATCGCTTCCTGAAAGCGCGCGATATACTCGCCGGTTTGTTCCGGCTCGCCGGCGCCCAGCTTATCCGGGGTGGTATAGCGCGTATCCAGGTCCTCAATCCGCAGGGCATCGACCTTTATCTCGGCGCTGCCCAGGCCGAGCGGCTTGCCCATGCCCATCTTGTGCAAGGCCGCGCCGCCGAGGGTCAGCGACCACAACAGCGCGCCCAATTCTTCCGGCTGAAGGTCTTCAAAGCGCACGTCAAACTTGAACTGCGCCCCGGCGCCTTCCGGGTCCTGGATGGTGCAGTTCTGCCGGTCCGCCTCTTTCCGCGTAGAACGCTCGTTTGGCCGGAAAGTGCGGTACACCTTGCGCCCGCGCAGGCGGTTTTTGCCGTCGTTGCCGTCGTAACCGGCTTCCTGGTCGCTGCGGCCATTTTTGGGTTTGCCATCCGGCCCCACCAGGTAGAAACGCGCCGTGGTAGGCTTTGGGGAACCGAGGATGGCCAGCGTCATAGCGGACAGAGGAACCGGTTTTGTCCGCCGCGCGTCAGAGAAGCGCACCCGGCCCCGGTAGGCGGAGCGCTCATTTCTGCCCTGCTCACCTTTCACCCAGCCAAAGGTGCGGCAGGCCGGGCACAGCGCGTCATACGAGTCGCAGCGCCGCAGGTGCTGTGGCAGCAGGTCAGCCGCACCGCGCTCGTAGGCCACCCGGGGGATCGAAACCGGCGCGATGAACTCCACCTGCACGTTCGGCCAGGTCCCGCGCAGCATCGCGTACACCAGGTCGCCATCCCGTAAATAGCGTTCAGACCGTTCGAGCACAAATCGGCTGAAGCCAGGCTCGTCTTTTGAGCCAGGGACCGGACAGCGTGGATCATGCCCCTTGCGGCGGCGCTCCTTCACTTCGTCCGCATGGCGCTCCTGGTAATCGGCGATCAGGTCACTGTACTTCATCCGCACATCCTCCGGCAGCGCAATCACTTTCGGACCGCTCTTGGGGTCGTCAAAGAAAAAGCGCTCGCTGGCCTTGTTGTCGATATTCTGGTTTGTGACGCACAGGTACCCCTGCGAAACCATGGTCACCACCCCGTGGGGCAGCCTCGGGCTCAGCCTTGCCAGGGCCGCGGCAGCTCCGGCGCGGTCTGGCGCGACGGCCAGCACGCGCCAGGCAGGCGGGAACCTGCCCTGGACCAGCGCCGCCCAGCATTCTTTGCGATGGTGCTCGCTGGGATGGGCAGAACTAGAACCGCCCAACGCGCCCAGGCTGACGAGAGGAGGAGGCGTCGGGGAAGGCGGGCGCTTGCCAGAGGGATTCATCGCCCGATACTGGCGGACGGGGCCTGGATACAGGGGATTGGGTTTTTTGGTGGTGGAAAGTGCTGCCGTGCCGGTCAGCAGGCGCAGGCCCCACGCGCCTTTCGTTTTTTCTACCCTGGCGGGCACCAGAAAACCTGCCAGCTCCGGTTTCAGGCGGTAGCTTAACAGCTTGTTGCTCAACATGGCAAAGCACGAATTGGTGACTGCTTCGAACACCGAGCGTACCGGGCCGCGCAGCCCCGAGGCGGGGATTACCTTTTCGCCAGCGATTTTGAAGAAGTCCAGCCTGGCATGTCCATCGCCGGGCGGCCGGCCGCCTGAAACGAACAGCGGCGTGACAGCCGTGAGTGTGCACGAGATTTTGCCGCTTAAGCCCGAAGGTGCGTCGTGAGCGGGCGGCGCGCTGCGCCACATCCGCAGTTCAGCTTCCCCCAGGCCGGCCAGTTGGGATGGTTTATTCATATAGCGGGCAAAGTTGTACGGGTTCAGGAACGGGCCGGATTTCGGCTGCGCCTGCCCACCCGCGCCCTTCGCCTGGCCGGTTTGTGGAGTGGCAGGCGCGCCAGAAGCCAACCGCACCTGCACGGCGGTTGGCCCCTTCTCACCGATCTCAATATTAAAGGTGACCTCCATTCCCTCGCGCAAATTTTCCCAGCGGACCGAACGGTCCACCGCCTGCAGCCTGAAATGGACCTTCTGGCCGTTTTCTTTCTGGATAAACCCAAAGCGCCGGTCCAAAAATAAGATGGTAATCTTCCCTCTTTCCATGATACCCTCCCTGAGATACAACTTAAGCTATCGGCAGCCCGATGGTTTTATTCAACCTCGCGCGACCAGACCGAGGTCGTCACCGTCTTTTCTTCAAAGATAAACTGGGTCACCAGCCCGGTGAACAGCGCGATGGGCACAAAGATCAAATACGTTTGCCAATCGATGGAGCCAAGCGGCCCGACCAGCACCAGCTGGCAGGCCTGAATATGGTCTCCCAGGTACATCTGGCTGGCAATCGCCAGGACGAACAGCCCGATAAACGCCGAGAGGGCCAGCGCCAGCAGCACAGCCTGGCTGGCCCTGGCGCGCGCGGCGGGGGCGCGGCGCTGGCCCACAAATGGCAGCGCATCGTAATACAGGTACTGGAAACCCAGGACCAGGACGGCCAGCCACAGGAAAAGGATCAGCCCGGCGCTCAGCCAGGGCTTTCCATCGCGGAAGAAGAAATTGAGCAGTCTAAACGAGTCTTCCGATAGGATCAATGCAAAGTAGCCCACCAGCACGCCGCCCGCCACGCGCGGCAAAATCAGGTACGGCAGCACGGAGTGATCCAGCCGCCGGTACATGCGGAAAAAGAAAACGCCAATCAAGGCCCACTCGACTCCAACCATTCCATAGAAAGGGATGCCTGGATGCCTCATAAGCTGCGGCGCAAGCAGGGCAAAACCTGCCGGAATAAGAAAAAGTAACAGGAAGACGAACTGCTCAAGCTTAAAACCCGCCTTTCCCAGTTCATTCTTCCGCAGCAGCCGCGCCAGTTGGACGGCGCTGGTGAAGTCGTACCGCAGGAGCAGCCAGCCGCTGATCATCTGCCGGATGGCCTGCCGCCCGACCGTTTCTCTCCCCTCGCCTGCCTCGAATACCGGGTGGAGCCGGGCCGTCTCCCAGCCTGGCTTCAGATCCACGTCGCCAAACAGCCATTCCAGAACGCCTCGAACGGGTTCGCGAAAGCGCCTGCCCGGGTAGTTTGTTTTACGCGGCGCAAGACGATCCAGCATTCGCCGGAAGCGCCCCCCGGTTTGCCCAGGCCCGGGCCAGCCCGGCGCAGCCAGGGGCTTCCGGATGGCGCCAGGGCTGACCGCGGTGGTCGAAACGACCAGCGGAAGCGACAGGCGCATTTTTTCGCGCAGCTGCGGCACGCTGTCCGAGTCCATCCCGGACCAAACCGCCATCCACTTCAACGCTTCGTCGTATTCCGGCGGGGCTTCCAGCATGCCGACCAGCTCGTGGTGCGCCTCGGCCATCTCCCGCACGAACAAACTGTAGGGGTGATCCATCTTGCCCGCAGGCGCAGAAACTGTCAGAAAATCGTCACGAACGCTCAGAGACATGGATTTTGCCAGGTTGTACCACTGCCAGGCCGCGTACAGGCGGGCCAGCGCCGCGTCGAGTGACGCGCGCTTGAGAAAGGTATAGATCGCCTTGTACAGAACCAGTAGCATGGCAGCCCGGTCTTCCGGGTCAATCGCGCGGCTCACCTTTTCAGGGGGATCGCGCGTTTCATCGTAGATGGTAAAATCCGCGACAAGCCGGTTAAACCCGGCGGGTGTCGCCAGGTAATCGTCGCCGAACTGCCGGGCGAACTCCGCCCGACCCGCCGGGCCGCCGCCTGACGCGAGTTCCTCGAGACCGGCGACAATGGCGGAGACAAAGCCCTGGTAATCTTGTAACGCGTCCAGGCGAGCGATAACCGATGCCTCGCGCCTGTAAAAATTTTTCCACACCGGCGGCAATTCAGGTCGCCCCATATCGCCTGGAACAGCAATAGATTGGGCCAGCAGCGTGGATTTCTGCTGCCCGCCCTGGTCAAACGTATAACGCCAGCGCAGCTCGGAAGCACCAGAGAAAATGATCTCCGCGTAAAAAGTCATTTCACGACTCGCTAAAACGACCTGTCGTGGGAAGGAGGTCTTCCCTCCAGCACCCGGGTCAAAGCCTGGTTTTGCTGGTTCTTCGACTTCAGGTTGTCACAGGCAGCCCACCACTGGTCCCACGCCTTACCGTTGAACGAAACATCGGGGAATAATGAGTACACGAACGACGAGCGTTCGAACAGATACAGGAGCTCGATGCCATAGAAGAGGGAGAACAGGGTCAGGTAGGGGATAATGGATTTATACCCGCCAGTCATCACCAATACGTTGCGGATCGTTTGCTGAGAGCCGTCGCCGGGGATAAGGTTGTCCTTGACCCGGTCCACCAGCTGCAGCAGCGCGTCTTTCGCGTCTTCCTCCGAGGAAGGGCTGTCAATTAACGTCTCCACCACGACCGGGGGGCTGACCTGATTTGCGGGGATTGCCCAAAAATTCTCATCGATCAACAGGCGGCGAAGGACCTGCGCGCAGAAATAGCCCGGGCCGGTATCGGACGCCAGGAGCACGTAATGATCCTGACCGGGATTCCAGGCTGGCCAATCCGCGCCTTGGTGATGTTTCAGCATTTCCAGGGTCGAAATCTCCGCCCCAAAGGGACTGTTGGCCACATCGCCGGCTTCTAAGCGGGCTTTCTGCTCCACCAGGTTTTTCACCAGCTCGTCGGCAAGGTCGACATAATTTTGATAAAAATCCTCTCCTTTCCTCTCCGAATTTCTTACGGCATCAAAGAACCCATCCTTCCGGTTATCTGGGATACCATTTAGAAGGTCATAATCTCGGATCTTATCCGCGTCGATCTGGGAGGTTCCGCAGGTGATGAGAATATTATGGATCATTTTCCCCCCTCTCAAGCCGGTTGCACAGTAAGGCGGACCAGGCGCGCTGCCCTGACATACGCCTCGCCGGTGGTCTCGCTGTAATCGAGGTACTTGCGCACGACCAGCCGCAGCGGGCGCTTGAGCGGGTCGCCTGCATTCTGCCTGGCGACATGCTCCGCCTTGACCTCCACCGGGACGGCATGGCGCAGCCCCTGGGCGCCGTCTTCCATTAAGGTAAAGCCATTCTTATCCGCTTGCGCAATCGCGGAACCCCACAGCAGCAGGTGTTCTTCAAGCGAGTGGCCCTCAAAATCGGGGCCGTCTTCGACGCGGGCCGCCTTCAGCTCGCCGCCGTCTTTCCAGACGTGGATCTCGGCGTCCTCGCCAAACAGGTAGAGGCGCTGGAGCGTTTCAAATTCAAGCGCAGGAGCGCTCTTCGCAAACACATCGCCCGCCAGGGTCAGGCTGTTATTGTCCATCCGCCCCCAGATAACCCCATCGTCGGCGTAAGCCAGCAGCCAAATTTCCTCGCCAACGGGCGGCTGCTTTTCCAGCCAGGCGACCGGCTGATCTTCAAACCCGGCCAGGTCAAGCTTTGTATCGATATTGACGCTCTCGATTTTCTTGACTGCTTCCATCGCTCACTCCCCTTTCTTCAGCGCTTCAAGGAATGCGTTCAGTTTCTCCTGGTCGCCGTCGATCGCCAGGCTGCCGTCATCCTGATCGGTGATCGTCCAGGTATCGCCGCCGTATTCCAGCAGCGCCGATTTGCCCTTCAACCGCCCGCGCCCGATGCTGCTCTCACCGCCCAGGGTCAGATGGCCGGCCCACAGATCTTTGAGCAGCAGGACGAGAAGGCCAATATCGCCCGTGCCGCCGTCTTTCACCTGCAGGCGCAGGCGCAGGGTGAGGGTGTTGCCGGCCTTTGGAAACACCGGCTGCTCGCTGAACAACGCGCCGGGATGCGCCCCACCCGTAAAGCGGTCGATCATCACCCGCGTCTGGGTCAGGTCTTCGACCAGCGGGCCATTGATCTCGATTTCGTCGACCCACAGGCGGCTGGAGGTCCACTTCTGCTTTCCTTTAGCAGGCGCGTCGCCCGCCTGCCTGCGGTTGCCAAACAGCGAGTCGACCCGCTGGCGGGCGTCCAATCCCAGGTGGCTGCAGATGCGTGTGGCGCGCGAGCGCAGCGCGCCCGCAAAGCTGGTGCCGCTGATAATCGGGCGCAGATGCCCGCCCCGCCGCGAGCGGAGGTGGACCGTATCCGGCAGCTCTTTGGCCGCCTCCCCCGTCGCGGCCTGCCCTGCCTCCGGTGTCGAGCGGATCAGCAGCGGGCTGTCGAGCGTGAATTCCGCCGTGAGCGTGCAAATCGAACCGGCTGAAACGGCCGGCGCGCCCCTTCCGAGCAGGAGCTGGTCGATGCCGGTAGCGGTCAGCTCGCCGGCGGGCAGCGGCCAGCTTTGCAGCCAGGCCAGCATTCCTTCGGGCTCATCCACCGCGAATTCCCAAACCTTCCAACCAGTCACTTTACATTTACCGAAACCGCGCCGCTTGCGCTTTCCCAGGCGGATCTCGCCGTTTTCCAGGGCCAGCAGGGCGATCGCGAGCGTCTCGACCAGTTGATCCTCGTCCTCTTTGGGAACGAGCAGCTCGAACCCGACCACGAATTCTGAGCCGGCCGAGAGCAGCTCGATGTCGTACTTGGCTTTATCTTCGGCCGCGCCCGTCACGCCCGAGAGCGCCACGCCATCGCGCGTTTCAAGCTGCGGCCCGGCGCTGACGGCGTCCTCAACGATCAGCCAGCTCTCCCGGCTTTCCTTCAGATCGTCCTTAACCTCGCCAAACAGCCTCTTTGCTGCCCCTGCGTACAGATCTCCCAGGCCGGTCAGGTATCCCTTCAGCGCCCCGGCCAGCGTGCTGCCGGTCAGCAGGATGCCTCCACTGTACGCGTCGCGCATCAGCGCCATATCCAGCAGGCCTTCCGAGTCGCCGCAGCCCAGGTGGGCCGGGGTCTCGAGGATCAGCCTGCCCTGGATGATGATGCGCTTCGAGATGTCGCGGGGATTATTCCATTGAGCCGCCATCTTCGCCTCCTGAGCCTTCCTGTTTGTCTTGAATTTCGCGGGTCGTGCGCCGGAAGAGGCCGTCGAGCAGGCGGGCGGTGTATTCCACTTCCATATCCCGCACCGCCTCCTGGGGTACCGCCGCCCCTGCCACCACGACCGGCTCCTCCAGTTTCAAAAACTCGCTCCACAACGTCCAGTTCTCCGGATTTTCGCCCGCCTGGCGGGCGGTGTGGTTCTTCAGCCAGTCGTTCAGCCGCTCCGGATCGGCTTCACCATTGCGCACCACGCGCGCGCGTTCCAGCTGGTCTTTGGCCGATTTCAGAGCGTCGACATGCGCGGGGATTAATCCCAGGTTTTTCTCCTGGGCAGCCAGGCGCGCCACCGAGCGAAGCCGCGAGAGCTGCGCCGGCAGCGGGGGATCCTGGATCTTCAACCCAGCAAGCGCCTCCGCCAGCCTGCGCTCCAGCAAGGCGCGCATGCGGCGTTCGGCCATCTTTCCGGCTAACTGCTGGCTGGCGGACTGGTGAAGCACAGGGGCGCTCGATTGGTCAACCTCGCCAGCCGGCTTTGAGGACGGCGCCTTCGGGTTGTACCAGGGGCCGCCCTGCCAGTTGACCGCCACCCGCCCAAAACCTTCCACGCGCCGCTCGCCGATGCCCTCTTGCGCGATCGATTGCAGCGTGTTCTGCGTGAGCGTCCCACCATCATACACGAACACGCTGCCGGCCTGCAGCGCCATGGCCTGGGGAAGCGGCAGGCCCCACTTGCGGTTGAAGCCGCCCACCAGGCGGGTGCGGACGTACTGCTCGGTGGCGGCCGCTTTCAACGCCGGAACCAGGTCGGCGGCGGGCTGCCCGCTGGCGTCCGTCAGAATGGCGTCGCTCAGCAGGGTGATGATGACGCACCCGGCGGCGTTGGGCCGGCCCGGCGCTTCTGACCAGGCGTCTACCTTTTCAACCTTCGCCAGGAGCGTTTCACCATAGTTGGCGCTGCGCGACCCGCCCAGGTGCAGGCGCAGCCCAGGGGCCAGGCCCAGTTCGTCTGCCAGCGCGTGGGAATACTCGCCGGCGATCGCGGCTACAAACTCCTGTCCTTCGGCCAGCGTTTCGTAGCGATAAACGAAACTGCTCCCCGCCTTCTTATGGCCGCGGGTTTCGCTGGCGTTATGCACCATCAAGAAACGCCCGGGCCGCTTTATTTCAACCTTATTCCCGTCAGTCCAGGCAAAACCCTCGCGCAAACCGGCCGGGGCGTCCAGGTCCTCCTTGCCCTCGACGGCGAAATCGTATACCGCGCTGCTTCCCTCGCCCGCGCTTTTCTCCACCCGCCAGGCAAGCGGGATGGGAAGCATGCGCTGCCCGCCTTCGGCGACGGGATACCCGTTGAGAAAGCAGCAAGAGCCGTCAAAAAATGGGCGCCGGCTTTCCCCCGGCATTGGGCGGGCGATGTCGGCGCCGGGGTTGCGCGCCAGGTAGCGCGCGATCAGCGCGCCCCGGATGACGCCGCCGGGGATGAAGTCGTAAGACTCGGAAGCATTCTCCTCGCCGGCCCCCGGACGGGCGACCAGCAGGGGCTGGAGCAGTTTCAAGCGCAGGATGACGGCCTTCATGATTGCACCTCCTGGATAAAACGCTGTAGATATGCGCTTTGCATCGCCTGGTTCTCCTCATCGAGAAGCTCCGCTTGCAGCTTCCCGCGCCCGCGGTTGCGGCCTGAACCCGCCCGCCGGAAGGCCGCCACGCAGGCAGCCAGCAGCGCCAGGTCGTCCGCCTCGGCGGCCTGCAGCTCCCCGGCAGGCAGCTCGCCGGAGGGCCGGTATTCCAGCCGGGCCACGAATGGGGCCTCGCGGATCACCACGCGCGTGGCGCGCAGGGAGTGATCCTTCGCGACCCCGGTTTTCTCCTCGATGGCCGTCTGTTGGCGGATGGTGGTGAGCGTTTCGAGCACCTGGGCGCGGAAATCGGCCAGGAGGCTCTGCTTGCGTTCATCAAATTGCTTGTCCAGCAGTTTTCGCTGTTGCTCGAGCCACCGGTCTCGGTCCCAGGCCAGGCGGGCGCGAAGATCGTCCGGCAGGCGCGCGTCGCCGAACACCAGCCAGGCCGTATCCTCCAGCGCGCTGCCGGGCCGGCCAAACAGGCGAGCGGCCGCTTTCTCCCAGCGCGGTTTTTTCGCGGCCGGCAGGCCGGCCAGCACCCCGGCGCATTCCTGCGCCAGGATGCCTTTGATCTCCTTGCCGTTCAAGAAGGGGCAGCCCAGGTCGTCGTGCTGCACTTCACTGTCAACCAGGCCGGCCAGCCCGTCGCCCCGGCCAAAGGAGGCGTCACTTTTCAGTACAAAGCGCAAATGGAGCGTTTTCATTTGGGTTCTTCCTGGTTCAGCGGAATATACAGGTCGGCGGCTTCCACGGCGTCATAATACAGGCAGCGCCCATCCGCAAAGCCGCTTTTTGCCTGGCTGGGGCGCACGTTTTCGAGACGCGGCCAGCTTGCGCGATACAGGACGGCGAAGTTTTCCACCGCGTGCGGTCCGCCGCGCAGCGCCTGGCGCAGCGCCTTGACTTTATTGTGCCGGTCTTCCCAGGCTTCCCCCTGCGCGAACTCGCCAATCGCCCGCGCCACGTTGTTCCAGGTGCGCCAGTTCCCCGGAAACTCCGGCAGCGGCGGCGCGCCGGGGGGCTGCTTAATCGCCAGGGTGACCGGCCGCGCGTTCAACCGGCCGGCTTCCACGCGGTACTCCCGGTCGCGGATCTCGCCCAGGCTCAGCGCCAGCCCGCTGGTGGCAATGTGCCAGTCGATGGTGGAAATTTGCACCTGCTTGATCGAAACCTTCTTCTTTTCAAGCTCTTCCTTAACTTGCCCAATCTGCTGCTTTGCCGAAGCGCACAGCTCCTCCGCCAGGTCGTAGGCCCTGGAAAATGGGTAGTGGGCCTTGACAATGGCCACGCCGGCCCGGCAGGACAGGTTCTGCCCATCGCTCAGTTGCTTTGCATTCAGGGCCTTCAAATACTCGACCGCCAGGCCCATCCCCAGGCGCCCGTCGCAGACAAAGGTCACATCATCCCCGCCCAGGATAATCGGCCGGAAAGGCAGGCGGTCTTCTTTTACCCAGACCTGGTCGCCGATTTTGCCTGTCCGTGGATCGACCCGGGCCAACAACAGGTCGATCACCTCTTGCAGCGCGTCACGGGCGGCTTTCTGAACCGAGACGGAGAATTTCCGCAGCTCCTGCAAGAACTCCCGGTTAGCCGGGCCGGCGCTGGTAAACGGCGCTCCCACTGCTTCGATACGCTTGCCCATCCCGTTGCCGTCGATGTGGACGACCGCCAGCAGGCTCTTTTCGCCAGGAGTCATGCCAAGCGCGTCAAAATCGCGCGGAGGGTCCTCAAACCAGCGCATATCGACCTGGCCCAGCAGGCCGTTGAACACCCGGTCGGTTTGCCTGCGCTTTGCGTCTGCCTCTGCGGAAACCAGCCGGTTATCAAGGTCGGTCCCCACGGCAGGCAGGTTGGTAAAAACGCATTCGGCCGTCACCGCCCGCCCCAAGACTGGCGTCACGGCAGCCCGGCGCGCCTTGGCCACCGCCATTTTCTGCATCGTTTTTCGATAGACGCCCTGCTCGCCCCCCAGCGCGTCATCCTCCCAGGAGAAGCTCTGGTGGACCACCACCGCATTCAGGCCGGGCGCATCTTCGATGATTTTTCGGGTGAGCGCGCGAGTGAATTGGACGGCGCGATCCATGCCGGTAAATAACAGGACGGTGTTTCCACCGCCGGCATAGATCAATTCTGCGTCCAGGTGCGCGTCCGGATCCTCGATCCGCTCGCTGCCAAACGGCTGGTCAACGTCAGCAAAGTCGATCTTGTTATGCTTCATCCCGCGCAGCGCGAGCTTGACCCAGTCGCGCGTGGCGCAGTTGACCAGGTAGGAGGCCCCGCTGATCTGCTGCAGGTTGTTGGTTCCAAACACGTACTTTTGGATACCCGTTGTGTCAATGACCGTCAAGATATAGTCCGGCATGTCCCCATCCTTCCTCGAGATTTCTTTGGCTTTCCCCACCACGAAACCAATAAGCGAACTACACGCGGGTCAATTACACCCTCTGGTAAAGAACTGGATTGACATACACTTGCGGTGACAATAATACAAATAATTGTATTGATTCTTTTACAGCAGGCAATAAATTTTCTGTAACAAATTCCCCACTCAGGCCGGTTCTCATTCTAAAGAGAAGTATTCCACTAAATCCCGGCCGGATCCCTGGGATTCTCTGTGGTTTCATGGGGCTCCCCCTGGCCCACTGGATGGTTCGTCGTTTTTGCCCTATCCCCCCTCCCGGCGGGCGCGGGCGTCATCGCGCACAGCCTGGAGGTTGACGATCTCGGCCACCTCGTAGCGCGGCAGGGCTGCCGGGACGGGGCGCAGCAGCAGGACGGCGGGGAAGTGCCCGCTGCGCCCGTGCAGGGCGGAGAGAAGCGCGGCCGCGATGACGTTGTGCGCCGGCAGGTTGACCAGCAGGGCTGCCCCCTGCCAGCCGGCTTCGCCCACCGCGGCCTGGGCTAACAGCGCGTCGACCTGCGGGCGAAACGGGGCGCTCAGATCAAAGTGGACGGGGATGTCGCGGATTTCATCGACCCGCTCCCCGGCCAGCGCCTCGATCTGCGCCTGCTGCTCGGCGGTGATTGGGTGGGCAAAATTCAGCAAAATCATGGTGTGAATTCCTCTAGGAACGCAGGGAAGGCAGCAGGCGGGGGAGCGTCTGCCCCAGGCCAACCGTGGTGTGGTGCCCAACGCCGCAGAAGAACGAGAACATCGCCAGCGCCCGCACCTGGGCCGACCACCCCGGCAGACCGGCGGACCAGTCCCCGGCCAGCCCGGCCGGCTGGATGCCAAAATCGACGCTGCCGGTGAAGCCCACTGCCCCGCCGCGCTTGCCCCCGGCAAACACGATCCGCTGCAGCTCGAAATCCGCCCTGGCGCGGGCCGCCACGCAGTCCTGCACGAAGCGCGGCAGGTCGGGGTGCATGCGCATCTTCGCCGGGGCAAACCGGTTCCACTTCTGCCAGCAGCCGCGGAACACCAGCGCCGGGACCGGCTCGGCGATGTCTTTGCCGTTCGAGCGAAAGCCGGTCGGGGAGAGAAATTCGAGGCAGAACGCGTCGTTCTCCAGCCCCTGGGCGCACTCCGCCAGGTTGCGGTAGGTCAGCTGGCCCGCCCACGGGCATTCATCCGCCGCGAAACTGTAGGCGCGGATGGGGATGGTGAGATACCACAGGCGGATCTCCCTGGGCAGGCGCCTGATATAGGCGCCGGTCAACACCTCTTCGAGCGCCTCGTCGAAGGCGGTGATGCGCAGGATGCGCGGGGCGGGGGCTGCCGCGCGCAGGTCCGCCGGCAGCTCAAAAACGTCGGATACGGTGTAGGGCTTGTGGCCGTCCGCATCATGCAGCGGCTGCGAGAGGCTCGGGTTGAGCGCCCGCAGGGTCTGCAGGAACCAGGCCTGCGCCTCGCGGCCCAAAAACTCGCCTGGCAAAGGCTGCGGCGTATCCAGGTAAAGGATCAGTGAGGTTGGCACCGTCTTCGATTCCCCCCGTCAGCGCTGTCTTAAGGCGACCTTTTCGTAAATTACCTGCTCCACTTCAGCGAGCTGCTCGATCCCGATCACGCTCGAAACATACTCGCCGGCGCGGTCGAGGAAGCGGGCGCTGAGCTGCCGGGTCTCGTAGCAGGTCACCAGGAAGGTTTTCCCAAACGTACCGGCCAGGCTTTCTTTGAGCGCCCGCAACCGGCTGACCATGATGGCGCCCTGGCCTTTTTCCAGCTTGCCGCTCTTGCATTCCACAATGGCCAGCTTTCCGTTCAGCGTGCAGGCCACATCCAGCTCATTCTCCACGCCGGCCAGCTGCAGGTTGCCGGCCACGTCGGAGAAGCGCCCGTCGGCGCTCAGGGCGCGGGCCACGTACTGCTCCAGCCAGTCGCCGTTCAGGTATTTAACCAGGCGCGGGCTGAAGAACCAGGCGGCGCCCTCCCGCCGGGCCTCGCCGGCCTGTTCAAACTGCTCGACAAACGCGCCGGCGCCTTCCAGGCCGTCCGCCGGGATCGTTTTCTCCCCATTCGCGCCGGCCGGGAGCGGCCGCAGGGCATTTTGCAACAGCAGCACCTGGCGCAGCGACCCCGGCCGCGCGCGGTACACGGCCTCGGTGACCTCTCTTTCGAATTCGGCGGGCTGTTTGGACTGCGTCCAGTGATCGTTGATCGGCTTGCCGTGCACCGCCAGCACCTGCCCGACCGTGATCGGGTCGAGCTGGAAGGGCTGCGCGCGCGGGACGCCGCCAACGTAGTGATAGATCTGCTCGATCTGCGTGTCGACGTAGATCATCTGGCAGCCGGAAGCCAGCCCGGCCTGGTAGGCCCCGATCGACATCGGCTTGGTGCCGCCGGTGAAATTAATCAGCACGCTTTCCGGGCCGCCCAGCGCGGCGACCGCTGCCTGGCAGGCGGCGAAGGTCTGCCCCGGCACCATCGGGTCCACCGGCGTATCCCACAGCACGCAGCGGGCGCGCTCGCGCAGCGCGCTGCGCAGGTCAGCGGCGATGCGGGCGAAATGCGGGTTGAGGCCGCCTGGGTCGCCGGACGCGATCAGCGCCACCTGGTCAAAAGAAAAGC
This sequence comes from uncultured Anaerolineaceae bacterium, assembly GCA_964490575.1. Classification (GTDB taxonomy): domain Bacteria; phylum Chloroflexota; class Anaerolineae; order Anaerolineales; family Anaerolineaceae; genus DSYU01. The sequence goes on along the minus strand of CAZBDC010000064.1, from coordinate 707 downwards.
TGCGCTGGAACAACGGGATGACGTTCTGCATGCGCTGTTCCGATACGAGACACAATAGCGTGGAAGGGTGATACATAGCCGCGCCGCCCCCCGCTCGCCGCCGGCAGCCAGGCCGCCGGAGGCGAAATAATCCTGCCAGATGATGCGATGGATACGATCCACAACAATCATATCATAGATTGCGACCCGGCGGCGTCCCTCCGCCGGCAGGATGGGATGAACGACCTCTCCCCCGGCCCCTCCCCGAAGCGGGGAGGGGAGTTTTGATCCGCTCAATCGGGGCGGGACGGTTCGAACTATCCACAGCACCATTGATTTCAAGAGAGGGTAATAAAGTTTCAATCCCCTCAATCGGGGCGGGACGGTTCGAACTGACGGCGTCGTTTACCCCAAGGGTAAGTATTCGAGTTTCAATCCCCTCAATCGGGGCGGGACGGTTCGAACGAATTTGCAAAGACCCCGGCTGGCATTGGTGGTTATCGTTTCAATCCCCTCAATCGGGGCGGGACGGTTCGAACTTTGGATAGGCTTAGAAAAAGAGGGGGTTTTGATATCCCGTTTCAATCCCCTCAATCGGGGCGGGACGGTTCGAACCCCTGGCTGGGATGGTCTGAGTCGTTTCCGGTGTCCGGTTTCAATCCCCTCAATCGGGGCGGGACGGTTCGATCGCGGGCTCGTCCAGCCTGAAAGCTGCTGACTTGTAGGTT
>CAZBDC010000063.1:0-26726 GCA_964490575.1 uncultured Anaerolineaceae bacterium | reverse complement strand
CACCCTATCCTACACTCTTTCCCTACACGACGCTCTTCCGATCTCACGGCGATGATATCGCCATACTTGGCAAGCCTCGTCGCTGCAAATACGATAACGGCAGCGCTGAAGATAAACTGGACCCAGATCATTTATTTCCCTCCTGGCGGTTTGAGGTGCGCGAAATCCCTGCTGCGATCGCCAGCGGCCAGGCGGTAAATATCCCTGTGTTTGGGCCGGTGAGGCTTCCCAGCACCTTTTCTGTTGTTTCCAGGCAGGCCTGGACCAGTTCTTCGCCATCGACCACCGAGAAGAGCGTGTAGTTGCCGCGATCCACATTGGAAAGGCCAAACGTGTAGCGCATGGGAATAGCGGGGATTGTTCGCAGTCGGTGAAGGCCGGTGCTTTCGATCACGGTGACTCCACCGATCCCAAGATTCTTCCAGGCATCCAGAACCTCATTCAGCCGGGTTCCATCGTCAACAACACACATGATCATAAACATCTTTCACCTCCTGAATAATTTTGTTTGTGGATGCTGTGCCGTGTTGGTAGCGTCGCCGCCTAAAATTGATAAAAAGCATGATGGGTTTCTCTACCGGGTGAACCAGGGATAGGCCAGCAAATACAGGATGCTGGCGATTGTGCAGGTGAGCAGCATCACCGGCAGGCCGCGTTTATTCCACACCTGGGATGTAATCGGCGTGCGGGTCCTTTCAGATAACATGGCCACCAGAATATTCGCTGAGGATCCAATAATGGTTCCGTTCCCACCAAACCCGGCGCCAAACACCAGGGCCCACCACAGAGGATAGATATCGATTCCGGATGCGCCCAAACCCTGCACGACCGGGATCAGGGCAATTGTAATTGGCACATTATCCACAACGGCGGAGAGGATCGCAACGACCCAGATCAACAGGGCGCCAAAAATTTGGGGTGGTATGTTAGCCCCGGCTTCGAATATCAAAACCAGCCTCGCCAGCGCGCCAGAATGTTCCAACCCACCGACCATCATGAACAACGCCGCGAAGAATACCAGAACGCTCCACTCCACCCGCCGAAGCACTTCGTTGATTGGTGGCCTGACCAGGACCAGTGCAAAAGCAGCGGATGAGAGAGCCACGAGAGAAGGCGTAAGATTAAGAGCGCCGTGGAGGAAGAATAAAAGGATTGTACCGGCGAGGACAGACAGGATTCGGATGGCGGTTTTCCGGTCGTTAAGCGCTTCTTGTGGATCCAGCTTTTGAATTGCTTCGCGGTTCTCTCCTTCAACTTTTAAGTCTTTTTTGAACAGGAAACCTAGCAGCAAAAGTGCTGATATCCAGACCACAACGACGATTGGCAGCGAATGGGTAATAAAGTCAAGGAAAGTCAGGTTGGCTGCTGACCCAATCAGAACATTTGGGGGATCGCCAATTAGGGTCGCCACCCCACCTGTGTTTGACAGCAAGGCTTCAGTGATCAAAAATGGCGCTGGTGAAACGCCTAACACCTCACTGATCAGGATCGTGACCGGGGCAATTAATACCACTGTGGTTACATTGTCTAAAAACATGGAAAGCACGCTCGTCACGAAACCCAGCAGGACCAGTAATCGCAGCGGTTCACCCCCCGAAAGCTTGCTGGCCATGACAGCCATGTACTGGAAGAACCCGGTTGGTTCGAGCATAGCAACCAGGATCATCATCCCTAATAGTAAGCCCAGTGTGTTCCAATCTACGGATTCGATCGCTAAGGTTTCATCATAAAATCCCATTAACTTCCCCGCCAAAATCATCACCGAAGCGCCGGCCAGGCCCGTGATTGTTCGGTTTAATTTTTCGCTGAAAATAAGCCACAGGCAGGCAAGGAAGATTAATGAGGAAACGATGATAGGCAGCATAAATTTTAGCCTTTCTGCCAGCTCGATAGGATCGTTGTGCCGATGTCTACGCGAGAAGCGATCCCGCACAGCCGGCCTTCCTGGTCGATAACAGGCAAATCGTGCAGGTCATGGCGGAGCATGGTGGCATACGCGCGCAGTAAGCCAGCATCTTGCCTGACGACCGTACTCGGGCGCATCAGCCGGGTGATTGGTTGGCTCAGAATTTCATCGGAAGGGACGTAGGCCTCTACAGCGCCAAAATCGCCCAGAAAATCGACGTCATCGAGCATGTGAACCACGGAAGGAAGGGCCAGGTTCAACAGGTCCCGCAGTCCGACCACCCCAACTGGCTGCCCATTACGGTTCAGCACAGGCAGCAGGCCGATATGTTTGGATACCAGCTGGTTGATGGCCTCCCTGACGGTGTCTGTGTCTTGGATCGCAAACACATTTCTCTTCATGCAGTCACTTATTTTGAGCATTGTTTGCCTCGCTTCAAACAGGATTCGCCCGATATTTGTTCAAAGCCATCCACTTATCTTACTCCGGAGATTTTGAACTGTTTCGCCAATCAGGCAGGTTTCAGCGAATGGGAACCTGACCAGTTTGATTATAGCCTCATGTTTCAGGGTGTATTGACAAAAATGGCAGTTATTAGATAGGATGGAAATACCCAAAACGATTTGGAAACCTGGGCGACGCAGTAGCCCACACAAAACGAAGTATCAAAACAGAAAGGAGAGATCGATGACGCGAGCGGTTTCGGTGGGCTTTCCACGGATGAACAAAGAGGCCAGTGAACGGCGGGTCTTTCTGCCCGGGTTTATCCAGGCATTGTCCAATTTTGCCAATGTTTATGTGGAAGAGGGCTACGGCAGCCGTTCCGGGTTTACCTTCGATGATTTCCAGCGCGGTAACAGTCACGTGTATAAAACCGATCACAGGGGAGCTTATCAGCAGGATTATGTGATTGTTCTCCGCTCGCCGAGTGAGGAAGAACTTCGCCTGATGCGCCGGGGGGCGTGCCTGGTCTCGATGCTGCATTACCCAACCCGGCCTAAGCGGGTGGAGATTTTACGAGAGCTTGGCATTAATGCGATTTCCATGGATTCGATCGTCGATGACAACAACCTGCGATTGGTTGAGAATATGCGAGCAGTAGCCTGGAATGGATTAGAAGCGGCATTTGATGTGCTGGAAAAAGATTGCCCTGGGCTGTTGTGCAAAGGGGAGCCTTATCGGGCGGTAATCTTGGGAACCGGGATGGTGGGCAAGCATGCCATCGACGCGGCGACAAAACTGGGAAATATCGAGCGCAACAACCGGCATATGGAACTGAATGGCCCTGGTGCACTGGCGATCAGTGTGGGGCGCAACATTTCACACCTGCCCGGGCAGATGGAAGCGCTCTTCCGAGAGGCAGATATCCTCGTTGATGCCTCCTATCGCCGTAATCCGGCGGTACCATTGGTGCCCAACGAGTGGATTGCCTGGCTGCCACAACACGCAGTCATTGCCGACCTGGCCGTTGACCCATATCTGTTGGATAACGAACCGCCCACGGTTCGGGGGATTGAGGGGATTCCGCAGGGCAATCTGAACCAATATATCTTTATGCCGGATGACCCGGTATGGGATAAAACGGTGCCAGCGTCGATCCCTTCGTCAAACCGTCGGGCGGTGGTTTCGTGCTATTCCTGGCCTGGGATACATCCCGAAGCCTGCATGGAGCATTATGCGCGCCAACTTGAGCCGCTCATGGAGGCCCTGCTGACTACTTCGTATGATTCAATATCCCTGAATGGAAGTTACTTTGAGCGAGCCCTGGCTCGCGCCAAATTGTCCGAAATATAGGTTTACAGCCGCGCCCTGGTGATAGCCCGGTGGAAAAAGTCTCCATTGGGTTGGATATTCTTAACACCGCCAGCGTCCACGATGGTTGCCAGAAGCGGCTCGATCTGCTTCCCATAGACCTCCATGCATTCTTTTGGATGCACGCCCGGCCACGAGTAGCAGGATACCGCCCAACGCCGGTTGCGGGTGTCGATGCATTCGGGCAGGTTATCCCAGGCGGGGTCGTCAGGAGAAAAGATGTACTGGTCAAGGTTGCCCTGGGGGATGCCCTCGATGCCTTTGACCATCTGGAGGCCTTGGGCGGTGCACTCGTAAGGATCGACCGATAAGTCTAGTAAAACAGCATAAGGGCGCATGTTCCCCAGCCACTGGTTTGGGATGATGGGCCGGGTAGGGTCTGGTCGTTGGGTGGCGTCGATAAGAATGTCGGTGTAGCGGATAATCTGAGTCATGATGGTGGGGTGGTTGGTCAGGTCATACTCGACTGCCGTGATTTGAACCCCGGTAACGCCTTCGGCGGCCATTTTCTTCCAGGTGGGTTCGTGTCCATAACGCACGCCAGCCTGTATGGCAAACATACCTACCGCGCCAGCTCCCATGACGGTTACTTTTATTGGGTTGCGATTTGGATCCTCGATCCCGGGGGAAGGGTAAACCTGCGCCAGGACTTTGAAAGCAGTTTCTACGCCGTTCCAGGCAACCGCGCGGAGATTTTCGACCAGGCGCCGGCCAAGATCATCCTTGACCGAATCAAGCGATACGCACTCAATCTCGCGTGATTTCAAGAACTCAACCCGCAGTGGCCGGGTAGGATAATGGAGCATAGACACGAGGCAAGCGCCCGGACGCATCCAGCACACTTTCTCATCGCCCGGGTAGCGAAGGACCAACACGATATCCTGGTTGTAGACCTCTTCCAGGTCGGCAAACCGGATTCGCGGCGAGGCCGCCAGGTAATCGGACTCGGAAAAACCAATACCTGATCCATAGTCGTGCTCAAGAACCAGATCGATCTCTTTTTCAGAGAGACTGGCGACGAATCCGGGTAGAAAATCGCGCCGCTCTCCTGGTTCCTGGTGCATTCGGGCCAGGCCAAGGCTTATTTTTTTCATCGCTGATCTCCTCCAGGGACGCTGGTCTTTCTCTTGTCTTGTCGAATCCAGGTGTAAGCAACAGCTTAAGCGCACCGATTTACAAAGAGCTTTTTATCAACCGCACTCCAACCGGATCAATCTCAACTGTCTGGCAGGGCTGTCCGGAAAAAGCATCCTGCCAGCCAGCAGGCAGGTTCACCCGTTGGGGTTGTTCGTTGTGGTTTAGCAAGAATAGCAGTCGAATTTTCTCGCTGCGCCGTTCGTAGGCAAATACGCCATCTGGCGTTTCGATTCCGCGCTCGATTCCGGCCTGGGCCAGGAGCGCGTCAACCAGGCTGCCGAGCGCGTCACCCTCAAGAACTGTGCCCAGGTAATAGACCCAACCCTGGCCCCACCGGTTGCGAGTCAGAACTGGCAGGTTTTTCCGCCAACCTTCGGCATAAACTGCCAGCACTTCGGCGGTGGTCGGATGCATTTCATCCGCCATACTCAGCGCCTGTGCGCCTTCAAGGCCTGGGATCGACTGGCTTGAAATGGTGAATGGATGGTGCAGTGGAGAGAGGTCGCTGACTTCAACCCCCGCCATATCGGCCAACGGGCCGGGTCGAGGCGTTTCGAAGCTTTTGTTATACTCGTCGACCACGCCGCTGGCGGCGGTCAGGCACAGCACGCCGCCGCGCTCGACAAAGCTGCGCAGATTAGCGGCGATGCGCTCATCAACCAGCCATAAGCGCGGAGCAATTACCAGCCTGTAGCGCGAGAGCTGGCAGTGCGGGTCGAACGCATCAACCGGGAGGCTGCGGCGCAAGAGGGTTTCGTGGAAACGCGCCGCGTCCAGGTGGGCCTGCATGGGTTTTAGGTCTAAACCGGCTTCCATCGCCCAACGGCCTTCGTACCCCATCAGGATGGCAACGCTGGCCTCTACATCGGTGGAGTCGATAAGCTCGCTGACCTGTTTCAGTTCGGCGCCCATCTGGGCCAACTCCTGGTAACGGCGATTTTCCTGCCCGGCGTGCGGCAGGATGCCATCGCGGTGCTGTTCTTGGCCATAGCGCGCGGTGCGCCAGCGGAAGAAGATCGTTCCGGCTCCGCCATGCGCCAGTGCCCGGTAAGCCCACAAGCGCATCCAGCCCTCTCCGGTATCCCATTCAGCCAGCCGGCTGTGCTGCTCCAGGATCAACACGCGGCCCTTTTCGCCCCGGTAATAGTCGAGGATAAACTCGGGGGAGCGGGGCGGATAGTGGTTCATGCCGGGCAGGTCGATTATCCTGGCGGTTTCAAAATAATCAGTGTGTTTCATCACAAACGATTGAAAATTGGTTGTGACGAATTTACCCGGGTCCAACTTGTGGATCATTTCGCTGCGCGAGCGCGTGAAATCGACGTTGAGTTTCGATAAGAAGCGCCGGTACTCCAATGAAAGCTGCGGGTTGTTTGCCGGCAGGGGCACCTCGGAGAAATCGCTGAAATGGAATGACCAGAAGTGCTCGCCCCAGGATTGGTTAAGGCGCTCGACTGTGCCGTATTTTTCGCGTAGATAATCTTGGAAATAGCCGTGACAGCGCGGACAGTAGCAATCATTACCTCCGCCGACCTCGTTGTCGACCTGCCAGCCAGCAATGCCAGGGTGACCGGAATAGTGCTCGATCACAGCCTGGTCGATGCGCCGCGCCAGGGTGTCAAACTCGGGATGTGCCAGGCCGACCGTGTAGCGTTTGCCGTAGTTGTTCACTCGCCCATCTTCGCCCACGTTGAGCACACCAGGGTATTTTTTAAAGACCCACGGGGGTGGAGTGCGCGAGCACGTGCACATGATCACCTGGATACCGTGCTCGTTGAGCAGGCGGATCGCACGATCCATCCATTCAAAATGGAGTTGGCCCTCGCGCGGCTCGTAAACGCTCCAGGCAAACTCTCCCATCCGGACGGTGTTGACGCCAGCACGCTGCATCATGGCAGCGTCTGTGAGCCAGCGCTCCTCGGGCCACTGCTCGGGATAATACTGCACGCCATAAAACATTCAGCAACTCCTTTCTGGGGTGCGAAGTGGGAAAATTTGGTTGTTACGAGATATTATAAACCAGCCATTATTTTCAAATGAAAGAAAAACCCTGGGTCCTGGGGCGCTGGCACCTCGAGACCCAGGGCTGATCCGCACCGATCTGCCCTCTTGATCAGATAGCATGGCCCTTAAACTGGCTGAGATAAAGCTGGTGATAAAAGCCGCGCCGGTCGAGCAGTTGTTGATGGCTGCCCTGCTCAGCAATCTCACCATCATGAATGACCACCACGTTATCCGCATCCCGGATAGTGCTGAGCCGGTGCGCGATGACAAAACTGGTGCGGCCCTCCATCAGGCGCAGGAGCGCTTTTTGGATGCGCGCTTCGGTGCGGGTATCCACGCTGCTGGTGGCTTCATCCAGAATCAGAATAGCCGGGTCGGCCAGAATAGCCCGGGCGATCGCCAGCAGCTGGCGCTGGCCCTGGCTGAGGTTGCTGCCTCGTTCTGAAAGCTCGGTCGCGTAGCCCTGGGGGAGCTGGCGAATGAAGTGGTCGGCGTCCGCCATGCGGGCTGCCTGGTAGCATTCTTCATCGCTGGCATCCAGGCGTCCGTAACGGATGTTCTCCAGGACGGTATTGGAGAAAAGAAAGGTATCCTGGAGCACCAGGCCCAGCTTGCGGCGAAGTTCCGCTTTGGAAATATTGCGGATATCCTGGCCGTCGATGCAGATGCGGCCAGATTGGATCTCGTAGAAACGGGTCAGCAGGTTGATGATTGTCGTCTTTCCGGCTCCAGTTGGCCCAACCAGGGCAATGGTCTGTCCGGCTTTTGCCTCCAGGGTCAGGTTCTTGATAATTGGCAGTCCGGGCTGGTATCCAAAGGAGACATTTTCGAAGCAGACGTGTCCTTTGAGCGAAGCCAGGCGGGACAAATTCTGTTCTTCTGGAGTCGTCTCGGCAGGCGTATCGATGATGTCAAAGACCCGTTCGGCGCCCGCCAGGGCAGCCTGGATGGCGTTGTACATATTGGCCAGCTGGCGCAGCGGGTTGGTAAAGCTCTGTCCGTAGCTGATGAAGGTGGCAATTGTGCCCACGGAAACCAGCCCGCGAAGCGCCAGCCACCCGCCCAGGCCGGCCAGAACAATGACGAAGAAATTACTCAGCACCCCGGTCAGCGGCATGAGCAGCATCGCATACGTGTTCGCGTATACACCCGCGCGGTAAACAGATTGGTTATGTTCGCGAAAGCTCTCAATCACGCTTTCATTGCGCCGGAACGCTTTTACCACTTTCTGGCCGCTGATGGCTTCTTCCATGATGCTGTTCAGGCCACCCAACTGTTTTTGCAGTTCACGAAAACCACGGCGCGTATAGCGGGCGACGAACTCGGCGAACCAGACCATGATTGGGATTACCACCAAGGTGGCCAGTGCCAGCCAGGGGTTGAGGATAAACATTGCAATCAGGATTCCAACCAGCGAGAGCACGCTGGCAAACAGCGCAATCACATTCTGAGAGCCTGCCTGGTTGATGGCTTCAATGTCGTTGGTCAGGCGGCTCATTAACTCACCGGCTGAATGAGTATCAAAGAAGCGAATCGGCAGGTTTTGTAAATGGCCAAACAGGTCCTTGCGCAATTGCTTGAGCGCGCGCTGCGACAGGCTGGCCATGGCCCAACCGGCGGCAGCGTGGAACAGGTTATTGAGCAGGTAAGCCGCCAGCATCAACACGGCGGTGCGTCCCAGGCCAGCGGGGTCTTTTCCGGAGATAAATTGATCGATCGCGACGCCCATCAAGTATGGCCCGGCCAGGCCGAGCAGTGTGTAGATGACGACCAACCCAAATACGCCGAGCAGGGCCAATCGAAAAGGCTTTAGATAAGGCAGCAGGCGGCTGAGCGCCCGGCGAGGGTTGTTTGCTTTCTCAATGTTCCGCCGCATACCGGGCCCACGCCCGAGCATTTGCCGGCGAACCTCACCTGAATCGCGGGTGTTCGTAGTGGTGGTCATGCTGAGGCTCCTTGCTGGGCGGAAAGGGCAAATTCCTTCGCGAAACCGTTGCCAAGCTGTGAATCATAGATCTCCTGGTAAATTTGACTGGTTTGCATCAGTTCGGCGTGGGTGCCCTGGGCAACAATGCGGCCCTGGTCAATTACGATGATCTTATCGGCATTTAAGACAGTGCTGATGCGCTGAGCGACTACGAAAGTGGTCGTGCTGTGCAGGATGTCTTTCAATGCGTTTTGTATCCTGGTTTCAGTCTCTACATCGACCGAACTGGTGCTGTCATCAAGGATCAGGATGCGCGGCCGTGTGACCAGGGCTCGAGCGATCGCGATGCGCTGCTTTTGACCTCCCGATAGGTTGACCCCCCGTTCTTCAACATGCGTATCATACCCTCTGGGAAGCTGGCGAATAAATTCATCGGCCTGAGCGGCGACTGCCGCAGCGACGACTTCCTCGTCAGTGGCGCCTGGGCGACCGTAGCGAATGTTATCCTGCACACTACCGGAAAACAAGACGGTCTCTTGTGGAACGATGCTCACCTGGCCGAGGAGCGAATCGACCTGAACCTGGCGAACATCTAACCCATCGATGGTGAGCCGGCCCTGTGACACATCGTAGAAGCGTGGGATTAGATGAACCAGACTGGTCTTACCGGCGCCGGTCGCTCCAAGAATAGCGATCATTTGTCCTGGCTCAGCCAACAGATCGATGCCCTGGAGAATGACTCGCTCGTCGGCTGCGCCATTGCTGCTGCCGTTATATTGGAAGGAGACATCTTTAAAGGCTACGTGTCCCTGGATAGGCTGCGGCAATGCCTGTGCGCCCGGCGCATCCTGTACAGAGGGGGTAATGTCGAGAACTTCGTTGATACGCTGCGCTGAGGCGATGCCGTTGGCCCAGGTGTTGGCAAGCATGGTCATCATCGTAAGGGGGCCCATGGTGGTCATCATGTAGTTGGTAAAAGCGATAATTTCGCCGATGGTCAGGTCCCCGCGGATTGACTGCAAACCACCCGCCCACACTACCAGAACGATCCCAATGTTGATGAACATCGTCAGGATCGGGGAAATTACTGACATAAACTGCATCATCTTGATTGTCTGAGCGGTGAAGCCTTCGTTAGCGTCTTCAAAACGCTCATTCTCAAATTCGTCCCTTACAAAGGCCTTGACCAGCCGGGCGCCCGATATATTTTCCTGTAAGACGGTGTTGAGCCGGTCAAGCCGCTGCTGGACAGCACGGAAAAGCGGCTCCATGCGCGAGCTAAAGAACACCAGGGTGACAGAAGTAACCAGCAGAAGCGGCACCATGGTCATCGCCAGGCGTTGGTTGGTATTGAACATCAGAATCAGGCTGCCGATCATCATTAATGGCGCCCGCGTTCCGATGCGCAAAGTCACCTGCACCAGGCGTTGAAATGTCGTAGCATCGCTGGTCAGGCGAACCATCAATTTGCCGGTGGAAAAACGGTCGAGATCGCCAAACGACAGCGCCTGGATCTTGAGAAACAATGCTTCCCTGAGATCGCGGGAGACCCCTTCTCCGGCCCGGACGGAAAAAATATTATTGCTCACCGCCACCAACGCGGTAGCCAGCGAAATGGCCAACATGATCAGGGCCGTCTGGATGACTACCGGTTGATTGTTGTCGCGAATTCCCTGGTCAATAATGCGCTGGATCAGGCGTGGGATGGCCAGGTCCATAAAAACCATGGCCGTAAGGGTGATGAACGAAAGCAATGCTAACAACCAGTAAGGTTTTACAAATGGAAGGAGTTTCCGGATATGTCTCATAATTCGTTTTCTTCGAATGCTTCTTTGAATATGTCCATGCCGCGCACCAGGCAGCTGAGCTCTTCCGGTTGAAGGCCGCTCAGCTTTTCAACCATCCAGGCCCGATTCTCCTCGTGAATGGCATTTAACAAACCGTGGCCGTTATCGGTCAGATCGAGCTTCACGAACCGGCGGTCGTCCTCGCTTTGCTGGCGTGTGAGCAAGCCCTTTTCAACCAGCAGGTCAACTGCCTGGCTGATGGCTGGCCGGCTGATCTGTTTAATTTCAGCCAGCTCACTCATCGAGTGGATGCCTTTGCGAACCAGGCGCAGGATATGGAATTGTTCAACGGTCATTCCGTAGTGTTCGGCGGCGATTCCTCGAATATGCCCGCGGATAATATTCCAGGTGGGTGGGATCGTTTCCCAAAATCGGTCAATTGCCTGTTGAACAAGCTCTTGGGTTGTCTCAGATAAGTACATAGATGTCCTAATCGCCAATCTTCAGGCACAAAACGGCCTGTATGGATAGTTAAGGAAGTTAATGATTAATTACCTTAACTATTTTACGCATTCGGTAAATTTCGTCAAGGGATTAAACAAAACAGCCGACTTCCCGGTCGGCTGTTTTGTTGACATAAGTATTTTGGGGACTCTGTTTCAAAAAAGGGAAGGAATAATTTTAGCCATGGATTTGGGTGGAGCCCATCAAGTAGCGATCGATCTCGCGGGCCGCGCCACGGCCTTCGTTGATGGCCCACACGACCAGGCTCTGCCCGCGGCGCATATCGCCTGCGGAGAAGATACCCGGAATGCTGGTGGCGAACTTCCCATACTGCGCCTGGACGTTGCTGCGCTGGTCTCGCTGGAGGCCTAATTGATCCAGAAGCTGGTCCTCCGGACCCAGAAAGCCCATCGCCAGCAGGACGAGCTGGGCCGGCCAAACTTTTTCGGTTCCCGGAATCTCGCGTGGGCTGAGGCGTCCGTTGGGACCAGGTACCCACTCGACTTGAATGGTGTGGACTTCTTTAACCTGTCCATTTTCGTCACCCACAAAGCGTTTGGTGGTGATATTGTACAGGCGCGGGTCTCGACCGAACACGGCTGCGGCTTCCTCCTGCCCATAGTCGACCTTAAAGACCCTGGGCCATTCTGGCCAGGGGTTATCGGTCCGGCGTTGGTCGGGTGGGCGGTCGAGGATTTCAAACTGGACCAGGCTGCGGCAGCCGTGGCGCAGCGCGGTGCCGACGCAGTCGGTTCCGGTATCTCCACCACCGATCACGATGACGTCTTTCCAGCGGGCAGAGATCGTCATCCCATCTTCATCTTCCAGCGACCCGCCCAGCAGGTTGCGGGTGTTGGCATACAGGAACTCCATCGCGAAATGGATGCCTTTTAGCCCGCGCCCTTCAATGGGCAGGTCGCGGGGTTTTGTCGCGCCGCCGCATAAGGCCACGGCGTCGAAATCCGCCAACAACTTTTCGGCCGGGTAATTCTTTCCAACCTCCGTGCGGGTAATGAAGGTAACACCCTCGGCGGCCATCAGGTCAACTCGCCGCTGGACGATCTGCTTATCCAGCTTCATGTTGGGGATACCATAAATGAGCAGCCCACCGATCCGGTCGGCCCGCTCAAAAACTGTCACCTTGTGCCCGGCCTTGTTGAGCAGATCCGCGCAGGCCAGCCCGGAAGGCCCCGAGCCTACCACGGCTACCGATTTCCCGGTACGTTCAACCGGGGGCTCGGGAACTATCCAACCCTCTTCGAAGCCTTTTTCAATGATAGCCTGCTCGATGTTCTTGATCGTTACAGGTGGGTCATTGATGCCCAGGGTGCACGAACCTTCGCAAGGCGCCGGGCACACCCGCCCGGTAAATTCCGGAAAGTTGTTTGTCTTCAACAGCCGGTCGAGCGCCTGCCGCCACAGTCCCCGGTAGACCAGGTCATTCCATTCGGGGATCAAATTGTTGATTGGGCAGCCCGCGGTCATCCCGTTGATCAGCTTGCCGGTGTGGCAGAAAGGAATTCCGCAATCCATGCAGCGAGCGCCTTGCTGGCGCAGCTTTTCCTCCGGAAATGGCCGGTGGAACTCCTTCCAGTGGAGAATCCGTTCTTCCGGCGCCAGGTCGCCGGGAAGCTCCCTTTGATATTCTAAAAAACCGGTTGGTTTTGCCATTGTAGGTCCCTCGGATATCTTTCTGCTTTGGGTCTGTTGGTTCAGGTGGAGGCAGAAGATCTCAATTGCCGCTCACACGCACAAGATCGCGACTGTTCTGCTCGAAGGCGGCCATATCGGCCGCATCACCGCTCAATCCCTGGCTCTCGACTGCGCGATAAGCCTGTAGCATGCGTTTGTAGTCCTTCGGAATAACTTTTAAAAAGCGCGGGCAGATGTCTTCCCAACTGCCCAGCACCCGATATGCCAGCAGGCTGCCAGTCAGTTCACCATGGAGTTTGATCCGTTCTTTGACCTCGTCGATTTCCAGAGCGTCTACGAGCGGTTCGAGTTCAACCATTTCGTGGTTGCACCTGCGGCGGAAGGTGCCATCCCAATCGATGACATAAGCGATTCCTCCCGACATCCCGGCGGCAAAATTGCGTCCGGTGTTGCCTAACACGATCACCTGGCCGCCGGTCATATATTCGCAGCCATGGTCTCCGAGGCCTTCTACGACCGCGCGCATCCCGCTGTTGCGGACGCAGAAACGCTCGCCTGCCACGCCGCGAATGTAGGCTTCGCCGGATGTGGCGCCATAAAAGGCAACATTCCCGATGATGATGTTTTCTTCTGGGGCAAACGTCGATCCTTCGGGTGGGTAGACGATGATTTTGCCGCCGGATAAACCCTTGCCGATATAATCATTTGAATCCCCCTCCAACTCGAGCGTAATTCCGCGGGGGATGAAAGCGCCAAAGCTTTGCCCGGCCGAGCCGTGGAAGCGCAGCGTAATGGTATCGTCCGGCAGCCCGTTTGGCCCGTAGCGGCGGGTCACCTGGCTGCCGACCTGCGTACCGACGACGCGGTGAATATTGCGGATGGGCAGGTCGGCCTGGACGCGTTCTCCCTGTTGGATCGCCGGCTGGCACAGCTCGAGCAGCATCTGGTGGTCGAGGGTTTCGATGAGCCCGTGGTCTTGAGCAATCGTGCAGCGGCGGCCGATCTCCTCTGGCACATCTGGCTGGTGAAGCAGTGTGGAAAGATCGACGTGGCGGGCCTTCCAATGGGCGATTTCACGGCGCTGTTGGAGCCGGTCCGTTCGCCCGATCATTTCATCGATCGTGCGAAAGCCCAGCTTTGCCATCCATTCGCGCAGTTCACGGGCGATGAAGAACATGAAGTTCACCACATGCTGAGGGTCACCCTTGAAGTTCTTACGCAGTTCAGGGTTCTGGGTGGCGACCCCGGTTGGGCAGGTGTCCAGGTGACAGACGCGCATCATCACGCAGCCCAGGGCAACCAGCGGCCCGGTCGCGAAGCCAAATTCTTCAGCCCCGAGCAGCGCGGCGATGGCCACGTCGCGCCCGGTCTTTAGCTGGCCATCCGTTTCGACCACGATCCGGCTGCGTAGATTGTTCAACACCAGCGTCTGGTGGGTTTCGGCCAGGCCTAACTCCCAGGGCAGGCCGGCGTGTTTGATGCTGGTCTGGGGGGATGCGCCGGTCCCGCCGTCAAATCCACTGATGAGGACCACATCAGCATGCGCCTTGGCGACCCCCGCTGCGACCGTGCCGACCCCAACTTCCGAGACCAACTTGACGTTGATGCGCGCCTGTGGATTGGCGTTCTTAAGGTCGTGGATGAGCTGGGCAAGGTCCTCGATTGAGTAGATATCGTGATGGGGCGGCGGAGAAATTAATCCCACCCCGGGAGTAGAGTGGCGGACTCGGGCAATCCAGGGATAAACTTTGCGCCCGGGCAGTTGCCCGCCTTCGCCAGGTTTGGCGCCTTGCGCCATCTTGATCTGGAGCTCGCGAGCGTTGACCAGGTATTCGCTGGTAACGCCAAAACGGGCCGAGGCAACCTGCTTGATCGCGCTGTTGCGCGAGTCGCCGTTTGGATCGGGCTGGTACCGAGCAGGGTCTTCACCCCCTTCACCGGTGTTGCTCCGGGCGCCAATGCGGTTCATTGCAATCGCCAGCGCCTCGTGGGCTTCCTGGCTGATTGATCCATAAGACATGGCCCCGCTTTTGAACCGGCGCACAATCGATTCAACCGGTTCAACCTCTTCCAGCGGGATGGGCTGCTCATCTATCTTAAGATCCAGCAGCCCGCGCAGCGTACTCAACCGGGTCTGGTCGTTGATCCTGGTTGAATATTCCTGGAAGAGACCATAATCGTTATTGCGGCAGGCCTGTTGGAGCAGGTAAACCGTTTCTGGGTTGAACAGATGGTGCTCGCCGTCTTCTCGCCATTGATACTGCCCGCCAACAGCCAGGGTGCGGCCGTTTAATGGGCGGCGCGGGAAGGCGTGCTCGTGGCGCAGGGCCGTTTCTCGGGAAATGACCTCGATGCCGACCCCGCCAATCCGGGTGGGTGTCCAGGTGAAATACCGGTCGATGAAGGCCTGGCTCAGACCAACGGCCTCAAAGATCTGTGCGCCGCAATAACTCTGGATGGTAGAGATCCCCATTTTGGAAAGCACTTTCACAACCCCTTTGATCACCGCCTTGGTGTAGCGATGGGCTGCCTCGGGGTAGTCGATTTCGGTAATCTGTCCCTCGTCTACCATGCCTTCAATCGTGGCAAAGGCCAGGTATGGGTTAATCGCGACCGCGCCATACCCGATAAGCATGGCAAAGTGATGGACTTCACGAGGTTCTCCTGATTCGACTACCAGGCCAATCTGGGTGCGCGTTCCTTTCCGGATCAGGTGGTGATGGAGGCCCGAGACCGCCAGCAGAACGGGGATTGGGGCGTGGTCCTGGTCGATTCCTCGATCTGATAGGATGATAATATTTGCCTCACCCGATGCGATGATCTGGTCGACCCTTTCATAAAGTCTTTCCAGCGCGAGCTCCATTCCGGCCCCGTCCTCAGCCGGGTCGAACAGGATTGGCAGGGTGATCGTGCGAAAATAGAGCCGGTTCAGATGGCGCAGTTTTTCCAATTCCTCATTCGTGAGGATGGGGTTCTTCAGCTTGATCTGGCGGCAGTTTTCCGGGCGGGATTCGAGCAAATTTTGCTCTGAACCGATCATGATTTCCGTGCTGGTAACCAGTTCCTCCCGAATTGCGTCGATTGGGGGGTTCGTGACCTGGGCAAACAACTGGTGAAAGTAGTTGTATAAAAGCTGAGGCTGGTCCGACAAGACTGCCAGGGGCGTATCGTTGCCCATCGAGCCCACCGGCTCGATGGCGTTCTTGGCCATTGGGCCAAGGATGAAGCGCATTTCTTCGTACGTATAGCCAAATGCATGTTGATATTGCAGCACTTTCTTTACCCGGCCGGCGCCCTCAAGGTCTTTGCCGATCCCGCCCAGTGGAGGAACGGGCGGGTCTGGTAAATCCTCCAGGTCGACCATAAACTCGTTCAACCACTTCCGGTAGGGTCGGGCAGAGGCTATTTCGTGCTTGATTTCATCGTCGCTGATAATACGGCCTTCTTCTGTATCAATCCACAGCATGCGGCCGGGCTCCAGGCGGCCTTTCTGGAAGACCATTTCGGGTGGAAGATCCAGGACACCTACTTCGGAAGCCAGGATCACGTGTTCGTCATTGGTGACATAATAGCGCGATGGCCGCAGGCCGTTCCGGTCGAGGGTCGCGCCGATGCTGACGCCATCAGTGAAAACGATCGAGGCCGGGCCGTCCCAGGGTTCCATTAAGGTGCTGTGATATTCATAGAAAGCGCGCTTTTCCTTGCTCATGCTTTCGTGGTTGGACCATGGTTCGGGGATCATCATCATCATCGCATGCGGTAGCGAACGACCGGCCAGCACGAGCAATTCAAGGACATTGTCAAAAATCGCTGAGTCGGACCCATCCGGGTTGATTACCGGAAGGATCTTGGGCAAGTCGTAGCCGAATAAGGCGGATTGGAAGCGGGTCTGTTGGGCGTGCAGCCAGTTGACGTTGCCGCGTAAGGTGTTAATCTCGCCGTTGTGGGCCATGTACCGGTAAGGGTGGGCGCGATCCCAGGAGGGGAAAGTATTGGTGCTGAAACGCGAATGTACCATCGCCAGAGCTGAGGCGAGCGCCGGATTGGAAAGCTCAGGGTAAAACCCGCGTACCTGGGTAGAGGTGAGCATGCCTTTATAAACCAGGGTCTTAAAAGACATGCTGCACACATAAAATTGCTTTCCGCCAGGAAGGTCGCCATAGCGGATTGCCTGCTCGGCTCGCTTGCGGATCACATACAACTTGCGTTCAAATGACATCCGGTCTTTGAGCAGCGGGCTGCGCTCGATAAACACCTGGCGTACGACCGGCTCGGCAGCGCGAGCAGTCGCACCAAGGGCGCTGCCGTCGGTGGGAACCGTGCGCCAGCCCAGGACATGCTGTCCTTCTTCTTCGGCGATTTGCTCGACGCGCCGCTCAAATTCCTGCCGGAGCGCGGGATCGGCGGGTAGGAAAAGCATCCCAACCCCGTAATAGCGGGGTCCTGGCAGGGCAAAACCAAGCGCTGCGCATTCCTGCGCCAGAAAGTCATGGGGAACCTGGATCAGAATTCCCGCTCCGTCGCCGGTATCTGGTTCGCAGCCGCAGGCTCCCCGATGCGCCAGGTTCTCCAGGATGGTCAGCGCCTGGTCGACGATCTTGTGCGAGGAAACGCCCTTTATATTGACAACGAAACCCGCCCCACAGGCATCATGTTCAAACTGGGGATCATAGAGACCCTGTTTGGGTGGGAGCCCGGTCTGGATTCGAATTCTCTCGTTTGACATCGCTAAGTGCCTCCTTCGGTGAAGAAGATTTCTAAACATTAAAAATTGGATAGAGAGGCTGGCTAGTAGAAGGATATCGCTACCCTTAAAATAATTTGCGGATTATATCACCTTTTTGGGATTGTAAAGGGAAATTCGGAAATAATTCATGCGTATTTGGTAAGAAATAGCAAATATTATGGTAAATGTTCGTGCGCCGTCTGTGTAATCTTTCTGGAATTATCATTGGTAAAAATTTTCCTAAAATGATAGAATTTATAAATGATTAAAACACGAAGAAACGTATCCCAGATTATTGAGCCGGCCGTGGTGATTGAAGGGGCAGGTGTGAAGCTGCGCCGCTCGATTTCACCCAACCGGGCCAATTTATACGATCCATTCTTGCTGTTCGACCACTTTGCCTTTAATGACCCGCTTGAAGGTCCAATCCGAGGGTTTCCCATGCACCCGCATCGCGGCATCGAGACCGTCACCTATATGCTCGAAGGATCGGTCCATCATCGCGACAGCCTGGGCAACGCCGGGTTGATTGGCCCAGGGGATGTCCAGTGGATGACTTCTGGTCGCGGCATTCTTCATGAAGAAATGCCCAGGCGCAGCCCGCAAGGCAATATTTATGGCTTTCAGTTGTGGGTAAATCTCCCTGCAGAACGCAAGATGGGTCCTCCTCGCTACCAGGAGGTCAGCGCAGATACCATTCCCACAATCCGGCGCGACGGCGTTGAAGTGCGGGTGGTGGCTGGCGAATTTGACGGGGTGAGTGGACCGGTGACTGAGATTGCGGCAGACCCGCTCTACCTGGACGTGCGCCTGGCCCCGGGAGCTGTGATCTTCCAGCCGGTTCCCGCAGGATCTTCGGCGATTGCCTATGTGTTTGAAGGGCGCGGTTGCTTTGGGACTGACTCGCAGGGCCAGGGCGAGTGGATTGACGCAGTTCAAATGGCCGTATTTTCCGATGGCGATGAACTCGAAATAAGGGCCGCGCCGGACATGGCGGTGCGGTTTATGTTAATTGCCGGGGCGCCTTTCAAAGAGCCGATTGTCCCGTACGGACCCTTTGTGATGAATACCGTTGAAGAGATACAGCAGGCTTTGCAGGATCTGCGTAGCGGGACTTTTGTTCAAAATTAATCGCTAAGGTCACTGCCAGGGAATGGTTGGCGAGGAAGGCGGACCTCAAAAGTGGTGCCCTGCCCAGGCGCACTATCGACTGTAACCTGACCGCCGTGCATCTGAGCAATCCATTGGACAATTGATAACCCTAATCCGCTTCCGGGCACCGCATGCTCTGGCTGGTTATCATCCGGGTTGTGCGAACGGGCCGGGTCAACCCGGTAGAAACGTTCAAACAGGTGAGGCAGGTGTTCGCTGGCGATGCCTGGGCCATTATCGATTATTCTTATCCAAACCATGGCTGGCTGCCCTGGCGGTCCCTCTCCTGTTTCCAGCCGGACCCACTGGCCAGGGCGTTTTTCCGGGCTGTACTTGATTGCGTTGTCCAAAAGATTGCCGATCATCTGGGCCAGGTGCTGCCGGTCTCCCAGGATCGGTAGCTCGGGCAGGTCACCCACCTGGAGCCGAATGTTTTTATGGGCGGCCAGTTTTTCGAACCGTTCAACGACCTCCAGGGCGAGTTCGCTCAGGTCGAGCGGCTCTCGATTCAGTTTCACCTGCCCGGCGTCCATGCGCGCCAGGGTCAGGAGCTCGTTCACCAGGCTGGTCATAAATTCATTCTCAGATTGGATCACTTCCAGCGCATTGCGGTATTCTTCAGCTGTCCTTTTTCCATCGAGCGCCCGCCCCGTTTCTAAACCGATGATGGTCAACGGCGTGCGCAGCTCGTGGCTGGCGTCGGCGGTAAACCGGCGTTGTCGGTCAAAGGCCAACTGCAGGCGATCCAGCATCCGGTCAAAGGTTCCGGCAAGCTCACCCAGTTCGTCTCGGGTATGGATATTCAACCGGCGGTTGAGATCTGTCTCACTGATTTCCTGGGCTGTTCGGGTAATTGCTTTTACAGGCCACAGTGACCGGTCCGCCAACCAGTAAGACCCAAAAACCGCGACAATCAGGGTCAGAGAGCCTGCCAGGAACAGAGTCCAAAACAGCCGTGGGAGCTGACTCTCCGGGTCGACCGGCTGGCCGATAATGATCCAGCCGGTCAGGCGGTTGTCATAAAGGATGGGGGCGGGGATGAACAGGTAATCGACTGCCCGGCTTTCGCCTTCGACCTCTCGAACCAAAGGATAGGTGAAAATACTTTCAACCGCCTGCTCAGCATCGGTTGTAAAAGCGCGGTGGATTACCCGCGCGGTGATGTCGGCTGTTTCCTGGGCGTTTATGGATCCCCAGGTCTCGGCCAGGACCGCTTTCGAATCACTGAGGATCACGACTTCTTCCGCCTGAAGTGTGAACGGATTGGATTCCCACGCATCAGGCGGCCACCATCCGGAGTCATAAGGCCCGCTGTTCAATAATCTGAGCCGCTCATTCATGTCCTTCAGCCGCAGCACGAGCCGCGCGGCAGTGAAGCTGCGAATATCTTGCAAAGTGCGGGCGTAAACAAACGCACTAAAGAATATCAGGATGATTGCCAGCACCAGGGCGAACCACAAGGCCAGCCTGAACCGCACGCTGTGCAAGACGGCGCCTGCCTTTACTGTCCAGCCCTTTAACCGGTTCATCAGTCGCTCGTTGGAAAATTATCCGGGATGCGCAGCCGGTAACCGGATCCGCGCACCGTTTCAAAAAGTTTTATCTCAAACGGATCGTCAATTTTTCTGCGCAGACGGCGAATATAGACGTCGACAACGTTGGAATAAGTCTGAAAATCATAGCTCCAGATGTGATTTTCAGCCATCTCGCGGGTGATCAGCCGGTTGGGGTTGCGCATGAAGTATTCAAGAAGAGAATATTCGCGGGCAGTCAGTTCGATCGGCTGGTCACCACGCCTGACATGGTGGGTGGCCGGGTCGAGGACCAGGTCCGCGATTTGCAGCTGGCCGGATTTGTCTTCCGATTCTCGCCGCAGGAGCGCCCGGAGACGAGCCAGCAGTTCCTGCATTGCAAACGGTTTGACCAGGTAATCATCTGCGCCGCTGTCCAGGCCGGCTACCCGGTCATCGATTGCGTCACGTGCTGTTAGCATGAGAATTGGTGTGTTTATCCGCTGGCTGCGCAGCTCGCGGCAAACGGACAGGCCATCTTTTTCTGGCAGCATGATATCCAGAATGATGACATCGTAAGGAGTAATTTCTGCCAGATACTGCCCGTCCGGGCCGGTGAAGGCTGTGTCCACTGCATAGCCTTCATCCACCAGGCTAAGGCGGATTGCGTTATTCATCCGCCGGTTATCCTCAACTAATAAGATTCGCACGGCAGCTCCTTTGGCGCTAACAATCAATACTTGAGCCCTATTATATGAATAAAAGATGACATCAAGATGAAATTAGATGAGAATTTTCTAACCGGAATCTGGCTCAATGTCATCATTCCGTCATCTTGGCCCGGTATATTAGGACTGTAAAAGTAAAAAAGGAGTGAAACAATGATCAGGCAAAAAAGAACACCAAGAATTTCTATCGCCATCCTCTTGATGATGGCGGCGTTGATGATTTCAGGTTGTGGGACGGCGCTTTCTCTTGGAGCGGTGAGTGGACAGAGTGCAACTGCGCCAACCACCGCTCCGGCAGTGGAAATACCGGTATCTTTACCCGTTCTGCTGAATGAAACGGCGGATGGGCTGGTGGCAGTTCTTCAAAACACTTACGAACAGGTATATCAGCAGGTGAATCCTTCCGTGGTCAATATCCAGGTGTCCGCCGCCGGTCTCCAGGGGGCACAGGGTGGGCTTGGTTCAGGCTTTGTTTGGGATGAACAGGGGCATATTGTCACGAACAATCATGTCATCGAGGATGCGACCCAAATTACCGTCACCTTTATGAACGGTGAAGAAGTGGATGCCAGGCTGGTCGGTTCGGACCCAGACGCCGACCTGGCCGTGATTAAAGTGGATCCTTCGGAGGTCGAATTACGTCCCGTGACAATGGCTGATTCGAGCCAGGTGCGAGTTGGCCAGATCGCGATCGCAATCGGCAATCCCTATGGGTTGTCTGGCACGATGACACAGGGGATTGTAAGCGCCCTTTCACGCTCGTTGCCAGTTAGCTCAGATAATGCCTTCTCTGGAGGGACGTACACCATTCCTGATATTATCCAGACCGATGCAGCCATTAATCCCGGCAATTCAGGCGGTGTTCTGGTCGATATTGAAGGCCGCGTGATCGGGGTAACCACGGCGATCCGTTCGTCGACGAACAGTAACTCGGGGATTGGTTTTGTAATCCCCGCCAATATTGTTAGCCGGATTGTCCCGGCGTTGATTGAAGACGGCAGCTACCAGCACCCGCGGATCGGCATCTCTGGCGTGACAGTATCTCGCGCACTGGCGAAAGAGATGGGCCTGCCTGAAGATCTGAAGGGTGTGCTGGTTATTTCTGTGACACCCAATGGCCCGGCATCCAGGGCCGGTTTGCAGGGCAGTTCGTTGCAGGGGGATGGCTCTGGAGAAAATGGCAGGCCGGTAAGCGGTGACGTGATCACGGCGATCGATTCCCAGACGGTAAATTCGTTTGAGGATTTGACATCCTACCTCTTCAACAATACACAGGTCGGTCAGATGGTTACCCTGACAATTCTCCGGCAGGGGCAGGAACAGACCGTCGAATTGACCCTGGGAACTCTTTCTCTCTCGCCAGGGCAATAACCTCCTGTATGATTTAGCGGTAGCTCGCTGTAATTGTCTGAAACGGACTGACTAAAAAACATTGTTTACCGGCAAGAGGCTGTCCAGATAGGCTGTTCTGGACAGCCTCATTATATTTCATCACTCCACCCGGCAGAAGCCGAACGGAGTTGGCCAAATTTTCGAGAACCATGCTATACTCCGCCGGATGGACAATCAACCCACCAACGCAATTATTTTTGATATGGATGGAACCATGGTGGATAACATGGCTCTCCACAACCAGACCTGGCTCGATTACCTCACTGAAGTCGGCGCGCAGCCAGATGCTCAAACGTTTAACGATCGAACCGCCGGAAAGACCACGCCCGAGATTATTCGTCTGTACCTTGGCCAACACCTCGGCGAGGCAGAGATACGCGAACATAGTGCAGAAAAGGAACTTCGCTACCGCAGGAAGTTCAGGCTTGGGGCAAGGCCAATTCCTGGTCTTAAAGATCTGCTTCACGCGGCCCGCGACAGGGGCATTAAGCTGGGAGTAGCCACATCCGCGCCACCAGAAAATGTCAGAGTCGTGCTCGAATCACTGGGGTTGGTCGACTTCTTTGACGCGGTTGTGAACGGTGAAGAGATCGAAAAAGGAAAGCCCGACCCGGAGATCTTCTTAACAGCCGCCGAACGCTTACAGACTCTGCCGGCGCGCTGCCTGGTCTTTGAGGATTCCCGCCTGGGAATTGAGGCAGCCCTCCGGGCGAAGATGCGCGTCATTCTGGTCACAACCGGCATTCCCGCAGAGCTGGCGCTGGAAATCGCGGGTGTGAGCAAAGTCATCGCGGATTTTTACCAGGTTTCATTGACGGAGATCCTCCATCTGCCAGAAGTGACGGACGTCTAAAAGATAAAGCGACACAGGTTTCAAAACAGGTATAATTTCTTGGAGAGGAAATATTGTCCAGATGCAGACAAAAAAGTATGCCCAAATTGATATCCACGTCCCGGTGCGCGGCAACAGCCTGCTGGAGCAGGCGCTGGCTGCGATTAATCAGGATGTTGAAATCAAAACTTTATGGCGGGTGATCAACGTCAATGCGATCGACAGGCTGGGGATGACAGACCACGGCCCGGTTCACTTCCAAATCGTTGCCAACATCGCGCTGAAACTGGCACGCGTCCTGGTTAAAAACCAGGTCCCGATGGCCATCGCAACCGATTATGGTCTTTCAAACGATCATGCTGAGCTGGTGATCCTGCTGACCAGCCTTTTTCATGACCTGGGCATGTCGATTAACCGGGAAGGTCACGAAGAGTTCAGCCTGTTTCTGGCCAACAGCATCCTCCACCGGATCCTCGACTTTCTACCGGTTGAGGAAAGAACCATCGTCACTTCGGAAGTTCTGCACGCCATCATTGCTCACCGCAGCGGTGGCCGGCCTTATACCATCGAAGCTGGTATTGTGCGCGTAGCCGATGCGCTGGACATGAGCGAAGGACGCTCTCGCATTCCCTACCAGGCCGGGAAGATGGATATTCACTCCGTTTCGGCTGCAGCCATCGACCGGATTGAAATCCTGGAAGGGGACACCCGGCCCGTCCAGATCAATATCTGGATGAACAACATTGCCGGTGTATTCCAGGTGGATGAACTGCTACGCCGCAAGCTGGTTGGGTCTGGGATCGAACGCTATGTAAAGGCCAATGCATTCCTCCGCGAAGGGGAGGAGAATCGCCTGGTGAAGGAGTTCCTGACCGCCTGAGCACTTACCCGCTTACCGGTTCAAACTTAAATCCATAGATATTCTCTCCTTGCTGCACGCGGACCGGTTCCCAACTGGCTATCACCGGCAGGCCAATCGATAACTCGCCAACCGACTCGGCCTTAATTTGCCCCATAGCTTTCAGCCCATTCTCGAATTCCGCCACGCCGATAATCAAGAAGCGCTGGTCAAAGCCCCAGGGCAGGTTGAAGATTGCCGTATAAGTCAACAGGCGGGCGTTTCGGGGAAATTTTACGGTCTCAAACTCGCGTCCCTTGCAGTCCAGGCAGCGATCGTGGAAAGGGAAGTGGAGCCTCCCGCACTTCTTGCATTTGTAGCCGGTAACCGCAATGTCTTTCATTGCTCAACCCTCCTCAGCACAAAGGCGGTCACATTATTCCCAAACCCGCCAAAATTGACCGTCAGGCCGTTCTGGGCGTTCTTGACCTGGCGGTCTTTGGGCAACTCGTGACGTAGCTGCCAGACGATGTCAACAATCTGGGCTACTCCGGTCGCGCCAACGGGGTGCCCGCGGGCTTTTAAGCCGCCTGATACATTAATCGGGATTTGCCCGCCCAGGCGAGTCCTGCCCTCGAGAACGGCTTTGCCGCCTTCACCTTTCTTGAAGAAACCTACATGTTCGCTCTCGGCAATTTCGAGGATTGTGAAGGCATCATGCAACTCTGCCACGTGAATGTCGGATGGCTTCAGCTTGGCCCTCTCGAAGGCCTGCTTTGCTGCCAGGGTCACTGCTTTCAGATCGGTTGGGTCAGACCGCTCCTGGAGCGTGTGTGTGTCCGTTGCCTGTCCAAACCCGGCGACGAGGACTGGCGTCTTGTTGAACTGCCTGGCCATATCCAACGGGCAAAGGATCAGGGCAGCCGCACCATCGCTGACCGGGCAGGCATCGTAAAGATGGAGCGGGTCGGCCGCTGGGGGGTTGTTGACGATTGCGTGCGGGCTGTCGAAAATTCCTTCTTTGCTGAGCGCCATTTCAACGTGTGCATAAGGGTTGCGCGTGCCCATCTCCTGGTTTTTGATGGATACGGCTACCAGCATTTCGCGCGTCACGCCATATTTTTCCATGTAAAGCCGGGTGAACATCCCGGCCATACCCGGCAATGTGACGCCATAGGGATACTCCGCCTGGGGGTGGGTCATGGTGGCGACAAAATCTGTCGCCCGCCAGCCGGTAATTTCGCGCATCTTCTCGCCGCCTGCGACCAGGACCAGGTCATAATAGCCTGACGCAACTGCCAGGAGTCCGTTCTTTACGGCTGAGCCGCCGGAGGCCGGCCCATTTTCGATTGCGTCTGCCGCGGCAGGCAGCAGGCTCAACCGGTCAACCAGCGAGCTGGCGACCGAGGTCTGGTGCTGCACGGCGCCCGCGCCCATATTGCCGACGTACACCGCGTCAACGGTTTTGTCTCCTAATGAGGCATCATCCAGGGCTTTGAGCGAGGCATAGGCCAGCATATCCAGCAGGCTGTCTTCGTCGCGACGCCCGAATGGGATCATGCCGACCCCAACGATGGCAACATCTCTCATGGTTACCTCCCTTTCAAACCGGCGATACGCTCGCGGATGGTGGCATCATCGGCGAATTTAATTTCACGGGTCGCTTCTTCCCACAGGTCAGCCGGAACTGGGCGGTCTCCGACCACCAGCCGTGGCTTTGCCTTGAAATAGATCTCGCGGGTAAGCCGCCAGGAATCGCCGCCGCCCAGTTCGTGCGGGATCGTGGTAGGCTCGAGCGGATATTCGATCATCCAGCGCCTGAAACCAATCGGGCTTTCGGCTACGATCAGTACTTCTTCCTGGCCCAGGTGTTCCATGTGATATTCCATTTTGGCGGCAAACAGATGCGAACCAATCCGCAGCCCGCGGTCGATGGCCAGGGTGTGGTAGCTCATCCCTACTTTCTCATTTTCCAGGCGTCCGTTGACGACGCCAACCAGGTAGCCATCCACCTGTCCCATCAGGCAGTATTCGCTCTTCACCCGGTAACGGTACCAGGCCAGGAGTTCGCCATACAGCCGGGCGCTGACAACATCGTAATAATCCCGCTCGATGAAGAGGCAGGGATGGACTGACTTTAGAATGGCAGGCACGTCTTCCCGTTGCGCCTGGCGGACGACCATCTTCTTGCCATTGGCCAGGGTAATCACCTTGGGTGGGTAAGGCGGCATGGGATATTGCTTGGGTCGCAGAACGACCTCGAGTTCCATGTCGAAGGGCATAGATTTCTCCTTTCCCTCTTTGTGCACGAATGGATGAACGTAGCCAGATGCTTAGCTTAAGTTAATCTGGCTGAAGCGGTTGATGTCTTCCACGTGCTTCGGATCGTAGGCATCGCCGAAGCGAGTCTTGGGCAAACTGGCCTTGCGCTGCATCATCTCGTCATATGCTGCATCATCCACCATGGCGACGCACCGGCCAATACTCGATTCTCCATCCACGAAGCGCCAGGGGAAGAACCCGATATCGACCCGTTTGTTAATCAATAGATCGATCTCTCCACCGATGCACTCGGCATGGATGATCCCGTAGGGGAACATCTCCAGGTGCATCAGTTGATACTTGGTGTCATCGAAATATTCAGCCAGGGATTTTTGGTACTTTTTCTGGAAGACTTTCTCGGCCTGGCGGGCCTGGCGCGGCATCCAATCGCGAATGATGGTGTTCATGGGGTGGTCGGCGCTGCCACAGTCTACGCCAATCCAGCGCAGCTTTTTCGCCTTGGCCCATTCAGCAAACTCGCGGTCTGGTCCAGGG
>CAZBDC010000062.1:0-27022 GCA_964490575.1 uncultured Anaerolineaceae bacterium | reverse complement strand
ACACCCTATCCTACACTCTTTCCCTACACGACGCTCTTCCGATCTTGCGAAGGCGAAGCCTCCGCGCCGCCGGCGACGCTGGTGATCTTGACGTTGAGCGTCTTGTTGGCCGGGACCATGAACTCGACCACGTCGGTGGCATACTTCGGCGTGGCG
This sequence comes from uncultured Anaerolineaceae bacterium, assembly GCA_964490575.1. GTDB lineage: Bacteria > Chloroflexota > Anaerolineae > Anaerolineales > Anaerolineaceae > DSYU01. The sequence continues at coordinate 26,866 of CAZBDC010000062.1, read as the reverse complement.
CCCGTGAAGGTCATGTCCTCAACCAGGTCGGTCAGGGCGCCGGTGAAGTAGTTATCGAAGGCGTAGACCGAGAAGTTAAACTGGGTCTCGGGGGTCATGCCCAGGGCCGCCAGCGGGGCCGTCATGATCATGTTGCCCGAGTTGAGGTCGGCGTCGGCGTAGTAGTAAGCCGCCTGTGTGCCAGCCGCCAGGTTGTAGACGTACACAACATTTTGACCGGTCGCGCCAAAGCCATTCATCTCGGTGTTGTACAGCACGTAATCCGGCACGCCATCCATGTTCTTGTCGACATAGATGTCGAACTCAGCCGGGTAGTTCGGGTGCGTGCGCTTGTCGTAAGTGCTGATGCCGAACTGGATCACGCCGTCAGTCACCCGCACGCCAACCGACTTGAGGTCGATCACGGCGAAGTTATCGCCGTCGCCGGGCAGCTCCGAAGCGGGGATCTCATCGCTGGTGCCGGTCAGAGCGAAGATGTCGCCGTAGCCGTCCTGCGGGCTGGCCACGTTGAACAGGCGGATGAAGCTGACGCCCTTATGCAGGTAGCTCAGGCCGGTCATCGCGCGCGTGGTCGCGGAGCGATGCGGCAGGACCTGCCAGGCCACGTGGATGGTCTCCATCTTGTCGGAGAGCATGAGGTAGCCGTCGTACTCCAGCTTATCCAGCAGGTAGCCGCTGCCGCCCGCCGGCCCGCCGTTCAGGTTCCATTCGGGCAGCTTGGTAGGATCGATCTTGAGGTGCACCGGGACAGTCGCCGTGCCGTAAGCGGGCACGACCACCACGGCCGGCGCCACAACCTTGACGGCCCCACTGACCTTATCATCTTCGTAGCGGAAGGTCGGCGTGATCTTGAACAGCCGCCGCGTGCCGGTGTAGTTCTTCACCACCAGCGTGCGCTTGACGGTGGTCTGGGAAGAAACGGAGTGATAGCCGAAAGACAGGCTGCCGGCCATTGTTTCCGAATCCCAGGCCGCGGCCTGGGCCGCGATGGCTTTGTCAACGCGCACCTCGCCGCCGCCGATGCGGGTGATCGGGGCCATGTAGCCGGGCAGGCCAACCGGGTTGATGCCGATGTTGGTCTCGGCGGTGTTCATCAGCTTGGCCTTGACTTCGGCCGGGGTGAGCTCAGGCTCAGCCTGCAGCATCAGCGCCACCGAGCCAGACACCATCGGGGCCGCGCCGGAGGTGCCGCCGAAAGCGGTCTCGCCGGTGCCGGTGCCGTATTCAGCCGAGAGCGAAGCGCCAGGGGCGCCCACGTCCGGCTTGATCTGGTTGAAGCTGTAGTTCGGGCCGCGCGAGGAGGATGACACCATGTTCATCACCAGCGAAGCGGCCGAAGCCGGGTCGATCACCGCGTTCTGGCCGAGCACGCCCTTGAGCAGCAGGCCGTCGGCGCGGGTAATCGTGTAGCCCGGGACAAACGGGTCGCCGCCGCCGTACGAGAAGTCGGGCGGCAGGTCGCCGGGGGCCTGGGCCACGTTGTTGGCGATAATCGCCGACAGGCCGCCCGCAGCCGCCACGTTGGCGACCTTGATGCTGATCGCGCACGTACCGCGGTCCACCAGGACCACCTTGCCGGTCAACGAGCCGGCCGCGAAGGGGGTGCAGCCAATCAGGTTGCCGCCAGCGCCGTCGCCGTACTGGAGCGGGCCGCTGACGTAAACCGGCTCAGCCGACCAGGGCTGCCAGGAGCCGCCCACCGTCACGTCCCCGGCCTCGATCAGGTACAGCATGGCCGAGGGGACCTGGGTCTGGGCCACGCTGATCACTTCCGGCGTGGAGGAGGGCGAACCGACGATGTAGGGCTTGTCGGCGCTGTTGCCGGCCGAAGCCACCACCACCACGCCCATCTTGACCGCGTTGGCGCTGGCCGCGCTCAGGTCATCCTGGCGCTGCCCGTAGGACGAACCCAACGACATGTTGACCACGTCCACGTGGTCCGACAGGTCGTTGTCGCCGTTCGGGTCGAGGGCGAAGTCCATACCCTGCAGCAGCGCGACGCCGGAGCAGGAGGTGGAAACCGAGGAGCATACCTTGACCGCGTACAGGTTGACGCCCGGGGCAACGCCCACGTGCATCCCGTCCAGCGATTTGCCGCCGATGATGTCGGCCACGTGCGTGCCATGCCCGCCCGCGGGACCATCGTCCAACGGGTCAGGGTCGGGGATCAAGGCGCCGTTCGGCCAGACATTGCCGACGAAGTCGTACCCGCCCACCACCTTCCAGGTCGGGAAGGTGCCGGGCTCGATGATGGTCGGGTCGTTGGCGTCGTATTCCGCCACGTCGCCCGAGCCGCCCAGGTTGTAGTGGATGTAATCGATGCCCGAGTCGAGCACGGCCACGTCCACGCCGGAGCCGTCAACGCCCATGTCCTGGACCGCTTTCGCGCCGATATACGGCACGGTCTCACTCAGGTCGAGCGTGTAGCGCCCGAGCGGGCGGATGCCCTGGACGTTGGGCAGCTTGGCGATCGCCTCGAGCTGGCTGGCGTCCACGCGGATCACGACCGCGTTGATGGCCTTGGTCAGGCGGGCCAGCGGCTGAGCGCCCAGGCCCTGGGCCTGGCTGACGAAGGCTTCCTGTTTCTTATCCAGGGCCGCGCGCGCCTCGCGCTGCGAAAGCCCCTGGCGCGAAACCTGTTCAGTCACGTAAAGCTCGGCCAGCGACAGGCCTTGCATCCGGACCACGACCTCGACCTCTCCCGCGAGGTCGCGCAGCTCCGGATCGATCTCGACGAGATCTTCGGGCTTGACTTGCAGATCAGACACATCCACGTCTGGGACGACCGGCCCGGCGTCCTGGGCCAGTGCAAACGACGGAACCCCCAGCGCAAACGCCAGGGCAATCACGATGTTGAGGAATTTCCGCAACATAAATCAACCTCCCTCTCTTAGCATGTAGTTTGTTTACTAAGTACTTGAGAAAACGAACCGAGTTTTGCCCGCGCACCCCCTTTCAACGATGATCTCCGCTCGATACTGCCGGCCGGCTGCAACCCAAAAACGAACGAAAATTTTCGCTCGACTGCCTGACCTCTTGCCCGAACAGACCCACAGCCATGCTTCTCCGCTTTGGGATGGGCTTTCTGAATTCAAGAACCGCAAGCTATATCATTATTGGTAAACAGAGACGTACCGGCGAACATTCCCGGCCAGCGGGAACACTGGATGAAATTCAATTAAAAAATCATCGTAAAAAGATCATAACACAACCAAATTTGGAAGTCAATAAACCCGGTAACTAGAAAACGATCTATACTGGCAGAAAAATCGGGGGTGTTTCGGGGATTGCGAGCCCGAAACACCCCCGGGTATCATCCGCGAAGGACCAGCCCGGATGGACTAGTAGCCGGTGTGGACGCGCCCGGCGCCGTAGAAATCGTCGTTGCCCGGCTTGCCGAGGTCAGTGGCAGCCGCGCGCAGGGCGGCCTCCACCTGGGCGGGGGCCATCTCGCCGCCGTTCGCGCCGATGATCAGCGCCGCCACCCCGGCCGCGTGCGGGGCAGCCATGCTGGTGCCGGCTGACCAGTAGTAGCTGGCAACCCCCGGTGTCAGGTTGCTGCCGGTGCTGAAGACCAGGTCAAACACCCAGCACGGGCGCAGCAGCCCGGCCACTGTGCAGGCTTCCTCGCCCGGGTAGACGAAGTCGCCGCCCGGGGCCGCGAAATCGACCGCCGACTGGCCGTAGTTGGTGTAGCTGCTGGGGTAATCCAGGAACGCGTTCAGCGGGTCAACCGCCCAGCCGATGGGGGCCGTGGCGGCGATCGAGATCACGTGCGGAGAATCGGCCGGCAGGGTGATCACGTCGGCGGTATGGTCCTTGTCAATCGCATCGTTGCCTTCCGAGGCGAAGATCGTGACACCCTTCTGGTTGGCGTAATTCGTCGCCCGGGCCAGCGCCACGGAAAGTTCTGCCACTTCACGGGCCGTCATGCAGCCCTCCGCGTCGCAGAAGCCGCTCTTCTTCAGCACCGCGCCAAGGCTCATGCTGATGATGTCAGCATCCACGTTGGCAGCGTACACGATGGCCGAAATGACCCCTTCGAACGATCCGCTGCCCGCGTCGCCGAGGACCTTCAACAGGACCAGCTCGGCCTGCGGAGCCACGCCGATCGTGCCGAGGCCATTATCGGCCGCGGCGATGGTCCCGGCGGTGTGCGTGCCGTGGCTGAACGGGTCCGGCAGCGCGTAGGAGAGCGTCTCGCCGGGGACGAAGTTCATGCTCAGCCCCAGGTTGATGTTGGGGGCCAGGTCGGGGTGATCCAGGTCGAAGCCGGTATCGAGCACCGCCACGCGCGCGCCCGCGCCGAACAGCCCGGCGTTCCAGGCCTCCGGCGCGTTGACCGCGTCGTGGCCCCACTGCAGGTCAAAGAAGCGGTCATCGTCGCCGCTGAAGGGCGGGTTGCCGAAATCCGCCGCGACCTGCTTCTCGGTCGGGCTGATAAACTGGAAGGTCAGGTTCGGCACCACCGAGCGCAGCCCGGCGATCCGGCCGGCCTTGGCCTTAAAATTGGCGTCGGCCGACTCAGCCAGCGCCACGCCGATCTCGGGGTTGGCGCGCACGAGCGCCCCACCCGCGGCTGCCACGGCTGCGTCGAGCCCGGCCGGGAGCGTATTATTCGCGCTGATCAGCAGATACGAACGGGCCGCCGGCTGAGCCGTGGCAGGAACCGCCGCGACCGCCGCCAGCAGCGCGACCGCCAGGAAAACGGACAACAAACGTTTCATCAGTTACCCTCCAATGGAAATTTGTGGAACTTCTTGAATGTTGGGACGCACCCGAAAGCAATCGATGTCAAGACCTTTCGATCTCTGCCCCCTTTCTTTGAAGATATATCAGGTATTGTACACCGTATTGCATAATAATTAGTATAGCCCAGATGGGGTCGAGATGTCAATAACCCAAACCTAATCCTTTTGGCCTCGCAAGACCCCCTCGTTCCACCGGTCCCCGGTGGAACGCTCTTTTTGCGCTCCGCGTCTGGATGGGTGATTGGACCGGCGGGGTTCCTGCCGCCCCCTACACGAATGGTCCGCCGAACCCTCCCAATGATCGGGCAGCGTGATTCGGACGGTGGATTTCCCGCCACCCGCAGGGGCACAGCGACGCCGTCTCAGGCAATGGTCCGGGATTCTAAACGCTGCGCCCGGTCCGCTCACCGCGTGAAGCAGGGTACAATTGCGGTGGAGGAACCCGCATTGACCATCGCCCGCATTCGAATCTCCCCGCTGCTGATCCTGCTCGTCCTGCTGGCTCTGGCGGCCTGCGCGCCGCTCACCCCCGCGCCGACCGCCGCCCCCGCGCAGCCCACCTCCGCCGCCACCACCATCCCCACCAGCGCTGCCCAGCCACTCACCCCAACCGTCCCCACCCTCCCGCCCGAGGTCGAGATCGTCCCCATCCCGCTCAGCGGCCCGGGCAGCCAGGCCACCGCGCAGATCTCGGGCATGGCCTGGACCGGCGACACGCTGGTGCTGCTGCCGCAGTACCCGCGCGCCATCTCCAACCAGGGCGGCGGCGCGCTGCTGGCCCTGCCCAAAGCCGAGATTCTGGCCTACCTGGATGATCCCACCGGCCCCCCGCTGGCCCCGCGCGAGATCGCCTTCGACAGCGGCGGCCTCGAGGACTCGATCACGGATTTCGAGGGCTTCGAGGCGATCGCCTTTGCCGGCAGCACGGCCTACCTGACCATCGAGGCCAGCCCGGGGCGAGGAATGAAGAGCTACCTGGTGCGCGGCGAGCTTTCCGCCGGCGGCGCGCGCCTGGCGCTCGAGGCGGACCGGCTGGTCGAGGCGCCCCTGCCGGTCCAAATCAGCAATTTCAGCAACGAGGCCATCCTCATCGCCGGTGAGCGGGTCATCCTGTTCTTCGAGGCCAACGGCGCGCAGGCCTACCCCCAGGCCAGCGCGCCGGTTTTCGACCGCGACCTCAACCCGCTCGAGCCGCTGGCGCTGGCCAGCCTGGAATACCGCCTGACCGACGCCACCGTCCCCAACGAGCAGGGGCGCTTTTGGGTCAGCAACTACTTCTACCCCGGCGACGTCAAAATCGCCCCGCGCGCCGACCCGCTGGCCGAACAGTTCGGGCAGGGCGCCAGCCACGCCGCCGCCTAGGTGGTCGAGCGCCAGGTCGAGCTGCAGCTCCCCGCGGATGGGCAGGGATCCATCACCCTGACCGGCGCGCCGCCCATCCAGCTCAAACTGGCCGAAGGACAGGTGGCCCGCAACTGGGAGGGCCTCGTCCGCCTGGACGGGCGCGGCTTCCTGCTGGCGACCGACTCCTTCCCCGAGACGATCCTGGCGTTTGTGGATGGGGGACGGTGAATAACAGTAAACGGTGAACAGAAAGACAATTACACTGTTCACTGTTCACTGAGTACCGTTCACTGCCCACTGGAGAAACTATGAGCCTGCGAATGCCCGTCCTCACCACCCCCCGCCTGACCATCCGCCCGTTCGTGCTGGAGGACCTGGCCGAGATCCACCGCATCCTCGACCTGGAAGCGATGATGGAGCCGCAGCCGCTGGAGGAACGCCGCGCCTGGCTGGAGTGGAGCGTGCGCAGCTACACCGAGCTGGAAAAGCTGTTCCAGGCCCCCTACGGCGACCGGGCGATCGTATTAAATGAAGGAACTCTCCCCGGCGCAGGGCGCCGCGTCGCTTCGCCGCGCCTGATCGGCTCGGTCGGGCTGGTGCCGCTGATCGGGCCGTTCGGGCAGCTGCCCTATTTCGGCGGGAGCCGGCAGCCGTGCGCCTTCACCGCCGAGATGGGGCTGTTCTGGGCGCTCGAGACCGCCTCGCGCGGGCAGGGCTACGCCAGCGAGGCCGCCCGCGCGCTGGTCGACTACGCCTTCACCGAGCTCAACATGGCCCGCCTGGTCGCCACCACCGAGCATGACAACCTGCCCTCCCGCCGCGTGATGGAGCGCCTGGGCATGCGCGTCGAGACCAACCCCCTGCCTGAGCCGGAGTGGTTCCAGGTGGTGGGGATTCTGGAACCAGTGAACAGTGAACGGTGAGCAGTGAACCGGTTATGTTACAATAATTGATGTGGAAAATAAGTGCCCGCAATGGATTGCAGAGGAAGACTGGTTGGTGGCCGAGTTACACCAGCTCGGCATCACCTACTTATCCAATCGTCCGAACACTTCCCTGCAACGCCGCCGCCCCATCGAGCAATTATTGGCAGACTGTGTCCGCCAACCCAGCAGCCGCGTTCGTACGGCTGTCATTGCTCTGGTGCTTCTGCACCCGGGTTATGCAGCATTCATCCCAGGCGCATTAAGTTTACTGGATGAAAATCAGCGCCAGCTTCTCAAGCTTTTCTATACAGCAGCCGTCCATTTGCAGCGTCTTTATCAAAACGATTTGGTTTTGATGATGAATTCAGAGTGGGTATGGCTGCCTGTCCTTTTTGGAGAAGAATTCAGGATTTCGCAGGCACTCGCACCAGATGTGGCAATCCAACAACTTGGCATCCGGCACCAGGAGATAACGCACACATTTTCCAATTGGTCAGGAACCTACAGGAACGTCACCCATCATTTGATCCGGCACAAGCATCTTGAAGCGCAATGGTCCCGGTAACCCCACAAACCCTTAACCCCGGCGAGTTCCAGCAATATTTTCAAGATCTTCTGCATCGCTTGGCAGGGATATAATTAAATAGATCATGTGCAGCAGCCGTTAAGGAGCGGTAATAGGGCTGAAATCGAGCGCCTGGGCATGACCAAACCAACCCGCTGCCCGAGCCGGTTTGGTTCCAGGTGGTTTGGATTTTAGGACGGGGGCGTTTAGCAAACACGCCTGGCTACCAGAAACCCCACGCCAAGTCGCAAAGAACGCAAAGGAAGGATAATTTTGGCAGGTCTGGCGCCCCAAACTTTGGTAAGGTCATGACGTGCAAACGGGCTTTCTGAACCCAACGGTGGCACATCGATCAGATGTAATGGCTGAATTTGAATTGGAATGGATCAAGGTTAGGCAAGCCCACAATTGCTTCGCCCAGCCTAAGATTGGCGATATCCCAGTCTTCCACCACGTTGCCTTCACGTACTTCCTCAATCAGCCCACGCGCAGCGACAGATGCGGAATAGGTATCTTTCTTGCGGTTCTTTCCGAACAACTGCTGGATGAAACTGCGAGTAGTGATATCGTTGACCCGGAAAGCAACCGTGGTCATAAAGCCTGAAAGGATGCTGCGGGCTAACGATTCGCCGTAAGAATAAAAGACCTGCTCCACATTTTGAACGCCGATGATAAACTTGGCTCCCAGGCTGCGGCCAAAGTTGACCCCATCATCAACGTGCTTCAGATTAGGGATCAGGCGAAACTCATCAATGATGAACCAGACATTCCCTTCACTTTTCTGACGGCACAGCGCCTCTTTAATCGCCATGTCGAGAAGCAGGCGGTAGATGGGCGCCAGCGTAGCGCCATAGCCCAGGTCATACTCGACAAATATCACTTTTCCGCCTTTGCTGCGGATGGCCTGACGCATGGAAAGGGACCCGGGTTTGCAGAAATTGCCTATAAAAATCTCACGCATGAGCTGCTGCAGCTCTGAGACGACACCCTGGGTTTGGGGAGAGCGATCATCGCCGATGTAGCTCACCATGGCTTTCAGATCCTCATGCTTTTGCAGAATCTGGCGGATTTCAGGCGCGGAAGCCTGGTTGAGAAAGGCGCGCAAGCTGGCATTGTTGGCCTGGCTCCTGTCGGCTGAGCGGGCATAGTGCAGGAGGATGCCTGAGAAAAGATCGCGGGCGGCGTTGGGAAAGAAAGGCTGGCTGGAGCGCTGGGTCTTCTCAAAGAAGAGCGAGTGGGCAATCTCGTAAATGTTTTCTTCCATCGCGGCGTCCATCTCGATCTCGTTGAAGATGTTCCAATAATCCCCGCCGCTCGGGCCGGTGGCTTTGTCGTCGTTGGCGATGACAATGTCGCCGGGGTGGTAGAAAAGGTTGTAATAATCGCCCTTGGTGTCGAAGACCAGCATCACATCGTTGGAGGTCATGTTCTGGCGGAGCTGTTTCATGATTTGAAAAATAGCGTTCGTCTTGCCAGCGCCAATTCCGCCCAGGAAGAGCAGGTGTTTGCTGAGGATTTCCTCGCTCAACGGCACGCGCAGTTCCCCGCCGGCCTCATCCTTCCCGATCAGGCTGCACCTGGACCCAGCCGGGCTGAGCGCGGGCGGTTTTGGTTTTAATTCGTTGCCATCAAACACAGAACTGGTTTTCATACTGTTTGTTATTACCCTATTCCATCTTGGTGATATTGACCACAGGATCCGAACGACCCATCAATAGCCGTAGCCATATTGGTAGTCTTCATCCTCGCCGTCGTCCTGGCTGGCTGGGACATCGGCGATGGATTCACCCGATTCCTGATTTTCTTTTGAGGTAGGACTGTTAAGTGGAGGCCCCTGGCCATTTGGTAGGATGTCGGGTGACTGACCGACCGATGTTTCTTTTGTCCCTTGCTGTTCCACCAGCTCTGGATGCTTACTTAAATATTTTGCCTCCATCTTTTCTCTTGCTTGCTCTTTATAATCAGCACCAATTTCCTGTGCGACTTCCTCATTCCAATTCTCTTCCTGGCTTTGCTTCATCTGAAAATTTTTAAAACTTTGTTGATCTCCGAACTGTTCGGCATATAATTGCTCAGTTTTTTTATATGCTGTTTCCCGTGCATCCATTTCGATTGGCTGGCCATAATAGTGGCCAAATTCGTACAAACTCTTGTTAGTGCCCGGCGCTTTTTCTTCCTGGCTTAGATATGCATCGAAATTTTTCTTCCATAATGCGGCTGTATCAGGATTAACTTCTTGGTGGTTTTCAGGGTGATTAGCTACATCATATTGGTAAGCGTGGCGCGCTTCGTGGAAATAAGTATTCACTGCTCCGTAAGATTCATCGTTGGCCAGTAATTGAGGATCAATGAAGATGGAACCGTTTTCACCCTCGCCAGGATCAAAGTAACCTTTTAGATTGGGCTGCCCTTCTGAATCTAATTTTCGTTTCTGAGAAGGGATCACACCGATATCAAGAACAGGGCGGTTCTCCTGAACTGCCAACTGGTTCTCCATCGACTGCAGCGCACCAAGTCTCGATAAAACATAAGATTGATCCCGCCAGTTTTCATTTCGCAGACGGTCCACATTTGGTAGTGCCATTGTTTTGCCCCTCTATAAATACTGGACTGGACGACTCAAAGAATTACGTAACCTTATGCGTTGTTCGGGAGTTCTGGAGGGATCAAGGAGCCTGTTGAGTGCTTTCACAGCAACAAGAAAATGATATTGCCTGTTATCCATTATTTGTTGAATAGTTAATCCCTCTACCTGGACATCCAGTATCTGACGATCCTGTAACCACTGTTCGACGGCTTGCGCTAACAGATCACCAATCGGTGGATAATCAGCCAATAGTTGATCAGCATCAAAAGCGCCGTAACGTTCTTCCTCTATTAATATTTTTCTAGCTATCGACTTATCCAGCTGGTACATACGCCTCCTGGTGAAATAAAAACAGCGGCTGCCCGGCCAGGCAGCCGCTGATCCACTAATTCGCCGGTAGATTTGTCCACTTCTGGATTCCGAGTTCACCCAGCTGGCGAATATCGGTGAGCATGGCGCCCAGGTCGCGGACGATCGTTTCGGCGTCTGCGCCGGGGCCGGCTTGCAGCGACTGGGCCGCGGTACGATCTCCACCCAGCAGCCTAAGGATAGGCATCCCTTCAATGGCAATCCCTGAATCTTTCGCCGTCTTCGACGAGAGCTGTAACGAAAAGACCTTGAAGCGGCCAAAAAATATCCTGTAGATGAGCACAGCCACGCCCAGGACAATCAAGAAGCCGACCACAGGAGCACGGTAAATGAGCGACTCGACGATGTTCCATGCCAGCAGGTCCAGACCGATAAAGAACAGGATCCGGAATATGGCGGTAAAGAACCCCGCTTCCTTACCTTTCCACATGCTCGATCCGGGCACGTCTTTCAAGTTGTCCAGTAACTGGCTGCGCAGTTGGGGGTTGAGGATCTGGCGTTCGAACAGGAAAGTCAGTCCGTAGGGGATGATGAACAAGAGGGCAACCGCCCAGTGGGTAAGAAAACCCGGCAGGATTTGAAATGCAATCTGGTTAACAACATAGAGCACAACCGTCACCCCGAGTAAAATCAGCCAGTTGAACGAGGCGTTCAGGGATGTGCTGATCCCGGCAACATCATCCAGCGGCATTTCCGAAAGGATACGGCTCTCTCCCGCAGTGGATTTGGCAAGGCTATGGTAGACCACGCGCTGGTTGGTGACGGAAAGGTAACCGATTACATCTGAGGCAAACAAGCGGCGCATACGGGTGCATTCGAAGGTGCGCACCACCCGCTCCCCCTCTGAAAGAGCGAAGTTTAAGGGTTGGGTATCCATACTTAATCCCCTAATGCCCCATGCTCAGATTGCGCCATTTTTCTACCCCAAAAGTGCCCATCTGCTGCAGATCGAGGATCAGCGCGCCCAACTGCTGGAGCATTGTTTCAGCGTCTTTTGCTGGTTCTGCATTGAGGGCCTTACCGGCAGCCACATCGAAAATCCCTAACCCGGTCGCTCCTGAAATGCTGATCGGAGTGCTGGAGCCGCCTTTAGAATGGATAGCGAGCGAGAAGGTCGGCCGGCGGGCATACCAGAAGATGCAGGCCAGGGCATAAATCCCAACGATCATTGCCAGCAGGATACCAATGGCGGCCCCGGCCCCACTGTTCCGGCCATAACTACCAAACAGGAAATTTACACTCGACATCATGGACGCAACACCCCCCGCCATGACAAATCCAATAGATGAGACACCGGCTAACACCGGCCGGAAGAGATTTTCCCTTTTCAGAAATAAAGAGACCACCAAAGCAGCAATTGCGATCACCCACATCAGCACGGTATTGGAGTCTCTTAACGCTGCTGATATAAGCCCGGCAATGGTGTTCAAAAAACCAGCCAGTGCGATGGTCACCACTAGGGCTAATAGAAGCTGCCCAAAACTAAAGTATGTGCCTTTATAGCTGCTGATTCCCGAGACGTCCTCTAGAGGAACTTCACTCTGGATGACGCTGCTGCCCGCATTGGAAGTGCCACTGGCCTGAAAGATGACACGCTTGTTGGTGACGGATAGAAAACCGCTAGCCTGCAAACCCAGCAGCCTGGAATGGTAGTAGGTACACTGGTAAGTTCTGACAGTGCTTTCCTCATTTGCCGGGGTGATGCTTTTTTGTAACAGGTCTTCCATAACAGCCTTCCTTTCTTGGGAAAATAATAAGGATCAGGGGTCGCCTGATTGACGCGGTTAAAAAGAAATTCACCTAACCAAACCAGATGGATTTTTTCGAGTAGTTCGGAGAAATCTAGGCGTCTGGATGATTCCCCCCTATAAAAACAGAAAAATGCGCTACTGATGTGAATAATTATAGTGGGAGGAAGGCATTTGTCAAACAGTTTTAGGACACGAAATTGGGTAGCCAGGTCGTGCTGCTCGCAGGTTTTCACCGCGTCTCCCCCATCCCCCATTCTCCTCTTCCCCCACCCTTGTTTCCTGTATAATTTCTCCAGGAGACTCCCCATGCCCAAACAACCCCACCTCCTCATCATCAACCCCGACCAGTGGCGCGGCGACGTGCTGGGCCACGCCGGCAACGAGGCCGCCGTGACCCCCGTCCTCGACGCGCTGGTGCAGACCGACGCGGTGTCCTTCACCCACACCTTCTGCCAGAACCCGGTCTGCACGCCCAGCCGCTGCTCGTTTATGAGCGGCTGGTACCCGCACGTGCGCGGGCATCGCACCATGTTCCACATGATGCAGCCGGACGAGCCGGTCCTGCTGCGCGACCTCAAAGAGGCCGGCTACTTCGTCTGGTGGGGCGGCAAGAACGACCTGGTGCCCGGGCAGAACGGCTTCGACGCCTACTGCGATGTGCGCTACCGCGCGCATCCCCGCCCCGGGCGCCCGATGATCCCCAACCTGCACGCCCTGCAGGACCGCCGCGGCGAGTTGGGCTCCGATACCTTCTACTCCTTCTATTATGGCAAGGTCGAAAAGCCGGCCGGTTTCCCGGAGGATGAAAACTTCGTCTACGACGGCGACTGGGACGTGGTCTTCAACGCCATCGAGACGATCCAGAACCATGATAGCGATGAGCCGCTGTGCCTGTTCCTGGCCCTCGGGCATCCCCACCCGCCTTACGGGGTCGAAGACCCCTGGTTCAGCAGCATCGAGCGCGCCATCCTGCCGCCGCGCGCGCCCACCCCGCCCGGCTGGGAAGGCAAGCCCAGCCTGCTCAAGGGCACCTGGGAGGCGCAGAAGATGCAGACCTGGAGCGAGGAGCGCTGGACCGAGCTGCGCGCCACCTATTACGGCATGTGCGCGCGGGTCGACCACCAGGTCGGGCTGCTGCTCCAGGCGCTCAAACAGGCCGGGCTGTACGACGACACGGCCGTCTTCGTCTTCGCCGACCATGGTGATTTCACCGGCGACTACGGGCTGGTCGAAAAGACCCAGAACACCTTTGAAGACTGCCTGACGCGCGTGCCGTTCGTCTTCAAGCCACCCGCCGGCGTCCCGCTCCAGGCCGGCACGCGCGACGCGCTGGTCGAGCTGGTCGACTTCCGCGCCACGGTCGAGGCGCTGAGCGGGCTTGAACCCGGCTACACGCACTTCGGGCGCTCGCTGCTCCCCCTGGCGGCCGGTGAGACCAACAGCCACCGCGACGCCGTCTTCTGCGAGGGCGGGCGCCTGCACGGCGAAACGCACTGCTCAGAAGTCCAGTCAGCCGATAACCAGGACCCGCACGGCTGGTACTACCCGCGCCTGCTCCAGCAGCGCAGCGAAGGCCCCCAGCACAGCAAGGCGGTCATGTGCCGCACCCGCGACTACAAATACGTCCGCCGCCTGTACGAGCCGGACGAGCTCTACGACCTGCGCGCCGACCCGCAGGAGCTGCACAACCGCATCGCCGACCCGGCCCTGGCGGGTGTGCTCGCGCAGTTGAAGGAGCGCATGTTGACCTTCTTCCTCGAAACCGGCGACGTGGTCCCCTGGCAGGCAGACGAGCGATAGATCTGTTGGTTCTGTGTGGGCGACTGCGCCGCCCACACAGAACAAACAGGTATCATCTTCTTCCCGCAGGTGATTATCCGCGGTACCTGTCCCGGATGAGCGCCTCCACCTCTGCCAGCGGGCGGTCGAACGGGCCCAGCCGCTCCATCTTCAGGCTGGTCACCGCCGCCGCCCACACCCCCGCCTCGCGCGGCTCGCACGATAGTCTTTTGGCCATGTACGCGCCGATGCAGGTATCCCCGCGCCCGCTGCGCCCGTCCAGGCGGGCGGCGTAGAAGCCCAGGTCGATCCGCTCGCCGCCCGCGTGGACCAGCAGCCCGTCCTTGTGGGTCAGGACGATCTCGCGCGGGCCCAATGCCGCCAGGGCGCGCGCCGCCCGGTAGATGTCCGCTTCGCCGGTCAGCACCTCGGCCTCCACCGCGTCGGTCTTGACCACATCGATCAGCGCCAGCGTCTCGGCCATCTCAGGCCACGGCGCGTAATCCAGGCTTTCCCCGTTCAGCACGCGCGCGAAGCCCTGCATATCCGCCGCCAGCAGCACGCCCCGCGCGCGCAGCGCCTGGATCACCTCCAGGCCCACCTCGCCGCGCAGGCTGGCGCAGACCACCGCCGCGCGGGTTTCCAGCGCCGTCACCGCGCCGGCCTCGAACGACCCGGCCGTGCGGGTCACGGTCAGGATGCGCACGTCCGGGTTGGCGCCAGGGTAAAGCAGCTGCATGGTAGTGGAAGCCGGCGTGTAGGTCGGGTAGCAGTCGATCCCGGCCGCGGTCATGGCCCGCACCACGCGCTCGTCCTCGCGCGCCAGGCGGGTGACCACCGCCGTCTTCAATCCCAGGCGCGCGGCGGCGTTGGCGGCATAGTTCATCCCCCCGCCGTCGACGCTGCGCGTCCCGCCCGGGGTGACGATGGTGTCTTTGGTGTAGTTGCCGATCGTGACCAGATCGTAAGAGGGTGGATTCTGCATGGATACTCCTGATACCTGAATGAAACCTTATCCACAAAGGGCCCAAAGCACACCAAGAATATCTTATTCATTCCTCTACCTTCGTGATCTTGGTGAACTTCGTGGTAAAGTATTCTTTGATTGGGCCCCCCCTGTCCAGCCGCGGAGCGGGCGAAGAAGGTCCCAACGGAGAGAGATTGTGAAAGAATAGCTTCTAGTGGAAAACTGTCAACGGATTTTGGGAGCAGATTGAGTGGATTGTCGGCCACCACTACTCCACTGGCTGGAGCCAATCCGGCACAAACAGCCACTGCCGGTTCACCCGGTGCTCTTGCAGACTCTTGGGTGGTAAGATACGCCGGTGAACGAGACTGCGCTCGCCAAAGTTGAACAGCTTCTGCGCTTCGAATGGAATGTTCTTCTCAGCCAGGTAAGCCTCAAGATCGCGCTGGTAGGTGTCTTCTCGATAACCGGAGCCTGGCTTGCGATGGACAGCCATGGCGCACCCGATGATCTGATAAGTCAATGCATCATACGGTGTTATCACCCGGTTCGCTTGTGCCATGGGAACCGCCTCGTGGGAATAATCCGCTCCATCCGCTCCTGTAATCCGTTGACAGCTTTCCCTGCGAACCAACGCCAGGCAGGGCGCCCGCCCCGACCTATGCCAGGCTTACCGCGCGCGCCATCACAGAAACCGGCTGATCAGCCAGTAAACGCCCGCCCCGACCAGCGCCGCGGACGGGATGGTCAGCACCCAGGCCACGGCGATCTCCTGGGCCACGTGCCAGCGGACCTTGTTGACCCGCTCGGCCGCACCCACCCCCATGATGGCCGAGCTGACCACCTGGGTCGTGCTGACCGGGCCGCCGATCAGCGAGGCGCTCAGGATTACCGCCGCCGAAGCGAACTGCGCGGCGAAGCCGTGCACCGGGCGGATCTTGAAGAACTTCCCGCCCAGCGTGCGGATCAGCCGCCAGCCGCCCACCGCCGTGCCCAGCGCGATCATACTGGCGCAGGCCACGATCACCCACAGCGGCACCGCGAAGCTCTCCAGGTAGCCGCCGGTCACCAGCGCCAGGGTGATGATCCCCATCGTCTTCTGCGCGTCGTTGGCCCCGTGGCTGAGCGCCAGGGCCAGCCCGGTGAGCATCTGCCCGCGCTTGAAGACCCAGTTGATGCGCGGTGAGGCATTCCAGCACAGCAGGTAGATCAGGCGCAGGGCCACGAACCCGATCAGGAAGCCGATCACCGGCGAGGTGAACAGCGTCAGCAGGATCTTCTCCAGCCCGCCCATCCGGATGGCCTGCCAGCCGGCGGCCATGCTCACCGAGCCGATCAACCCGCCGATCAGCGCGTGCGACGAGCTGGACGGGAAGCCCAGCCACCAGGTGAGCAGGTTCCAGAGTATGGCGCTGAGCAGGGCGGCGATGAGGACGGTCGTGCTGATGGCCTCGGCGGAGACAATCTCGTCGCCGATCGTTTTGGCGACCGCCACACCGAACAGGAACGGCCCGCTGAACTCGGCCGCGGCCGTCACCCCCAGGGCCACCCGCGGCGAGAAGGAGCGCGACGAAATCATCGTCGCGACCACGTTGCTGGAATCGTGGATGCCGTTCAAAAAGTCGAACGCCAGCGCCAGGACGACCACGGTGATAACAAGCGCAGCCATGGGGCGCCCCCTAGGTGATCTTGACCACGATGTCGGCGATGACGTTGGCGGCTTCGTCGCCGCGGTCGGCCGCGTTGCTCAGGTGGCGGTAGACCTCGCGCGACTTGAGCATCTTCATCACCTGCTTGATGTCCTCGCCGCCGCTGAACAGGTCGGCCAGCGCCTCGCGGTAGACGTCTTCGACCCGGTTTTCGAGCGCCTTGGCGCGCTGGGCGTGCTCGTTGGCCACGCGCGGGTGCGCGTCCAGCCGGTCGACCGCCTGCAAGAGCTCGGCGGCCGCGTCGCGCAGGATCGAGGCGATGCGCTGCATAAAGGGGGTGGGCTTTACCTTCAGGATTTCCATCTCGCTGATCGTGCTGTAGGCATAGTCCAGCACATCGTCGATGGCGCGCGAGAGGGCGAAGATATCCTCGCGGTCGAAGGGGGTCACGAAGGTGCGGTTCAGCTCGTCGATCAGGATGCGGCGCGCCTCGTCGGCTTCTTTTTCCTTGGCGGTCAGCGTCTTGGCGGCCGCGCTGTCCTGGCTCTGCATGTAGGTGTGCAGGGCCTCCAGCCCCTCCAGCGTCAGGGAGGCCTGGTCGTGGATCAGCTTGATAAAGATATTCTGGCGTTTCCGAAATAGAGATCGCATAAAATCTCTCCTTGTGTGCTTCGTGTTCTTCGTGGTTAAGTATTCATTCTTTACCCGTTCCCAACCCAACCACCGGAACCGATAACAAATCCGCGAACTTCTGGATGGTAAAATCGGCCTGCGCGCCGGGCTCCTGGTTGAAAGCCGCCGTCATCAGCCCGACCGCGCGGGCCCCGTCCAGTTCGACCGCCTTATGCCCGACGAAGAGGGCCTGCCCGGGCTCCAACCCGAGCTGCTCCAGCGCCGCCCGGTACATGCGCGGGTCGGGCTTGCGCGCGCCCACGTCGCGCGAGGAGATGATCGAATCCCAGCAGGCGCCGAACCCGCCCCGCTCGAACCAATCCAGCTTGGCGTGCAGCGGCGCGGCGGTGTCGGTGACGATCCCCAGCAGGAAGCCCTGGGCTTTGAGCGCCGCCAGCGTCTCAGGCACGCCCTCGAAGTAGTGCACGTCGTCTTCCTCGGCCCGCATAATCTGCATCCCGCGCGCGATATCCGCCGGGCGGGCCACCCCCGCCAGGCGCAGGAGCGACTCGTGGTACTGCTCGCGGCTGATCTCGCCGCAGTAAGCCTGCTGGCGGAAAGCGCGCGCCGCCTGCCCGGCCCGCTCGTTTTCCTGGGCAGGTCGCAGCCCGAGCTCCGCCAGGAACTCCGCCAGCAGCCGCCCGCGCCCGCGGCGGTAGTAGAGGATATCGCCGGCGTCGAACAGAATCCCTTTCAATCGCCGGCCGTCGCGCGGGCCGGGGCAGGTCGAGCGCTCCGGTTCGCCTTTCAGCAGGTCGACCAGCTCGCTCATCTGCTCGATGACCGCGTCCGGGGCCGGCCCGGCGTCGTTTTCGCCGTGCCGGAAGTCGTGCCGGATCTGCACCGCCAGCCCGTACCCGGCCCGCCGCGCGCCGAGCACGTCGCGCAGCACCCGGTCGCCGACGTAGGCGCAGCGGCTGGCGGGCGCTTTCGCCAGCCGGGCCGCGTGGTGAAAGATGGCCGGGTCTGGCTTGCGCCGCCCGTACTCGCTCGACAGGACAACCGGGTCGAAGTAATCCCGGATCCCGTACAGCGCGAGGTTGGTGGGCACCTGCCCGCGGCTGTTGACGTTGGAGATCAGCCCGATCTTCAGCCCCATCGCGCGCAGTTCCGCCAGCACCGCCGGCATCTCGGGCCGCATCGCCCGGCTGTAAAAGCGCGTCTCCACCAGGAAGGCCAGTTCCTCGGCTGCCGGCGCGAGGCGGGCGGGGTCCACCGCCAGGCCGGCAAAGACGTACTCGCCCCACACCCGCGCGGGGGGCAGCTCCTCGAGCGTCTCCAGGCTCCAGCGCTTGTAGCGCTCCAGGCCGCTCGAAATCACCTCCAGCAGGCGCTCGTCGTCCAGGCCCGGGTCGATCCCGGCCTGGGCCAGCCGCTGGCGGATGAGGGGGGTGGCCTCCAGGCGCAGCGCGCGCGTGTACCCAAACGTCTCGATCGTGCCCCCCATGTCAAAAATTACGGCCTGGATGCTCATGCCCTATCTTCCCCTGGTGAGAATAGTCCAGACTGCGCCCCGCTGCCTCCAGCCGGGCGCCTGGCGCCAGAATCCAATCGCGATGACGGTGATGCCAGCCCGGCCCGTCCAGGCCAGGCTGGCATCACCCAAACATCCACCTTTTTTAGGGGGCCAGCAGGTTGACCGCCCAGAAGTCGCGCACCTTGCTCATGTTCTGGTAAGCGAACAGGTCGTCGCTCGGCCACAGCTTTAGCTCGTCGCGCGCCGGCATACCTTCGGCGATCGGCAGGCCGGCCACGCCCGGGTACGCGCCGAACTGGTTCCAGGGATCGAAGCCTTCCTCGGTCAGGGCGAACTTGATGAACAGCTTGGCCGCGTTGGGGTGCGGGGCGTTATTGGCGATGCCCAGGTAGGTGGCCTTCAAGATGCCCACCACCGGCTCCAGCCCGTAGCAGGGCGCCATGGCCAGCTCGCCTTCCATGGTGCCCTCGTAGCTCGACAGGCCCGTCCAGCCGTAGCCAGGCTCAACCGAAGCATCCATCCCCAGGGTGGCGAAAGCCGCGTCGACCTCGTCGCCGCCGGGCTGGATGCCGGGCTCGTTCTTAGCCAGCTTCTTGAGGAACAGGTAGCCGGCGTTCTCAAGGTCGGGGGTATAGTCGGCGTCCTCGGTCCATTCCTTGCCGTACAGCTTCTGGTAGGCCGCCGCCATGTCGTCGGCGTGCTGGACGAACAGGGCAATCTTGGCGGTGGTGGAGGAATCGGACATCGGGTCTTCCATGTAGAATTTGCCCTTCAACTCCGGTTCGGTGAACTGCCACCAGTTGGTCGCCGGGCAGCCGTCCGGGTGGACCTCGGAGTTGTAGCCGATCACGTCCACCGAGCGGCGGGCGATGGCGAACGGGCGCTCAGGGGTGGCGTCTTCGACCACCAGGCCCGGCGGGGTGTACCACCACAGCCACTGGTTGGGGACAAACTCGCCGTACAGCAGGTGCCCGTCGCTGTTGAACCAGACGTCGCCCACCACGTTGCCGGCCTGCTGCTCGGCCGACATCTTCACGGCGATGTCATCCGTGTCGGCGCCCTCGAACTTGATGTCAGGGTACTGTTCGTTCCAGGCGTCGAGCAGCTTTTCAATCTTGGAAGAGTTCGAGTAGATCACCACGGACCCTTCTTTTTTCGCCGCCTCTTCGATGGCAGCCCAGTCTTCCTCCGCGGGCGTGTACGGGCCGACCCCATTGGCCTTGGCCCATTGTTCGGCGGCGGTGAGCTCGGGCTCAGCCGCTTTTTCTTCCGCGGGGGCGGCCGGGGCCGCGGGGGCCTCAGTCGCCGGCGCGCCGCAGGCGGTCAGGAAGGTGACCAGCAGCACAATCGTTAATAACAGTCGGATCGGTTTCATCTCTTTTTTCCTTCTTGAAGGATGGATAGGAAGCAACAATATGGCTGAGTGCAGGTGAAGGTTCGATTTTTCCGGGTTTCCTCCTTATGCCGCTTCCGGCAGAACACGTTGTGTGCCCGCAACTGCGCGGCCGCGCAGCCCCAGGCACGCGAAAATTAAGAAACCACCAGGTTCCCGCTTTCCTTGTCGTACAGGTTCAACATAACCGGGTTGAATTTCAGCCAGATCTTCTGGTCCATCTTGACGTCGCTGGCGCCGATCACCCGCACCGAAATCTCGGTTGGGCCGCGCCTGGCCACGATGGTCGTGTCGGCCCCGGCCGGCAGGACCGAATAGGCGTTGAATTCCACCGCGCCGTCCTCGGGCGCCGCCAGAACGCTGATATCCTCGGGCCGCACGGCCACCACGCTGCTGCCGCGCGCGGAATAAGTGTTCATCTCCAGGGTGAAATCGCCGACCTGGACCTGGTTTCTGCCCCGGACCAGGCCATCCAGCAGGTTAACCTTGGGGTTGCCGATGAAATCGGCCACGAACAGGTTGGCCGGGCTGTGGTAGACCCGCTCGGGGGTGTCCATCTGCTGGATGACGCCCAGCTTCATCACCGCGATTTTGGTCGACATGGTCAGGGCTTCCACCTGGTCGTGGGTGACGTAGACCGTGGTCGCGCCCGAGATGTGGTGCAGCCGCTTGAGCTCGGTGCGCATGTCCATGCGCAGGCGGGCGTCCAGGTTCGAGAGCGGCTCGTCCATCAGGAAGACCTTCGGCCGGTAGGCTAACATGCGCGCCAGGGCGATGCGCTGCTGCTGGCCGCCGCTCATCTCGCGCGGGTAGCGGTCCTCGTAGCCCTCCATCTGCACCTCCGCCAGCGACTGGCGCACCCGCTCGTCCATCTCGGCCTTGGGCATCTTCTGGATCTCGAGCGCAAAAGTGATGTTCTGGCGCACCTTCATGTGCGGCCACAGGGCGTAGTTCTGGAACACCAGCCCCAGGTCGCGCGAGCCGGGCGGCAGCGAGATGCCCCGCGCGCCGGAGAAGACCAGCTTGTCGCCGATAAAAATCTCGCCCTCGTTCGGGTCTTCCAGCCCGGCGATGCAGCGCAGCAGGGTGGTCTTGCCACACCCCGAAGGCCCCAGGAGGGTCAGGAAGGAACCCGCTTCGATCTCCAGGCTGACGTTGTTGACCGCGACGACGTCGCCAAAGCGCTTGGTCAGGTTGCGAATCGTGATTGTGGTTGCCATGCTTTCCTCTCCTTACATTCCAAGGCCTTTTTTCAGGCTGCCGCCGCGGAAGCGGCCGATAATGAAGTTGCCGACCAGGGTCAGGAAAATCAGGATCAGGATGACCACGTTGGCCATCTGCCCGTCTCCGTTTTCGATGTAGAACATGGTCTGGCTGGCCAGGACCTGGGTCTGGGGGGTGACCAGCAGGATGATCAGCGACAGCTCGCGCATGGTGGTGATGAAGGTCAGCAGGAACCCGGCCACGAAGCCGCTGCTGGTGAGCGGGAAGATGATCCGCCGGAAGCGCTGCCAGACGTCCGCCCCGGCGATCTGCCCGGCCTCCTCCAGCTCGCGCCCCACCTGCATCATGGCCGAGACCCCCGAGCGCGACGAATAGGGGATGTGCTTGGCCACCGAAACGATCACCAGCAGCGCGAAGGTGCCGTAGAGAGCCGGGATCGGCCCGAGCGGCTTGATGAACATGGCGATGTAGACCGCGCCAAAGGCGATGCCGGGGATCACGTAGGGGATGTAGGCCAGCTGCTCGACCAGCTTGGAAAGGCGCGTGCCGCGGCCCTTGACGATGGCGTAGCCCAGCAGCACCCCCAGCAGGGCGGTGAAAGCGCCGGTCCATAGCGAGAGCCGGATCGAGTTCCAGGCCGTCCGGTAGATGCGCGGGTTGAGCAGCACGCCCGGCTCGCCGTGGTTGTAGATGGTGCCCCGCTCGCCGATCCAGTGCTGCAGCGAAAGGTTGCTCAGGCTGTAATTGCCGTCCTGCAGCATCAGCGAGCTCCAGATGAGCAGGCCGAGCGGGATGACGATCACACAGATCTGGAAGATCACCACACCTGTGAAGAGGACTTTCTTCCAGCGGCCCAGCTTGCTCACCTGGGCCATGAAGCCGCGCCCGCCGATGGTCTCGTAGCTCTTGCGCGTGCCGACCAGGCGCTGGTTGAGGTAGATGGTGATGATCGAGAACAGGATCAGGACAATGGCCAGCACAAAGCCATCGGCCTTGTCGCCCACGCCCATGCTGCCGCGGATCATGGTGGCCACCACGTAGTAGCGCACCGGCGTGCCCAGGATGTTCGGCCCGCCGAAGGTGCCCAGCACCTTGGAGAAGGTCATCACGAAGCCCGACAGGATGGCCGGCAGGACCAGCGGGAAGGTGATCTTGCGCAGGATGCGCCAGCGGCTGGCGCCCATCAGGTCGCCGGCCTCTTCCAGGCTCGAGTCGATCGACATCAGCGCGGCCGAAACGAACAGGAAGAAGAAGGTGTAGTAATGCAGGGCGCTGCAGATGATGATGGGCACCGGCCCGTACGACAGCCAGGACGGCGGGGGCGTGCCCGCCAGGAATTCGAACACCCCCGGCGTGCCCCCCGACAGCTTGTTCTTGAAGAACACCAGCCAGGCCTGCGCCAGGGTCCAGCCGGGCATGATGTAGGGGATCAGGGCCAGCTGGTTGACGATCTTGCGCCCGGGCATATCCGTGCGCACCACCAGCCAGGCCATCGACCCGCCGATCGCCAGCGCCAGCAGGGTGGCCCCGATGGCCACGGTGAACGAGTTGCGCAGCGGGGTGTACATGTAGATCTTGCCCAGCGTGCCGGTCAGCATGCGCGTGTAGTGATAGAGCGTGAGCTTGCCTTCTTCGGCTCCCGGCACGCTGACCACGTCGCGCGGCTGCCAGGTGACGGTCGTCTCGACCATGCGGTAGAGCGGGGTGATGACCATGTAGTACATGACCACCAGCATGACCAGCGACAGGACCACGTGGGGGGCGGTCAGCCAGCGGAAAAATCGCCTGGATCGGGCGACCAGCCGCTGGCGAAGGGGGTTTTGAGCGATTTCCAGGTTCACGAAGGCAACTCCTCAATCCTTGTCATTTTCTCTACCCACCATCGCGCAGCCTCCCCCGCATCTGGTCCAGGCGGTCTAAATGCGCCATCACTGCCTCCTGGTCCTGCGAGCTGAGCGCGAGCAGCAGCGCGTTGATGATCGTCATCGGCACGGTCAGCGAGTGGAAGGCCGAGACCGGCCCGCGCCGGGCAGCCAGGACCACGTCGGCCTTCTCCCCCACCAGCGGGCCGAGCGTGTCGGTCAGCAGCACCACCGGGGTGTGAAGCCGGTTGGCGTGCTCCAGCACCAGCTCGAGCGCCGGGGTCAGGTTGAAAAAGGCGATTGCGAACAGCAGGTCGCCGGGCTCCATCAGCAGCAGCGGCTCGATCAGCTCCTGCCCGGAGGTGTCCAGCGCGATCACCTGGCGGCCGGTGCGCGTCAGGCGGATCTGAAGCTGGTCGACCAGCGAAAGCGACGGCCCCAGCCCGAAGACGAAGATGCGGCGGTGGTCCTTGAGCAGCGCCACCGCCGCCTCGAGCGCCGCGCGGTCCACCGTCCGCAGCGCCTGGGTCAGGGTCTCGACCTCCGAGGCGACCAGCTGCTCGAAGATGTCGCCGGTCTTGCGCAGGTCGTTCAGCCGCCCGCGCAGGCGGGCCGAGTGGGTCATGCGCTGGCGGAAGCTGCGCTGCAGCGCCTCGCGCAGGGCCGGGTAGCTCTCGAAGCCCAGCGTGCGGGCGAAGCGCACCATGGTGGCCTCGCTGATCTCCAGGCGCTGGGCGATCTCCCCGGCCGGCAGAAAAGCCGCCTCGTCCATGTTGCGCCGCAGGAAGTCGGCGATGCGCCTTTCACTCTTGGTGAAATCGGCCTGGCAGGCGGCAAACAGCCGGTCAAAGTCCAGCTCATTCCGGGAATCAGCGCTCATGGGAGCCTTCTTAGACTTTCATTTTTTTTAAAATTGAAAGATGGCTTACATTTGATAATCATACCGAAAAGGCAGCCCAAATACAAGATGACTTTTGACACTATTCGCCCGACCGCAGCGCTGCATGGAGCATGCGGGCCACCTCCGGCGCGGCCCACAGCGCCGCCCCGGTCGTATCCACGCACAGGTCGCACACCTCGAGCTGCGGCCGGTAGGCGATCTCGGCCATGATGAACTGGTCCTTGAAATAGCGGTTGCGGAAGTAGTTGGGGTCGTACTTCTTGCGGTAGTCGATGTCGCGCTTCCACTTGCGCTTCATCCGCACCGGGTCGTCGGTCAGGTAGACCACCTTGATGCCGATCAGCGGGACGATCTCCTCGATCAGGAAGGGGAAATTGCCCTCGATGAAGATCGTGTCGGCCGGGGCGATCTCAATCGGCGTGCAGCCGGGCTTGAGCCGGCCCTGCAGGTCGTGGCTGGAGGTGGCGTAGACGAAATCGTAGCGCGGGATGCGGATGGTTTGGCCCTGGCAGATCTCCTGCAGGGCGCGCACGAGCAGGTCGAAGTGCAGGGCCTGCTTGCCCTGGGTGAAGATGCCCTGCGCCTCGCGGTATTCGCGGTCGGTCAGGAAGTTGTCCAGCTCGATGGAGGTCACGCTGCGGCCGGAGCGGGCCAGCGCCTCCGACAGGCGCTCGACGATCTCGGTCTTGCCCGCCGCGGTCGGCCCGGCGATGGCCAGCACCACCGGCGTGCCCCGCGCGGCGACCAGCTTCTGCACGCATTCGATGAACAGCCCGTCCACCTCGGCGTTGGCGGCCATGAAATCCTGGTAGCCGACCGACTGCCAGCCGGCGAACTGCGCCTGGCGCCGCTCGAACTGGCGGAAGGGCGCGCCGCCGAAGTGCGCCAGCACGGCACCGGTAAAGTAGGTGGTGCGGTGGAGGAAGAAGAACCCGCGCAGGTCGAAGTAAAAATGCCGGTCGACCCATTCCGGCGCGTAGTCGCCGGTCACCAGCCCGACCAGCAGCATCCGCGTCAGGTTCAGGATGGTCTCATCCAGCACAATCGCCCCGCCCGCGCGCGGCTTGATCTGGATCGCGTCGTAAAAAGCGCGCCGGTTGACGCGCTCCTCGATCGCCGCGGCCGGCTCGCAGGCCACCGCTTCCCAGCCCGCCGGGGGCAGCAGGTTGGCGAGGCAGTAGCGGAATTCATACGGGGCCAGCTCGGCCACGCCGGGGTTGAGGCGCGCCAGGATCTCGTACAGGCGGGCCGAGAAGCTTTGCGGGTCAAAAAGGCTTTTCACGTGGGTCAGGCTCCATATTTTGCCAGGCGCATGGCATGAGCCAGCGCGATGGGCAGGATGTGAGTGGCGGGCAGCACGCCCAGGCTGCCGCGGGCGCAGGCGCGCTCGCCAAAGGCAGCGATGCCGTCCGCGCGGGCCGTGGGCGCATAGATCAGGGTGGGGACCGGGTGCCAGCTGTGCGAGCGCAGCACGGCCGGCGAGGAATGGTCCCCGCCGACGATGACCACGTCCGGCTGCAGGGCCATCAGGCGCGGGAGCAGCGCGTCGACTTCCTCGATCACCCGCACCTTGCCGGCGAAGTCGCCGCTCTCGCCGCACGTGTCGGTCTGCTTGACGTGCAGGTAGAAGAAATCGTAGCCGGGCCAGGACTGCTCCAGCGCGGCGAACTCGTCCGCGATCGACGGGCCGGCCAGCGGCAGCACCTGCATCCCGGCCAGCTTCGAGACGCCGCGGTACATGCCGTTGACCGCGATGGAGGCGGCCCGCAGCCTGTAGCGTTCGGCGAAGGTGGGCAGCGGCGGGAAGCGGTTGAAGCCGCGCAGGGTGATGCCGTTGGCCGGGCGCCGGCCCGCCAGGAGGCGGTTGGCCTGGGTGATGAAGTCGTTCACCAGCGCGGCGGCCATTTCGGAGCGATCATCCAGCGCGCGCACCGGCAGGGGCGGCGCGCCGGTCTGGAGCGGGTCGCTGTCGGTCAGCGCGTCGCCCAGCCCCGGCGCGCGCGCCACGAAAGCGAAGCGGTGCTCTTTGACCGGCTCGACGAAGAACTCGGCCCCCGGCGCGCGGATGGTCCGCAGCAGCCCGGCCAGGGCGCGGGCGTCCTCGGTGGGGATGCGCCCGGCCCGGCGGTCGCTGATGCAGCCGTCTTCGGCCAGGGTGCAGAAGTTGCCGCGCGCCGCCAGGTCATCCGGCCCCAGCTCAAAATCGACCCCCAGCGCCTCCAGCGCCCCGCGCCCGATCTCGTATTGGAACGGGTCGTAGCCAAACAGGGCCAGGTGGCCCGGCCCGCTGCCGACCGTGACGCCCGGCCCGGCCGGCTGGCTCAGCCCCAGGATCGAGCGGGCCGCCAGCGCGTCGAGGTTGGGCGTGCGGGCCGTTTCCAGCTCGGTCAGCCCGCCCGGCCCCAGCGGCAGCCCGCCCAGCCCATCCATCACCAGCAGGACGATTTTGGTCTGGGCCGGGATGGTGAGTTGAGTGAGGATGTCAGGGTTCATGGTGGTCATCGCGGGTTTATCCTGTGCGCCGAAGCGCGAGCGCCAGCGAGCTGTCATTGCGAAGGAGCGGGACCGGGACGAATTCCCGCACAAGGGCCGTCCACGAAGATCGGAAGAGCGTCGTGTAGGGAAAGAGTGTAGGATAGGGTGGGGGGG
>CAZBDC010000061.1:23626-27286 GCA_964490575.1 uncultured Anaerolineaceae bacterium | reverse complement strand
GTGGAAATACAGGCCTGCCGGGAAAACGGGATATCCCTAACGTATTCAATTTCAGCAGTCTGAGCCAACAGGCTGCCAACCCGGGGTTGGATATCGTCAGCACCAATTAAGTGGCCGGGAAATTCTCACCAGGAAATACCAGGGTAAGAGGCTGTCCAAAAGGCGCGTTTGGACAGCCTCCTGCCGGTAAATAAAGGATTTTTAGAGTTTACCCCCCATATATGGGGGGTAAACTCTAAACAAATACTTTTCGGACAACCCCTTACCCTGGATACAATTTGGATGGTATCCAGCCGTCTGGTTTGCCGGTGTATCATGCTGTGGAAAATGGATCTGGGATGCAGAAAAAAATTCTGTTGCATTCAAGTGTATTGTGCTATAAGATATTTACATCAATAACCACGCGCGGGAGAGATACAACTCGGTTTCAAGCCAGGAGGGAATATGAACAACCACCGGGGATGGATCAGTGCAGCGATGGCGATCGCTGCCTTGCTTAGCGGTGCGTGCATGTTGTTCAGCCAGGGCGCCGGGCAGTCAGTAAACGACGCTCCGGAGATTGCCGGCTTCGAAGAGACTCTGGAGGCTGAGCTAGAAGGGGCGTTTGAAGACGGTGAATACGCAGAAGAAGAGCCGGAAAACGTGCCCGAAGATGCGCCTGAGGAAGATAGCCAGCAACCAGGGCCGCCGGTCGGCTGGAAACAGGTGCAGGGGTTGGGCGGTTTCTTTCACCTGCAAGTTCCACAGAACTGGACCGAATCGGGCGACGAGGACCACCAGGAATTGTGCGCCGGAGAGGCGGCCGAGGGCTGCCTGGCGGTTGACCTGCGCATCAAATACGCCTCCGCTGAGAGCCTGCTGGCCGATTACCTGGTTGGGCTGCAAGAAAACGTGACCGGCTACAAGGAACTGGGCCGCGAAGCGGTGTTGGTGGGTGGGCTGCCCGCCGTGCGAGCTGACGTCTCTTACACCTGGCGTGAAAAGCCCGAGCGCTCGTTAGTTGTCGGGTTGGTGTATAACCGGGTTGGTCTGGTGATCTCAGGGTTTGCCGCGCCAGAGCGCTTTGAGCAGCGCCGGGCGGATTTTGAGCAGGTGCTGAACAGCTTCACGTGGGTGGAATTCGAGGATGCGCCTCCTTACGCGGAATGGGGCGTGTACGAAGGCGGACCGCTCAGCTTTTCTTTCCCAAAAGGCTCGTGGATTGAGAAGAGCATCGCCGGGATCGCGCGTGACCATGAGGCTGCCTATGCGGCGGTGGTGGATCAATTAGCTGTGGCAGGGAATGCACCGCGGGTACATATGATCCTCTATCCGTCTGAGACAGCGCTTTACCATTCGACCGCGCGCCATTCGGGCTTCGCGATTAACTGGTTGAATGAAGTCCACTCGATCTGGACTGCGCCGGACGATCACCAGTCGCTGGGGCATGAGATGACTCATGTGATCTCCGCGCATACGATTGGCGAGCCGCAGGAGGCGCTGCTGGGTGAGGGGCTAGCAGTCTGCCTGGACCAGCGAGGGTATGATTACCGCCAGGTGGGACGCGAACTGGTTGAAAGCCAGCGTTGGCTTTCGTTCGAACAGCTCTCCGGAGACAGGTGGTTTGAACAGGATCCTGAGGTGGCGTACGCGCAGTCTGGGTCGGTTGTATGCTACCTGCTCGAGGCTTACGGAGCCGAGAAGGTGAAGGCAATCTACCAGCAGGACCTGGCCAGCGGCCTGGGTTCGTTAGGGACCACCCTTCAGCAGTTGCAGGAGGATTGGCTGGGCTGGGTGCAAGGCCGTTGAGCCAGCCTGGCTGAGGCGACCGCCTGACTGGTCGGAAAACGGGGATCTTGTTATAATTTATGGCTGGTTATGCAGCCTCTTTTGAGGTTCCCGGCAGGATCGATGCCTGCCCGGTGTATGCAAGAACGCACCGGTGACGACGAATTTTTCCCTGTTGCGTACTGAGGGGTGTTTGTAGTACAATTGTTCTATAGGCGCAGTTTGCGCCGCGTATAGCACAGGCGATAATTTTGCGGATTTCACGGCAGCGCCGCTGGCGCCTGAATCGTCCACTTACACTGGCATTTCATGCGAGGGCGCACGACACGAGTAATGATGGAGATCACGAGCAGATGGCAGTGAGATACAGCGCGGAACAGATCGTTGAACTTGAGTTCCTGGAGGCCGTTCGCCGGCGCCCGGGCATGTATATCGGTAATAACAACCTGCACGGCCTACATCACATCCTTTTGGAGGTGCTCGACAACGCGGTCGATGAGGCCATGGCGGGTTTCGCTTCACGCATCCTGGTGATCATTGAAAAAGACGGCGCCGTGACGGTGGATGATGACGGTCGGGGCATCCCGGTCGAGTATAAACCTGACAGCGGGATGAGCGCCCTGACCCAGGTGATGCTCAAGCCGCATGCGGGCGGTAAGTTCGGGGGTGACGATTCGGCTTACAGCAGTTCCGGCGGTTTGCATGGCATCGGCCTGAAGACTACCAATGCTTTTTCTGAGTACGTGGAAGTGGAAGTCCGCCGCTACGGCCTGGTCTTTCGCCAGCGGTTCGAAAATGGCGGCCTGCCCGTCACTGCGGTCGAGATCTTTGACGCGACCGGCGAAAAGGTGGGCGAGATCAATGAAGAGACTGAACTGGTGTTGGACCGGCGAGATGTGGCCACAGCGCTGCAGGTGAAGGGCAAGAAGATCAAGGTTAACGCCGAGCCCAAGCAGGCTAGCGGGACGATCTTCCACTTCCGCCCCCACCGGGCCTGGTTCTCTAAAGACATGGAATGGCCCACCCCAGATACATTTGTGCCGTGGGATGCTGAGCGCCTGGACACCCGTTTTCGCCAGATTTCACACCTTTACCCGGGGGTGCGCATCGAATTTACCGACTACCGCCAGACTGAGCCCGAAAAGCGGTCCTATTTCTCGAAAAATGGCCTGGTCGACTATATCGAATATCTCAACGAAGGTCTCGACACGCTCCATAAACCGATCATCTTCAAAGACAAGCTGGTGATTGACACGGAAGCAGGGAAGGACAAGGGCGCGGTCGAGGTAGAGGTAGCCATCCAGTATGCCGGCGAGGAAACCCAGATTTACTCTTTTGTCAACGCGATCCCGACCCCGCTGGGTGGCACGCACGTGGCGGCTTTCAAGGCGGGGCTGACCAAGGCAGTCAAGCAGTTTGCCACGTCCAAGAAACTGATCAAAGGCGAGGAGGACGTGCGCGGCGATGATGCCCTGCTTGGCCTGACTGCCATCGTCAAGATCACCATGACCGGCACGCCCCAGTTCCTCTCGCAGACCAAGGAGAGCCTGACCAGCCCCGAAGTCCACGGCCCGGTCCTTTCGACGACCTACGGCTTCATGATCGATTACCTGGAAAAGAACATGCCGGTCGGTCGGTTGATCGTTAACCAGGCCCTGGCGGCAGCGCGCGGGCGCGAAGCCGCTGCCCAGGCGCGTAAACTGGTGATTAAGAAGTCGGCTATGGATGCAGGGGAGTTCGTACTAGGCAAGCTGGCCGATGTCCAGCGCCGCGGCGGCAGCCCGGTCGTGCCGCTCGACCATACCGCGCTGTACCTGGTCGAAGGCGATTCGGCCGGCGGTTCGTGCAAGCAGGGACGCGATTCGCGCTACCATGCCATTCTCCCGCTGCGGG
>CAZBDC010000061.1:0-23616 GCA_964490575.1 uncultured Anaerolineaceae bacterium | reverse complement strand
GCTGCGGGGTAAGATCCCCAATGTGGAGAAGATGAATATCAACGAGATCCTCAAGAACCGCGAGATCGCCGCCATCGTCGCGGCGGTTGGCACGGGGGTGGGCGGCGATTGCGATGTATCACAGATGCGCTACGGGCGCATCTCGGTCCTGGTCGACGCCGATGTGGACGGCAGCCACATCGCGACCTTGCTGGCGACCCTCTTCTGGCGGGTGATGCGCCCGATCATCGAAGAAGGCCGGTTCTTCATCGCTCGCCCGCCGCTTTACCAGGTTCGCAACAGCAAGAATAAAGAAACCCGCTATGCCTACTCGGATGAGGAACGCAAGGATATCGAACAGGAGTGGGGGGGAAACAATATCACCGTCCAGCGTTACAAGGGGCTGGGTGAGATGAATCCCGAACAACTGCGTGAAACTGTCTTTGTTATCCCCGGCGCGGGGGGCGCAAAACCGGCCAGGCGCACCCGAGAAAATAGCAAAACCAACGGTAAGCCGGTCCCGTCTCCGGCTGAACGCCTGCTGGAAGTCGAAGACTTCGCCCAGCGCGACGTTCGCATGACCATTGAGGATGTTCACCGCACCCGCGCACTGATCGAGCAGTTGATGGGTGCCGATGTTGGCCCGCGCAAGCAGTGGCTGATGAAGGTCGATTGGACGGCAGAAGAATAATGGAGCCGCCGGGCTTCGAAACCCGGCTCACGAAGAGAGGGAAGCAGGTATGGCCACGCTGGAAAACAACGGAAGTGAATCTACGATCCGGGAGCAGCCCCTGGATCGTTATATGGAAGAGTCGTACCGGCGCTATGCGGTCCTGACGATCCTGGACCGGGCCCTGCCGGATGTCCGCGACGGGATGAAGCCCGTTCAGCGCCGCATCCTGTACGCCATGGGCGACATGAACTTGAATTTTAACAGCCCGCACCGCAAGTCGGCCCGCGTGGTGGGCGAGGTATTGGGCAAGTACCACCCGCACGGCGACCAGTCAGTCTACGACGCGATGGTGCGCATGGCCCAGGATTTCACCATGCGCGCTCCGTTGATCGACGGGCAGGGTAACTTTGGCTCGATTGATGGTGACAGCCAGGCTGCCATGCGGTATACTGAGGCGCGCCTGTCCAGCCTGGGCGAGTCCATGCTGGCGGACCTGGACAAGGATACGGTCGACTGGCGGCCCAACTTCGATGGCTCGTTACGCGAGCCGAGCGTCCTGCCGACCCGCATCCCCAACCTGGTCGTCAATGGCGCGGCAGGCATTGCGGTGGGCATGTCCACCAACATTTTGCCCCACAACCTGGGCGAGGTGTGCGACGCGGTCGTATTCCTGGCAAAGAGCTGGACGAAACGCGATAAGGTCAAAGTGGCCGACCTGATTAAGCTCATCCCTGGCCCAGACCTGCCGACCGGCGGGCTGCTCTACCGGTACCGGGCCGGCGCAGATGGGAAAAACGTCGACATGATTGAGCGGGCGTACCAGACCGGCAATTCGACCCTGGTATGCCAGGCCAAGGCTGATATCCAGGATATCGGCGGCGGGAAGGCCGAAATTATTGTCACTGAGCTGCCTTTCCAGGTGCAAAAATCGACCATTCTGGAACGGATCGCTGCCAGCCGCGAGCGCTTTGCCGGGATCACCGACGTGCGTGACGAGTCGGACTTCAACGGGATGCGCGTGGTCTTCGAGGTGGCACGTGGCGCCGATCCGCAAGACGTGCTCGAGCGCCTGCTCAGCTATACCGCCATGCGCACCAGCCTGTCGTATAATGCGCTGGCGCTGGTGGTTGACGAGGACGGCAAGGCCAGCCCCAAGAACCTGACCCTGGCCGACATGCTGGTCGAATTTATCAAGCACCGCCTGCGGGTGATCACCCGCCGCTCGCGTTATGAGTTGGAACGCGCCGAAGCACGCCTGCACATTCTGGATGGGCTGCTGAAGGCGCTCAGTAATATCGATGCGGTCATCGAAACCATTCGTAAATCACAAACCACCGAAACTGCCCGGGCTAACCTGATCAAGCGCTTCAAGCTGAGCGAGATCCAGGCCCAGGCGATCCTCGATATGCCGCTGCGCCGCCTGGCCTCGCTGGAACAGAAGAAGCTCAAAGACGAGCGCAGCGAGCTGATGCTGCGGGTCAAGGATTTGAAGGCGATCCTGGCTTCAGAAGAGCGCCGCCTGGCGGTGGTGATCGAGGAAACCCAGGAGATTAAGGTCCGCTTTGCTGACCCGCGCCGCACGGTGATCGTGGACTCCGAAGAGGGCCACCAGGCACGTGTCACGGTAGCCGATCTGGTTGTGCCGACCGAGACCCAGCTGGTGCTGGTCAGCCAGGCCGGAATCCAGCGCACGAACCTGAAAGGCTATCGCGACACGACTGCCACGCGCGGCAAAGCCACGACCCGTGCGGTCGAGTTCCCGCTGGTGCGGGTGTCGGTTGAACCGGAAGAGTCGGTGGCGCTGATTACCAATAAGGGCCGTCTGTGGAAGAGCAACGCCGGACGGATCAAGCTTCAGGCGACCTTTGGCGAGCTTGGATTGGAGCGTGGTGAGCGCATCATTGGAACCGGCGTGGTCCGTCCAGGCAGTAAGGTGGTCATGGTCACGCGCGCCGGCAGCGTGAAGCGGATGAATGTGGAAGATCTCAACGGGCGCACCGAGGGGAATTGGGCCCAGGTGATCGGACTGGAGGATGACAGGGACGAAGTTTTGTTGGGCGCCATCGTCTCGGAGGCGGCGGAGATCTTTGTGGTGACCTCGGGTTCAGCCGAGACCACCCCGCGCGCACTGCGCTTTGAGGCGAAGACAGTAAATCCACAGGCTACACCGACTGCCAAGGGTGTGGCAGCGATTAAGAAGCTGGATGACGCCATCATTGGTGGGGCAATTGTCGAGCCCAAGGCGATCAAGAAAGGCTTTGCCATCGCTGTGACCGAACATGGCCATGTCAAACGCATTGCACTCAGCGAGTTCCCCGTTCAGGGGCGCGGCGGGCAGGGCGTGCAGCTCTGGAAGGTGACCGGGACGACCGGTCTGGTGAGCGGATTCGCGGTCACGGAAAGCGAGTCGGGGGACGTCGATATCTTCTCTGCCCGGAGCAAGCGCCTGCGCCTGGCCGTTAAGGATCTGCCGGTGATCACCCGCGCTGCCCGAGGAGTCGACCTGCGGACGCTGATCAAGGGCGCGGACCTGTTTGGCGATGATCCGGTAGCCGGAGTTGTCGCCGGATAAGCTGCGTGAATTATATTGGAAGGTGCAGGATAAGAATCAATCATGCCGATCACGCGTATCTCGCCAGACGGTAATGCCGACAGCGATGTCTCGCTGGATGTCTTCCACGTCCAGGAGGCCATCGAGGTCTATGATGGGACGCTTGCCCTGGCAATTGATCACCTGTTAAACCATATCAAGGTGCTGGTCTCGCAGGCTTACCTGCCTGGCAGCAGCGACCTGCAGCAGGCGCTCAACCGCCACCCGCATCTCAAACGCGCGGCTCAGAAAGGGAGTCTTCTGCCTGCGGCGGGAATGAACGGGCGCTCAGCCGACCGGATCCTGCTGGCCGAATGCCAGCGACTGCTGGACAGCGTACTTGAGATCGCTCACCTATCTGCCTGGCCCGAGACCGCCCAGCAGGCCCAGGTTGAGCTGGCGCTGCTCCAACAGGAAGTCCCCTTTCTCGACTACCGCTACGATAACGACCCCTTTCCTTCGGACAAGGACCGGGAAGCGGAGTAAATAAAAAAGCGCCTGTTTTGCCTTCTATAAAGCAAAACAGGCGCTTTTTATTATAGCGCGTGGTCCGTGGGTAAATCTTCCCCGGCCCAGATGCGGCGGCTCGTCCAGGGCAGGTCGGGGCCAGACCAGAACTCATCCTGGGGGGGCAGGCCGAGCGGAAGCAGCCCGGCGGCGCATAGATAGAGGCTGCCGGTGGAAATGTAAATTTCACCCAGCCCCGGCTGGTGGCCGCACAGGCCAATGCGCAGCCAGCCTTGCTCGTCGAAGGTGCCGGGCGCGTCCATGGTGCGGTGAATGACGGCGGTCAGCGCGCCGCGAACCTGGGCAGGTGGCAGGGTGGGGGGAAGCTCTCTCTGCCAGGCCAGCAGGGCTGGAACCTGGAAGGCGCCGAAACGGTAGGACAGCGAGCGCCCAACCGGAGGGAAAGACCCGTCCGGTGCGACCAACCGTTCCTGGATCTCGGCAAAGCGTCGGGCGCGCGTCTGGACGGCAGGCAATGCCGCCGACCAGACTGCATCCCATTGGCCGACTTGCGAGAGAATTTCCAGCAGCATGGGTTGGATCACGAAACCATTGTAGTAATCCCAATGAAATTCCGGCCCGTCGCCATAGACGCCGTCGCCCAGGTACCACTGCTCGTGCTGGCGCAGGGCGTAGTCGATGCGCATCCGATCCCAGTCTTCACCCATCCGATAAAGGGCGGTTTCGATCATGGCCGCAAAGAGCAGCCAGTTGTTGAAATGAGGCTTGCGGGTGCGGGTGGCTCGCAGGGCATCTGCCAACTGGCGGCGGGTCAGGGCGGGGAGCTTGTCCAGCAGTTCGACCGGCGCGCGCAGGAGGGCCTGGGCCAGGAATGCTGCATCGACAATTGGCTGCTGCCCGGTAGAAAATGTCATGTAGTCCGGCGATGCCGGGTCGACGCCGGCCTGGATGGCCTGGCGGGCCAGGTCAGCGTAACGCAGGCGCAGCGCCTCCTCATCGTCTTGCAGTCCCCGGCACTCCAGCCAGGGGGCCATGCCCATCAGCAGGCGGCCCAGGGCCTCCAGGTGAGCGTAGGCATCGCGCGGCTCCACCCCGCCCGGTTTGAACACCACCGGCATGCGGGTTTTCAGCTCGCGGCGGGCAAGGTTCTCAAGCACTGGCTCCGCCAGGCGCTGGAGGATCGAAAGCCAATAGGTGCGGTCGTCGGTAGGCATGGAGACTCCCTGGCAGCCCGTTCAAACCCTGTTAAATATCACCGGCCAGAGTGAGGGGGGCACTCTGGCCGATGACAATTTAATTATACCCGGTTTTGGGCTTTTAGCAAGACTTTTTCTTTATTCTTAACATTTTCTCATTCTACCTTGCAGGCTGGTAAAATCACGTCATGTTCAACGATCGCACTTACTACGCAGCCCTGTTCCGCATTGCCCTGCCCATCATCGCGCAGAACTTCGTCTCTTCCCTGCTAAACGTGATCGATGTTACCATGATTGGCCAGCTTGGCGAGGTTTCGATCGCTTCGGTGGGGTTGGCCAACCAGGTGTTTTCCCTGATGATTTTAATGCTTTTCGGCGCTTACAGCGGCGTTGGTGTGTTCACCGCTCAGTTTTGGGGCAAACGCGACGTGACCAGCATTCGGAAAGTGCTGGGGATTGGGCTGATGATTGGCCTGTCTGGCAGCCTGCTCTTCACCGGGCTGGCCCTGTTTCTACCGCGCCCGGTGTTGAGTTTTTACACCCAGGACCCGTCTGTGATCGCCGCTGGCGCCAGCTACCTGCGCATTGTCGGCTGGAGTTACTGCATCACCGCGGTCACGTTTGCCTATTCCTCGGTCTTGCGCAGCACCGGTCACGTTCGCGTACCGATGGCAGTCAGCATTGCCGCGCTCAGCCTGAAGACATTGCTCAACTACGGGCTGATCCTGGGACACTTTGGCCTGCCGGCCCTGGGGGTGGAAGGCGCGGCGATCGCCACGTTGATCGCTCGATCGGTTGAAATGATCGCGATCCTGACTGTTGTTTATGTTCGCAAGCTGCCGCCAGCTGCGCGGATTGGGGAGATGACCAGCTTCTCGCGCGAATTCCTGGCCCGTGTTCTTAAGACCTCTCTGCCGGTGCTGTTCAATGAAATGTTGTGGTCGCTGGGTGTGACGACCTACAACATGGTCTATGGACGGATTGGAACGGAAGCGATTGCGGCGGTTAACGTGGCTTCCTCGATCGAAAACCTGGCTTTTGTCTTGTTCATGGGAATTGCCGATGCGACCGGGATCCTGATTGGTAACCGGATCGGGGCAGGTGACGAGGAGTATGCCATGTCCTCGGCGCGTCAATCGCTGCTGCTGACCCTCAGCGGGGCGATCCTGGTGGGACTGGTAATCCTGGTCGCTTCTCAGCCGATCCTTGGTTTCTATAATATGTCTGAGCAGGCGGCCCTGAACGCGCGCAACATCTTGCGGGTGATGGGCCTGGCCCTGTGGATCCGCACCACCAATCTGGTGGTGTTTATTGGCGTGCTGCGAGCCGGTGGTGATACGCGCTTCTGCCTGGTGCTGGACGCCGGTTCGGTCTGGCTGGTGGGCGTTCCCCTGGCGCTGCTGGGTGGGCTGGTGCTTGGCCTGCCGGTTTACCAGGTTTACCTGATGGTCGTCGCTGAGGAGGCGGTGAAGCTGGGGATTGGTTTCTGGCGTTTCCTCTCACGGCGCTGGATTACCAACCTGGTCCAGGCGACCTGACGTAAAAATCGTAGCTTTGTCCAGGGCGTTGTGTTTCTCGGTTTAGAGCGCCCCGACCAGGCCATCCAAAAAGACCTCAACCACTCGCGGGTCAAAATGGGTCCCCGCCTGCTTGCGGATGTACTGGATGGCTTCCTCTTTCTGCCAGGCAGGGCGGTAATAGCGCTGTGTGGTCAGCGCATCGTAGACATCCACCACGGCAAAGATGCGCGCTGCCAGCGGGATTTCCTCGCCTTTCAAGCCGCGGGGATAGCCGCTGCCGTCCCATTTTTCGTGATGGCAGTAGGGAATGTCCAACGCGGGAGCGAGATAGTTGATCTGGCTCAAGAACTGGTGGGCCAGCACGGGGTGCTGGCGCATAATGGTCCATTCGTTTTCGGTCAGTGGGCCATTTTTTTTCAGAATTGTGTCTGGGATGCTCATTTTCCCGATGTCGTGCAGCATCGCTCCGCGCCGGATGTGGGCCAGTTCAGGCTCGGATAGCCCCATTTTACGCGCCAGGTCGAGCGTCAGCCGGGTAACCCTTTGGGTGTGGCCCTGCGTATCCTGGTCGCGCATTTCCAGGACCAGTGACCAGCCCAGGAGGGTGTCATCATACGAGTGGGTTAGATCGAAGTGCGAT
Organism: uncultured Anaerolineaceae bacterium; assembly: GCA_964490575.1. Taxonomy (GTDB): domain Bacteria; phylum Chloroflexota; class Anaerolineae; order Anaerolineales; family Anaerolineaceae; genus DSYU01. The sequence continues at coordinate 16,550 of CAZBDC010000061.1, read as the reverse complement.
TGCTGGATGGATTTGTACAGCCGGGCGTTAGCGACCGCCAGCGTGACCTGGTAGGATAGGATGCGGCACAGGTCAATCTCATAGGGGGCGAATTTGTGAACCTGGCGGGTCGTACCAACGATCATTGCGCCAATGGCCTGGTCTTCCAGGAGAAGTGGGATGTAGAGGATCGATTTAAGATGGCGGGCGTCCCGGATTGTTTTCTCGGCCGGGGAAAGCTCGGCTGTTTCTGCGTCGACCAGGTACACCGGCTGCTTGCCGGTGAGGGCATTCTGCAGGTGCGGGTGGTCTTCAAGCGCTTCGGGGTGGTCACGCAGGAAGTACAGTTCAGGATCCAATGGTGGTGTGGTGGCGCCAAGGAACAGGCGGTGGTCTTCCAACCGGTAGATGGCCCCGGTCTCTAACCCCAGTACCTCTACCGCGCTCTTTATGGCGGTTTGCAAGACTACCCCAAGGTCCAGCGAGGAAGCCAAAGCGCTGCTGACCCTGAGAAGGGTTGAAAGCTGGTTCTCAGGGATTCTCTGCGTAACACTGCGATCGATCAATAAATTTCGGGGCGCCATTTCACATCATAGAAAGATTTTTCCGGCTTTAACAGTTTTTCTCCATCGTTGACCTTCACCCCCAACAATATGCGGCTTTCGCATGGGGCGGCACAATCTTTCCCTATATATTGTACAACCATCCCCGGATTTCACAATTCTTCTTGAGAATTGAAAAGTGAGTGTAAGCAATCTGATCCGTAAACTGGTGACCCCAGTATCGAATTGGGCTGGCGCAGGTGTTGTAAAATAGAATTGTCCCTGGTCACCTGGCAATGTATGGTGAGGAGGCAAACGAATGCCTGATGGTACTTCTTCCATTGAGCAGATCATCCGCAACATTACAACCAACCTGCCGGTCTTTCCGCCAGCAGACCCAGATCTCAGTGCGCTGCATGCCCGGATGATGGATTATTACGCGAGCTTTCGCCTGGCTGCATGCGAGCAAGGGATTGCGGAGAGCGAGCAGGGCAAGGTGCTGGAGCGCACCCAGAAGACGCTTTGGGCGTTTGGGGAGGGCGGCCGGCTGGACCGGAAAGGCCCGGTCCCCTCCCTGACGCTGGATAGGTTGGAATTTCTTTCGCGGCTCAAGTTCCCGCGCCCGGAGGAGATGCTGACGCTGCTCGGCCGGCTGGATATGCCGGTCGAGTACCGGGTGGGCGAGGCCTGGTCGATTCGCGGCAAGCTGCGGGCGAGCGATCAGATCCGGCTGCGCTTCGCGCTGGCTCCAGCGCTGCGCGTGCTGGTCGTCCAGGCTGCCGGTCGCAGTAACACGCCGAAGATTGCCTATGAGCGCTTCCTGCGGGTCAATCCCCACTCCACTGTGTCCCGCGAAAAGCCGGCCCTCGACCTGCCCCCCGACGCGCCCGCCATCCTGGCGAATCTGCCAGAACCGGCTGCCAGAGCCTGGCAGGCCCTGGTCCGCTTTCTGTCCGGTTTCCATGGCTATGCCCCGGCGGTCGAGTTCCGCTCGATCCAGCATGGGATGTGGGCAGTCAACTACGACAGCGTTCGCGGCGGGCGAGATCTGTGCGGCCTGGTTGTCCAAAACAGCGGGATGACGGTCCGGATGATCCTTTACCGGTCCGGGTACCAGCATGTGAAAGAGCACCTGGCGGAATTTGGCCCGCTGGTGGGGCAGGTTTTCCACAGGTCGCATTACTATGAAGAGTTCGGGCACCAGTGGCTGTTTGTGCCGGTGGAACGGGTAGAGGACCTCGATGGAATTACGAAGCTGCTGGGGATGCTTCCAGAATTGCTGAAGGCGAAGTAAGGTTACAATATCCTTCATGCACCCACTCGTTCCGGGATCTATCCAGGATTGTTACCTGAAGGGGGAAGCCGGCGGGCAGTTCCAGGCAGCCGGGCTATTCCTGGATATTTCTGGATTTTCTTCGATCACCAACGCGTTGATGGTGCATGGACAGCATGGTGCGGAGGTTATGACGCAGGTGATGCGGGCCGTCTTCGACCCGGTTATCAACTGCATCTTTGCTCAGGGTGGTTTCGTGGCTTCCTCGGCGGGCGACTCACTCACCGCGTTGTTTCCGCTGGATGAAGACACACGCGATGGCTCGCTGCGCGCGCTGGCGGCTGCCTGAAGCATCCAGGAACAGATTGCCCGCCTTGGGAACATTTCTACGCCGTACCAACAGGTCCAGGTTGAGGCCCGGGTGGGGCTGGCGGAGGGGGCAGTTCAGTGGGGGATAATCACGGCCAACGACTACCAGGGTGTCTATTACTTCAAGGGGCCGGCGATCGACAATAGCGTGTTGGCGCAGCAGCAGGCCCAGGCTGGACAAATTGCCCTGCCTGCAGCACGGAGACAGACCCAGCCAGCACCCATCGACCGACGGGTGTTGGCCCAATTCTACCCGGCGGAGGTGATCGACCTGAAAATTAGCGGGGAATTCCGCCACGTGGTGAATCTGTTGGTCTGCCTGGCTCCTGCGTTCACCGAATCCCAACTGCAGGCCTTCTTGGGCGCTGTGTTTGCGCTGCAAAGAATGTATGGCGGGGTGATTAGCCGGCTGGACTTTGGCGACAAAGGCACCAACCTGCTCATCTTTTAGGGAGCCCCTGTTCAAGATTGTGCGCCAGCCATTTAATCCCTTCGTGTACTGGCTGCGACGTTATTTCGGGATCAACGAGGCACAGAGCGAGGTGGACAGCAAGCGTGGTTTTAATCACAAGCAGGATGCTCTGATTGCCGAGACAGAGGGCCACCTGGCCGAGGAGATTGACCGCACGCGCTCGTTCCTGGGCGCGCTGGTCGGGCTGCGCTGGGCTGACTCGCTCTACGAGCAGCTCGACGCGCAGGGCCGCTATAACAATACCTTGATTGCCCTGGCGGCCCTGCTGCGGGCCGAGAGCCAGCGCGCGCCAGCGGTGCTGGTTCTGGAGGATATCCACCAGCTAGACGAGGATTCGCCGGCCTGCCTTACCTGATGCGTGTGTTGGCTGCCCGGGTAGACCCGGCCTGCCCTGTTGTACTTCGAGAGACAGCCTGGAGGAACTGGCGGAGGTTGCCACTGCCGAACAGCAGGGGATCTGGGCCAGGCTGAATGACATCCGCTACCTGCGCCTGGCGGGCGAAGCTGCCCGTGACGCTTACCAGAACAGTTTGGCCAGCGATTACCTTGGCCGTGCGCTGGCGTTGACACCAGAATCGGATATTGAAGAACGCTGCGAGCCGCTGCTGGCGCGCGAGGGAATCGATGAGGCGATGGGGGCTCATGGCGAGCGGCAGCATGATCTGCAAGCATTGGAAGTCTTGCGCCCGGCGCTCGAAAAAGTTGACGCACAGGTCGAGATCTTGCTGCGGCAGGCCTTATGTGCCGGGGACATGGGCCAATATGAGATGGCTGACGGCACTGCCCGCCAGACCGGCGATCGCTCACGGGAAGGGATGGCGCTGGGAAACCTGGGTTTCGTAGCCGGGCTGCTTGGTGAATATCGCCTGGCGATGGAGTACCTCGAACAGAGCTCGCAACTCAACCGCGAGGGTGGGCAAACGCTGCACGTAACCTATGGGTTGATCAACCTGAGCGCATGCACCGGGGCATTGGGCGACTTCGCGGCCGCTGAGAGCGCGGCAAACGAGGCAAACAGGCTGGCTCAGATGATCGAGGACCGCTCTGGCGAGGCCAGGGCGCTGACCTACATGGGGCACAGCCTGCTGGCGCGTGGCGCGCTCAGCGAGGCCACCGGCGCTTATTCTGCTGCCCTCAAAATCCGCCGCGCGCTGGAGCATCTGGACCTGGCGGCTAAACCGGCTGCCGGGCTGGCAAGGGCAGCGCTTGCGCAGGGCGACCTGCCTGGCGCCTGGTCCTGTCTCAAACCGGTCCTGGCTTACCTGGCCGGCGGGGGCGCGTTAGAAGCCGCCGATGAGCCCCTGCGTGTCTACCTGGCCGGCTTCCTTGTGCTGGAACAGGATGTCTTCCGCCCGCCTGTTAATTGGTGCTTGTTACGGCACAGCTCGGCCTGGGTGAGAGAAGCCTTTTTCCCTATGGCGGAGCGGTTACCTTGTTTCTTATCAGCCGTATAATAACTACAGCGTCTCAAGCCTGGAGAAGGGTATAACCCTTTGCCGGACAGGCGCCGTCCAGAGATCACGCTCAACAGGCGCTTTCATTATCCATTCTAAACAGGGATACCTCATGATTCAACGAAAAAAATATGCACAGGTAGGACTGGGTTCCAGGTCGGGCATGTATTCATATGCCCTGGTCGATCTGTATGCGGAGACAAGCGCACTGGTAGGGTTGTGCGACAGTAACCCCGGCCGGCTGGAGAGCCGCATGGCATTTGCCCGCCAGCACGGCGCGCAGCCGCGCGGCTACCCGGCCGACCGGTTCGAACAGATGATTGCGGAGACCCAACCCGATGTGGTGATCGTGACCACCGTCGACCGGTACCATGACGATTATATCTGCCGGGCAATGGAGCTGGGCTGCGACGTGATCACCGAAAAGCCGATGACGACCGACGCCGAAAAATGCCAGCGGATCATCGATACCCAGCGGCGGACCGGGCGTAGCCTGAAGGTCACTTTCAATTACCGCTACTCGCCGCCCCGCACCCAGGTGAAGGACCTGCTGATGTCGGGGATCATCGGCGAGGTGCACTCGGTCGACTTTCACTGGCTGCTGGATACCTACCACGGCGCGGATTACTACCGCCGCTGGCATCGCAACAAGGCGAACTCGGGCGGGCTGTTGGTCCACAAAGCCACCCATCATTTTGATATGATCAACTGGTGGCTGTCGAGCATCCCCACCGCGGTTTTCGCCGCCGGAAGCCGGCGCTTCTATACCGCCAGGACGGCCGATCGCTACGGGTTGGCCAACCGCTCCGAGCGCTGCCTCGACTGCCCCGAAGCGGCGCGCTGTCCTTTCTTCCTCGATATCCGCGAACGGGCCGGGCTGCGCGAGACTTACCTGGAGCACGAACACCACGACGGCTACCTGCGCGACCGGTGCGTCTTCAGCGACCAGATCGACATCGAAGACTCGATGAACCTGGTGGTCAATTACCAGAGCGGGGCGATCCTGTCATACTCGCTGAACAGCTTTATGCCCTGGGAAGGCTACATGGTGTCCTTCAACGGCTCGCGCGGTCGGCTGGAGCACAAGGCGATGGAGACGGTCTATATCAGCGGCGATGGCTCGGTGCCCGGCGCGCTCCAGTCGGATGGGACCTATATCCGCATCTATCCACACTTCAAGCCGGCCTATGGGGTTGAAATCTGGCAGGCAGAAGGCGGGCACGGCGGTGGAGATCGCCTGCTGCTGCAGGATATCTTTGTCCCCGGCGAACCGGATAAATACCTGCGCGCCGCCGACCACCGCGCCGGGGCGTATTCGATCCTGACGGGCATCGCCGCTAACCGCTCGATGGCAACCGGCCAGTGCGTCCAGGTTGCCGACCTGGTGCAGGGCATCGATCCCCCCGACTACCCGCCCATGCCGACCGGAGACGAGCCTCTGCCGCTGCCGTGAGTGAATTGATCCTGTTTGCGCGGCTGGCTGCCCATGCCGCGCAAACAGGATCTTGGAAACGACGGTTCAGGCCTGCCCGAGCGTCTTCGCCACCTCGACCAGCTGGTCGATGATGGGGATGTTCTGCGGGCACTTGGGCTCGCACTCGCCGCACTGCAGGCAGGCTTCGGCCTTGAGGCCATTTACCATCCCCCAGGGAGTCCAGACATCTTCGCCGGTCAACTTCGCGTAAGCGGCTTTGGCCTGTTCTTCAAGACCCCACACGCGGAACCAGTTCATGTAGCGGAAGTTCTCGGGGATGTTGACATCGTTGGGGCAGGGCATGCAGTAGGAGCAGCCGGTGCAGTACAGGTCGGCGAGCTTCTGGTTTTGCTCGAGCAGGCGCAGCACAGCGGCGGATTCTTCGGTGCTCAGGCTGTCCATCCGGGCCGCGGTGGCCGCATTCTCCTCGATCATCGGCAGGGTATTCATCCCGGACAGGGCCACGCTGACATTGGGATTGCTCCACACAAAGCGCAGCGCCAGCTCGGGTGTCTTCACTTCCAGCATGCCTTCCTGGTCAACGATCATTCCGCCTGGCATGACCAGCCGCCCGCCGGCTACCGGCCCCATGATGGCGACGCCCATGCCTTTTTGGTTGGCGCGCGCGATCGCCGGCTCGTTATGGCGGTCGAGGTAGTTGTACTGGACCAGCATCCCGGCGAATTCGCCGGTGTCGATCAGCTTGATGATGTTATCTTCGGTATCGTGGCTGGAGAAGCAGATGTGGCGGACCAGCCCTTCGGCCTGGGCCTTGCGGGCCGCCGCGAGGGCCATGCCGGGTTTTGAAACCACCTGCTCGAACTCGTTCCAGCGCAGGCCGTGAAAGTGGATAAAGTCGATGTAGGGTGTATCAAAGCGCTTGAGCTGGGTCTCCAGCTTGCCGCGCCAGACTGCCTCGGTGGCATTCTCGGGCTCGTGGACCGGGATCTTGGTCGACAGGTAGAGCTTCGACCGGTCGTAGGGCTTGATAGCCTGCCCAACGGCTACCTCGCTAGTGCCGTTGATGTAACCGAAGGCCGAATCGATATAGGTGATGCCCAGGTCGATCCCGCGCCGCAGCATGGGGACCGACTGCTCCAGGTCAACGATCTTGTCTTCGCTTTGGGGCAGGCGCATGGCGCCGAAGCCGAGCGCGGAGACCTGCAGGCCGGTTTTGCCGTAGGAACGATACTGCATGATGGTATTCTCCTCCAGAGGTAAGATGGATAACAATAATGGGTGCGAATTCCGGATCGCGAACTGCCGGGCAGGCGCACCGCTGGAACGGTTTAGAGTATTATAGAATAAAAATGCCTGAGGTGTACGATGGATAACCCGCTGGCCTTTAAACCAGAACAACCGGTTACGACGGTTGGGCGGATTTTTGGGTCCTCGCTGGCTGTGCAGGGGATCAGTTGGCTGCCGGTGAACCAGCTCATCGCCTGGGCGCTGTTTGCCTGGCTGTCGCGTAAGCAGCATGGCGGCTGGCCTGCCTGGCACCATCTCTGGCTGGGCGGGCTGAAGATGGCCGTTCTGCTCGGGTCGGAGTGGTGCCATAACCTGGCCCACGCGGGCGCTGCCAGGGCGGTTGGCCAACCGGTCGACCGGGTGCGGATCATCCTGGGGATGCCGGTTTTGCTGTACGATGAGCCGGAGCACCCTTCGGTCTCGCCGCGCCAGCACCTGGTTCGCTCGCTGGGCGGCCCGCTGTGAATATGATACTGTGGGCGCTGAGCAAGCTGGTTCAGCGCCGCACCCGGCCCGCTTCGCCTGCCCGCGAAGTGGCTGATGTGGCGGTTGGCATGAATGCGTTTCTCTCCAGCGGGTCGCTTCTGCCGGTCGCTGCGTTGGACGGCGGGCCGGTGGTGAAGTGGGCGCTGGTGATGCGCGGTTTACCGCCGGCCCAGGCCGAGGCGGCGCTCAGACGGGTAAATCGCGCCCTTGGCCCCGGCCTGGTAGGAGCTGCGACGGTGGCGGCGGCCCGGCGGAGCTGGCTGGCAGCCCTGGTTCTGGCGATGCTGGGCGGCCTGTCTCTGTGGGAAGGTCGGGCGAAGTGAATAGATTAACGGAATTCGGAGCTGGCCCGCGTCAGCTTTGATAGCGCAGCTTGAGCACCTGGTTGAGCTCGCGCCACCAGGGGCGCTGTTTGTCAGCGCGGATGGTAAAGGAAAGCCGCCCACATCCGTGGGTTACCTTCAGCATCCGGCAGGTTATCATGGGACGCCTTTCATCGCAGGAGAACAGGCTACAAGTTCATTTTTATCATACAGCGGGGCGATAAAAAGGACAACAGCGAGATAAACATCTTATGTGAAAGGATTCCGGAAAGCGGAAATGAAGTAGAATCGGGGACATGACCGTTCAAAATGACCTGGCTGCGCTGCGGGATATCCCCCTCTTCGTTGAACTGCCGTTCGGCGCGCTCGACGAGATTTATCGCGCGGCTGTCTCACGAGCCTACGCGGCCGGCAGCTTTTTGTTCTACCAGGATGACCCGGCTGAGCAGGTTTTTGTGCTGGCGGAAGGTCGCATCAAACTGTACCAACTCACGCCGGATGGCCAGCAGGTGAACATGCGCGTGGCAACGCCCTGGATGATGATCGCCGCGATTGGGCTGGTGGAAGGGGCGGTCTACCCGATCTCGGCCGAGGTGGCGGAGGACAGCCGCATCCTGGTGTGGACCCAGGCGGACCTGCTGGCGCTGACCGGGCGCTACCCGGGCCTGGCGCTCAATGCGCTGCGCATCCTGGCCAACCACGTGCGCGAAGCCCAGGACCGCTACCGCGAGCTGGCCACGGAGCGGGTCGAGCGCCGGCTGGCGCGCACCATCCTGCGCCTGGCCGGGCAGGCCGGGCGGAAGACGGAAGCGGGCGTGCTGCTTGACCTGCCGCTCACCCGCCAGGACCTGGCCGAGATGTGCGGCACCACGCTTTTCACGGTCAGCCGCATCCTCAGCCAGTGGGAGGCGCAAGGACTGGTCAAAGCCGCGCGTGAACAGGTGATCATCTGTTTCCCGCATGGCTTGGTGCGGATCGCGGAGGATCTCCCGCCAAGAGATTGATAAATTTATTTCGATCTGAATTTGCGGAGCCAATCCAGATCGAAATAAATGATCATTCCTCCAGCGTTGACAGATCCCCTTCCGGCAGTCCCCGGGCGCGGGCCTTGAGCACGCGGCGCATGATCTTGCCGCTGCGCGTCTTGGGCAATGATGGGACGATGGTGATCTTCTCTGGTTTGGCGATCGGGCCTAGCTCGTGGCCGACGTGGGCTTTCAGCGCGTCGATCAATCCTTCTTCCGGTTCGTGCCCGGCCTTGAGGATGACATAGGCGTGGATGGCGTTACCCTTGACCTCGTGCGGCAGCCCGATGGCGGCTGCTTCGGCCACGGATGGGTGGCTGACCAGCGCGCTTTCGATCTCGGCCGTGCCCAGGCGGTAGCCGGAGACCTTGATCACGTCATCCACGCGCCCGATCACCCAGTAGTAACCGTCCTTGTCGCGCCGGGCGCTGTCGCCGGTGAAATATAGGCCGGGGAACTTGCTCCAGTACTGGCTGACGTAGCGCTCGGGGTCTTTGTAGATGGTGCGCAGCATGGCGGGCCAGGGTTTCTTGAGCACCAGGTAGCCCTCTTCGCCATCCGCCACCGGGTGCCCCTGTTCGTCGACGATGTCGGCCTCGACGCCCGGAAAGGGCCGCGTGGCGCTGCCGGGCTTGAGGTCGGTGGCGGGCAGCGGGGTGATCATGAACATCCCGGTTTCGGTCTGCCACCAGGTATCCATGATCGGGCAGCGGCGCTTGCCGATCACGTCGTAATACCAGCGCCAGGCCTCCGGGTTGATCGGCTCGCCAACCGAGCCGAGCAGGCGCAGCGACGACAGGTCATGGCGGTTGGGCCAGGCCTCGCCGAAGCGCATCAGCCCACGGATGGCGGTGGGGGCGGTGTAAAAGACGTTGATGCCATAGCGCTCGATCATGCTCCACCAGCGGTTGGGGTAGGGGTAGGTCGGCGCGCCTTCGTACATAAAGCTGGTCGCGCCCTGCAGCAGCGGCCCGTAGACGATGTAGCTGTGCCCGGTCACCCAGCCCGGGTCGGCCGAGCACCAGTAGCGGTCCTCTTCCTTGAGGTCGAAGACGAACTTGAGCGTGGTCGCCACCCCGACCATGTAGCCGCCGTGGGTGTGCAGGATGGCCTTGGGGCGCCCGGTGGTGCCCGAGGTATACAGCAGGTAAAGCGGGTCCTCGGCGTCCATCACCTCGGTCTCGCAGCGCGAGTTGCCGGCCGCCGAGCGCGCCACCGGCAGGCCCATCAGGTCGTGCCACCAGTAATCGCGCCCGGCTTCCATGTTGACCTCGGCCCCGGTGCGTTTGTAGACGATGACGTGCTCGACGTAAGCCGTGCGCTGGAGGGCTTCATCGACGATCTTTTTGAGCTCGACGACCTTGCCGTTCATATAGCCACCGTCGCAGGTGATGATCACGTTGGACTGGCTGTCCTCGATCCGCCCGTGCAGCGCCTCAACCGAAAAGCCGCCGTAAACGACCGAATGGACCGCGCCGATCTTAGCGCAGGCTAGCATGGCGATTGGCAGCTCGGGCACGCGGCCCATGTAGATGGTCACCCGGTCGCCCTTGCGGACGCCCATGCTGCGCAGGACATTGGCGAACATGCATACCTCGCGGTTGAGCGAGTGGTAGGAGAACGTGCGCAGCTCACCCTTCTCGCCCTCCCAGATCAGGGCCAGCTTGTTGCGCCGCCAGGTCTGCACGTGCCGGTCGAGGCAGTTGTAGACGATGTTGGTCTTGCCGCCCACGAACCACTTGTAGAAGGGCGGGTTGGAGTCATCCAGGACCTGCTCCCACGGCTCGAACCACTCAAATTCCTGGGCCTGGCGGGCCCAAAAGCCTTCCAGGTCCTCGCCGGCCTCACGGTCCAGGGCGGTGATGTCTTTGACGATGGCTTCATCGATGGTGGCCTTTGATGGCCGGTATAACTCTTGCTCTTTGCCTGTTTCTGCAGTCATTGTCCCCATCCTTTAGCGGTTCAGCATCTTCAACGCCAGCCGGTCGGCCTGGTGGGCCGCTTCGCCGGCTTCGACCAGGCTGAAAGAGAGATCTTCTGGGAAGAGTTCAAGACGGTCGAGGTAGGCGGCCATGGTCTTGCGCCCGGCTTCGACCAGCGCCGCGCGGCGCTCGTCGCTCATCTCGAACTCGGTGGTACCGTAGCCGTGGGCAGGCAGCCGCACCACCAGGCGCTCAAAGGCTTCACTGACCATCTTGTCGTGTGCGCTCATCGAGGTGTTGAGCAGGTTGGCGATGCGCCGGATGACCGGCGCCTGGTTGAGCGCCGAAGGCTGCCCGGCTGAGACCGGCAGCGCGCCTTCCACCGGCTGGTCTTCGTCGATCAGCATGCCCAGCACGCCTTCTCCGGCTTCCTGGCCCATTAATTGTTTCACATGAGCATCCTGAGAGATGAACAGCTCGATGGGGAAGTTGGACAACAGGCCGCCGTCAACGATGGCATGGCCGGAAATCTTGCGCCCGCGGTAGTCGCCCCAATCCTCCTGCCAGACCACTTCCTGCCATAGCAGCGGGATGCTCATCGACATGCGCACGGCCCATACCAGCGGCAGGCGCGGCGCGGTGCGGTGGTTGAGCACCAGCATGGCCCCGCCGGTCGTGTCCGCGGCCACCAGGGTCAGATCGTAGCCGGTCGCGTCAAAGAATTCCTTCAGGCGCATCTCGCTGTACTTGCGTGGCCTACCATGGTCGGTCCCAGTGTCGAGCCGCCGCTTCATCCAGGCGATGAAATGGTCGGCGGAGTACACGCCGCCATACTCGAGGAACGAGTACGAGGAGGCCAGGCGGGCATCCGCGGCCAGCCACTGCACGATCGCATCCTCCAGGCGCTTTTCCAGGAATTCGGGCACGAGCGGGATGTCAACGTTGCGCAGAAACTGGAGCGTGGTGCTTTTCAGCACCTGGGCTTTCTCGAACGGACCCGGCCGGCCAAGGAACGTGCTGAAAACTGAGCGCTCGTCCTCTTTTTCGGCCAGCGCCTCCATCATTTCAGAAGCGGTGTACCCGGCCGCCAGGAGCGCCGCGGTGATTGCCCCGGCTGATGTGCCGAGCAGGCGCTTATAAGTGTGCCCGCGCCGCTCGAATTCCTGCATGGCGCCCACAAAGACCATCCCTTTGGCGCCGCCGCCTTCAAAAACCAGATCGTACTGCATGGTGTCCTCCCTGCGATTGCGTGGGACTGCCCGGCCAGCCCGAGCAGTAAATATTATATTTATTTTAGCTCAATTATATCCATTTTGCACGGTCATTTTTAGTGATATGGGTGGTTCACGAATAGCCCATACCGCGATTGGAGATCATCGGTATAATCATCACATGACAATTTCGGGCCATCATCCATGTGGCGAACGCTGCTTGTACGCCGAAACGCATGGGGCGGGGCAGCCATTTATCGTGGTCGAGACCAGTTCGACGATGGCTGGCACCAGCGACCCCGGTTGGCAGCTGTTCATCCCTGACCAACGCCCAGGCCTGGTGATGGATGTTATCCAGCGCCTGGCCTGTATGCAAGGCAGGGAGTAGGCGATGGAGGCTACCGGGTCGGGAGTTTCAGAGTTCGAGATTGTGCTTGACTGGTCCGCAAGTATACTGGGCCAGGTAGAAGTGGCGGCGGATGAAACGCGCGAACACCCCGGCTTGCGGGCGGCGGCTTTCCGGCTACGCAGCTCGGGCGGCGACTGCTACGTGAAGATTCACCGGGATATCGAGCACTGGCACAGCGAGGCGCACGCCTACGAGCGGTGGTCAGCCGCCTTTGGCCGCTATGCCCCCCAACTGTTGGCCGTCCGCTCGGCAACGCCGCTGGCGATCCTGATCAGCGCGTTGCCAGGGATCCCGATGGAGCAGGCGAGCCTGGAACCGGGTCAGGTATGTGCTGTGTGGCGGGCAGCCGGCGAAGCGCTGGCAGCTTTGCACGAACGCGAGGAAGGTACCTGGTTTGGCGCCTGCTGGCGGGATGGCGCCCCGGCAGGACCGACCTACCTTGACCCGCTTGCGTACCTTACGGCTTGCTTCGAACGCTGGCTTACCCCCGGATTGAAAGCGCGGTGGTTGAGCGCTCAGGAAGAGTTCACCGTGCGCGCTGCGCTGGCGCGGCTGCCGGCCTTCAGCGGCGAGCGCCCGCTGCCCTGTCACCGCGATTATGGCCCGGCAAACTGGCTGGTGACTGAATCCGGTGAGTGGGCCGGGGTGATCGATTTCGAGTTTTCAGGCTGGGATGTACGCGCGGCTGAGTTTACCCGCTACCCTGATTGGGATTGGATTGACCATCCCGAGCGCGTGGAGGCCCTGCTGAGCGGCTACGGGCGCGTCTTCAGCCGGGTGGAGCAGCAGCAAATGCCGGTTGGGCAGGCGTTGTACGCCCTGGGCGCGGTGGTGTGGGGGATGGAAAATGAATATTATGGCTTTGCGGCTGAGGGCCGCCGGGCGCTGGCATACCTCAAGGAGACCGGCAGGCTGTTGGAGGGCTGATCAGCGCAGCTTGATTCGCGGCAAGTGCGGCGGGCGCAAACCAGCATGGAATCGAGCGGAATCGCTATAATTCAGGTATGTCGCCTGACCCCTGGATTACCCTGGCTATCGTCACCCTGACCTTTATCGGCGTTGCCATCGGGCGCTACCCGATTATCCAATCAAACCGCACCACCATTGCGCTGATGGGGGTGGCGCTGCTGGTGGCCGCCGGGCAGGTGCGCTTCGAGGAAGTGCCGGATTATTTTGACTTCGACACGCTGATCCTGTTGTTCAGCATGATGATCATCAACGCCAACCTCAAGCTGTCGGGCTTTTTCATCCTGGCGGGCCAGTTCATGGTGCGGATGGCGCGCTCGCCGCGTATGTTCCTGGCGCTGGAGATTTTTATCATCGGCTGGCTGGCAGCGCTGTTCCTCAACGACACCGTCTGCCTGATGTTTGCCCCGTTTTTGATTGAACTGACCGACCAGCTCAAGCGCAACCCGCTGCCTTACCTGATCGCCCTGGCCACGGCCTCGAACGTGGGCTCAACAGCAACCCTGACCGGCAACCCGCAGAACATGATCGTCGGGATCGCCTCGGGCATCCCTTACCTGGATTTCACCCTGGCGCTGGCCCCGGTAGCGCTGCTGGGCATGGGGGTGGTCTGGCTGGTGCTGGTGCGGATGTACCCGAATGAGCTGCGCCGCGGCGACCGGTTCAGCCAGCCCGAGATGACAGGCCAGGCCATCACGCGCCCGCTGTTAATCAAGACCCTGGTTGTGGCTGCCGGGCTGATGGCGGCCTTCCTGGCGGGCGCTCCGATTGCCCTGGCCTCTTTCCTGGCTGCCAGCATTCTTCTTATCACCCGCCGGCACCAGCCGCACGTGGTCTTCGCCGAGTTTGATTGGAGCCTGCTGGTCTTCTTTTCGGCCCTGTTCGTGGTGAGCGGGTCGCTGGAGACCAGCGGGGTTACGCGCACGCTGGTCGATTTGGATGCCCTGGCGCGGGGCGCCAATATCCTGAACCTGACGGCCATCACCAGCGTGTTGAGCAACCTGATTTCGAATGTGCCGGCGGTGATGCTGCTGCGCCCGGTGGTGGCCAGCATGGAAAATGCCCGCGCCGGCTGGCTGACCGTGGCAGCCTCCTCGACGCTGGCCGGCAACCTGACCCTGCTCGGTTCGGTGGCTAACCTGATCGTGGCGGAAACGGCCCAACGCTGGCGGATCGACCTGAGCTTCTGGGAATACACCAAATCTGGTTTGTTGATCACCCTGTTGACCCTGCTGATCGGCGTCGGGTGGCTGTATCTGTTGTTCTGAGCGCGCGAGACGACGACCGGTGAGTAGCCGATAGCGCGAATTTTGCGCTTCGGCCGGTTGAAAAGTATATAATGGAGAATAAGTTCTCTATCCATCCGTCAGGAGGAATTCTATGGAGGGTGGTTTGGCGGAGAGAGAGTCGGTCTTTCAGACAGCAGATGAAGCATTCAGAAAAAAACAGATCCTGTGGGCGGCCCGCTGGCTGATCCTCTCTACCATCGTCATCTTTTGCCTCGAAACCCTGCTGATGGTGGTGCTGGAACTGCTCCTGGACCTGCCACAGTCGCTGATCCTGGTGCTGGATGGTCTGGTTCTCGTTTTAGGCCTCCTGCCGCTCAATTATGCCTTTGTGGTGCGCCCGCTGATCCGCCAGGTGGAGGAGCATCGCCGGACAAACCAGGAGCTGGTGAAGACCAACGAGATTCTCGAGCGTTTTTTTTCGATCAGTGACGTGCTGATCGCTTATCTCGACTCGAATTTCAATTTCCTGCGGGTTAACCAGGCCTACGCCAACGCCGACCAGCGCGCCCTGGCCGATTTCATCGGCAAGAATCACTTTGACCTGTTCCCAAACGCTGAAAACCAGGCGATCTTTGAATCTGTAGTCCGGACCGGGACCAGCTATGTGGCCTACGAGAAACCTTTCGAGTATGCCGGGCACCCGGAGCGCGGGATCAGCTACTGGGATTGGAGCCTGCAGCCGGTGAAAGACCCCGCCGGGCAGGTGGTTGCGCTGATCCTGGCGCTGACCGATGTTACAGCCCGCAAACAGGCGCAACTTGCCCTGGCAGAAAGTGAGCGGCGCTTCAGGGCGGTATTCAACCAGACCTTTCAGCACAGCGCTTTGTTAGATTCGCGGGGCCGGATTCGGGTGGCGAACCAGACCATGCTCGATTTTATCGGCCTGGCCCAGGCGGAGGTTGAAGATCGGTTGTTGTGGCAGGTTCCCTGGTGGGATAGTACGCCTTTTTCGCCCACCGAAGGAGAGGGGGGCATCCAGGCGGCAGTCGAACAGGCCGCCGGCGGGACAGTGACGCGCTCCGAGCATCGGGTCAGGTCAGTCACGGGCGAGACTGCCATCATGGATATCACGATCAAACCCCTGCTGGACGAGATCGGAAACACCGTCCTGCTGATTTTTGAAGCGCGCGATATCACCGAGCATTCCAGGGCTGAAGAAGCGCTGAAACGCCGGGAAGCCACAATTCAGAACCTGTACCTGGTGGAGAGGCGCGCACGGCAGTTCGCCGAGACGCTGCGCAGGGCAATCCTGTCGCTGTCTGGCTCGTTGAACAGTGAGACCGTCCTCGAAAAGCTGCTGGACCACCTCTTTGAGGTTGTGCCCTACACCAGCGCACATATTCTCATGCTGGAGGATGAAGATCACCTGGTCGTCCGGCTGGCCCGTGGGGAAGAATCATGGACGGCTGAAGAATGCCTGTCGGGGAGACTTTTTGATTTCGGCGACCTGGCTTTTTTCGAACCCCTGTTGAAAGAGCGCCTGACGCTTTCTGTTCCTGACACGCTGTTGTATCCTGGGGCAATTTTCCCGCCCACCGATCCGAATGTGCTTTCCTGGTTGGGCCTGCCGCTGGAGGCCGGCGACCAGGTGATTGGAATCTGCCTGCTCGAGCACCGTTGCCCAGGATTTTTTACGGACGACCTGGTGGCCTGGGCGACCGCGCTGGCCGGGCAGGCAGCGGCAGCCATCCACAATGCCTGGCTGTTCGAACAGGTCAGGGATGGGCGCGAGCACTTACAGGCTCTGTCTCGCCAGCTGGTCGAAGCCCAGGAACGCGAGCGCTATTTCATCGCCCGCGAACTGCACGACGAGGCGGGCCAGGCGCTGGCCTCGATCAAGTTTGGCCTGCACCACCTCGAGCTGATCAGCGGCGACCAGCAGAAGGTGGTTGCGCATATCCATGAATTAAAGCAGATTGCCGATGGCGTCATGGATGAGCTTCACCGCCTATCGGTGAACCTCCGTCCGGCGGCGCTCGATCACCTGGGGCTGGTCGCGGCACTGCGGCAGCATGTCGAGGCGGTCAGCGGACAGCATGGTTTGCCGATCCGCCTTGATATAAGATCGGAAGAGCGTCGTGTAGGGAAAGAGTGTAGGATAGGGTGTA
>CAZBDC010000060.1:0-27405 GCA_964490575.1 uncultured Anaerolineaceae bacterium | reverse complement strand
CCCCCACCCCCCTACCCTACACTCTTTCCCTACACGACGCTCTTCCGATCTGGATAGAACCACGTTCATCATCGCCCACCGCATCCAGAGCATCATGGACGCTGACTTGATCCTGGTTTTGGATAAAGGCCGGATCGTTCAGCACGGCCAACATGCGAAGCTGCTGGAACAGGAAGGAACCTACCGCCAGATTTACAATATCCAGACCCGCATCGAGGAAGAACTGGAAAAGGAGATCGCCAGTGTCAGCTGATTTTTACGAGGAAGAGGAGTTCGAGGCCCAATACAATGGGAAAACGATGCTGCGCATCTTTTCCCTGACCCGCCCGCACATAAAAATCGTAACAGGGTTCCTGATTACCACCCTGATGGTGGCCGGCCTCGATTCCCTGTTCACCTTCATTTCCAAGCAGATCATCGACCAGGGTATCGTCGCGGGCAACCGGCAGGCGATGATCGAATATCTGGCCATCTACGGCGCGATGACCGTGATCCAGGCGGCTATGGTATTCGGCTTCATCTACATGGTCGGCATCCTGGGCGAGCGTATCCGCTTCGATTTGCGCCAGAAAATGTTCAACCACCTGCAGGATCTTTCCCTGTCTTATTACAGCCGGACGCCGGTCGGTTGGATAATCGCCAGGGTGACTTCTGACTCGGATCGGGTCGCGGAACTGCTGACCTGGGGGCTGCTCGATTCGGTCTGGGGAATAACCAGCATCCTCACCTCCATGGGGTTCATGCTCTATATTAACTGGCGGATGGCGCTGATCGTTTTCCTGGCCCTGCCGGTCCTGTTATACGTGGCCATCCAATTCCGCAAGCGAATCCTGGGGCAGTTTCGCAACGTACGCAAGACAAACTCCAAGATCACCGGCGCCTATAACGAAAATATCACCGGTGTGCGGGTGGTCAAAGCGCTTGGCCGCCAGGAAGCTAACCTGAAAGAGTTTGGCGTACTGACCGGCGAGATGTACCGGGCAGGCTATCGGGCTGCCTGGTTGAGCGCGCTATTCCTGCCCACCGTCCAATTGATCTCGGCCTTTGTGCTGGGCGGAATTGTCTGGTATGGGGGCGCCCAGGCCCAGTATGGGATCATGACAATCGGCAGCATCCAGGCTTTTGTATCTTACGTCACCTTCATGATGTGGCCCATCCAGGACCTGGCGCGCATCTTCGCTGAAATCCAGCATGCCATCGCTTCGGGTGAACGGATCTTCTCTCTGCTCGACTCAAAGCCGACCGTGGCCGACCGGCCGGGTGCTTTCGATCCAGGCACAGTGCATGGCGATATTGAGTTCATCCACACCACTTTCTGGTACGATGACGACGATGACAAGAAACCGGTGCTGAAAGACTTCAACCTGCACGTAAAGCGCGGGGAAACAATTGCCCTGGTTGGGCCTACCGGGGGAGGCAAGTCAACCATCGTCAATCTGGTGTGCCGCTTCTATGAGCCCAAAGACGGCTGGATCAAGATCGGCGGCAACGATTACCGCGAATATTCGTTAAACGCCATCCAATCGCGCATCGGCGTGGTGCTGCAGACGCCGCACCTTTTCTCCGGCACCGTGCGCGAGAATATCCGTTATGGGCGCCTGGATGCCTCCGATGAGGATATTGAAACAGCCGCCAGGCTGGCCGGGGCGCATGAGTTCATCTCCCGCCTTGACAAAGGCTACGAACAACCGGTCGGCGAAGGCGGCAACCTGCTCTCCGTCGGGCAGAAACAACTGATCAGCCTGACCCGCGCCATCATGGCCAAACCCGAGATCTTCATCATGGATGAAGCCACCAGTTCAGTTGACACACTGACAGAAGCGCTGATCCAGAAGGGCATGGAAAACCTGATGGATAACTGCACCAGCTTTGTCATTGCCCATCGCCTCTCGACCATCAAGCGAGCCGACCGGATCCTGGTGATCGAGGATGGCCAGATCGCCGAAATGGGCACCCATGCCGAGCTGCTGCGGCTGCGCGGAAAATATTACCAGCTTTATACCAAGCAGTTCCGCCACCAGATGGAAGAGGTCCTGGACCCATTCCAACAGGCCGTCCAGGCCAGGGCGTAACCGGTTCGCGAATCAGCCCGCGGAGTTGCCCTTAAATCTTTCCTGGGCAACTCCGCTGTGCTTTTAACCACTATAATATCAAAAAGAAAAAACCCGCCCGGGAGGAGACCTGGCATGACCCTAACACCCCAAGATAAGCTCCAATTCCAACAAATCAAGAACTTCCTGATCGATATGGACGGCGTACTGGTCAGCGGCAGCACCTTGATCCCTGGCGCGGTTGAATTCATTGAAAGACTGCACGAGCGCGGAGCCAAATTTCTGCTGCTGACGAATAATTCTCGCCATACGCCCCGCGACCTGGCATTTAACCTGCAGAAAATCGGCTTGCCCATCACCGAAGAGAATATTTTCACCTCTGCGATGGCCACCGCTCGCTTTTTGCAGGCGCAAAAACCAAACGGCACCGCTTACGTGATCGGCGAGAGCGGGCTGACGGCGGCGATGCACGAGGCCGGATATATCATGACCGAGCACGACCCGGATTATGTCGTGCTCGGAGAAACCTTTAACTACAATTTCAACCTGATCACCCATGCCATCCGCCTGATCGTAGCCGGCTCGCGGTTCATTGCCACCAACCCGGATGCAAACGGGCCTTCCGAAGGTGGCATTTTACCTGCCTGCGGCGCAGCCGCCGCCCTGATCGAAAAAGCCGCCGGGAGCCAGGCTTTTTTTGTTGGCAAACCCAACCCGCTGATGATGCGCTCAGCGCTCAACTACCTTGGCGTCCACTCCGAGGATACGGTCATGGTCGGCGACCGGATGGATACCGACATGGTCGCCGGCGTTCAGAGCGGGCTCGATACGGTCCTGGTTCTGTCAGGCGTAACCAAACTGGCCGATGTCACCCGTTTTCCGTTCGTCCCGGGCCATATCGTTCAATCTGTCGCCGATATCTACCCATAGAGACTGGCTGCCGGTCAACGGCGCGTCATGCTTTTCTGATTTAATCTCACCAATCGCGAGCGGCTTTTTCCAACCGGGCGTGTTTTTCGGCATGCAGCGCCAGCACCGCGGATTGTACCTTGCGCAGGTAGGCGCCCCGCAGCGGATAAAGAAACAGGATCAGCGCACCCAACAGCATGGCAATCCCCGGGATGAGCCCGGCAATCACCTTAATACCAAATATCGCGCTGTCAGGCTGGTCCAGGAAAATTTGACCGGCGTTGGCTTCACGAGTCACAAAATTGGTTGCCTCGAGGATCAATGGAGACAATGCCAGGGCTACCGACTGAGCCGGCTTGGTGATCAGGGCATTGACGCCGAAGAAGGCCCCTTCCCGGCGCACACCCGAGCGCAGTTCATCCTCGTCTGCCACCTGGGCAAACAATACGTTGGTCAGCGTCTGCGGACCAGACAGCCCGAAGCCAGCCAGGGCAATGCAGGCTGGGATCAGGCTCGTCGGGACGATGGCGATCAGCACCAGCCCTACCCCGGCAGTTAAGAGCAAAAGCTGTTGAGTCTGCACGACCCCCAGGCGAGCGCGGATCAGGGTGGTCAGCGGCACGCCAATGATCAGCGGAATAAAAAGAAACGCCAGCAAGACCATGGTATTGATTTTCATAACATAATCGGCCAGGTAAAAGATGGCGCCCAGGATGAGCGAGTTCATCAGGATAGACATGAAATTAGCTGAAACCAATACCAGGAACGAGCGGCTGGTAAACGTGTAGCGCAGCGCCGTAAGCAGCCCCAGCGGTTTATCCACCACGGTAAACTCACGCCGCTCTTTGACCTTCAAGGTCGTGATGATAATCAACACCATGCTCACGACGCCAACCCCAATCATCGCCATCTGCAGCGGGGCAAAGGAAGGCAGGCTGCCGGCCTTGGGGCGGAAGAAATCCGGGATGAGGAACCCCAGCAAGATTCCCAATAAGCCAAACAGTGAGGAGGAGATCTGCAGGCCGTTGCGCTCCGCATCGGACTCACTCACCTCAGGCAGGAGGGCGGAGTAAACCAGGCCGATCATGGTATAGGCGGTATCGTACAGCAGCATCGTGACCAGCATCCACCAGAACAGAGCCTGCTGGCCGGCCTGGGGGGGCGCAAACCATACCAGGATGAAGGTCAGGGCCAGAAACGGCGCGGTAAAGCGCATGTATGGGATGCGGCGGCCCATCCTGGAGCGGGTATTATCGGTGATATAGCCAAACAACGGGTCGTTGATGGCATTCCAGACCGCGTAGATCGCCGAGGCAATCGCAATCCAGCGCGCCGCCAGGCCCAGGTAATCCTGGTAGAAAATAGGCAGCAGCGCGCCATAGGTGCCCGAGATCAGTGAAGTTCCCAGGGCGGCGACGCCCCAGATAACTTTGTAGCCTGTGCCCAGGCGAACCGGGCCGGCGGCAGGGGGTTGGGTGGTTTCAGTCATTGGACCCTCCCAGGCTGAGAACTAGAACGGCAGCGCCGAAACAATCGCCGGATCCGGCATGAGCTCCTGCAGCGCCTTATATCCGATCACCTGAATGCCCTGTTCGCGAACAAACTGCCGCAGGTCCTCGCGCATGAAGGTCTCATAATCCGCCACCCGGGCGCGCCAATCCGGGGTTATTTCACGCAGTTCGGGCATGTCTTTTGAGGGGTGAATGATGAAATGGGTGATACCGGGTTTTAGTCCGGCCAGAGCCTGTTTGGCCTGGTCGAAGCGTCCATCCGGGCGGCCAAGATCCAACCCATCGATCGCGTCCAGCAGCGGCAGTCCAAGCGCCTCAAACTGCTGCATGATGCCAACCGCCATGGCGGCTGCCTGGGCATCCACTCCCCTGGCCCGCCAGCCCGCCTCGTCCATGCGGAAGATCATCGGCGGCAGGCGGTGCGCCAGGGCGACCTTCAGATAATGGGGAATGAACTTGATCGATGCAACCGTGCCCATGTGCGTATCCATGTGGGTAGGCTGCATGCCCTGCTTGCTGGCCTGCAAGACCTGGGCTTCAATCTCGCGCCGGACGTAGTCCGGGTCGCCATGCTCCTGAGCCTGGGGAGTCGAGTGGTAAAAGTAACCCTCTTCATCAATCAGTCCCGACTGCGGTTCGCGTGTTGAAATAGGCCCCCAACGGTACAGTTTATATTCGCAGGTGATCGTCGTGTGAACCCCCAGGTCCACCTGGGGATGAACGCGGGCATACTCCGCGGCCTTGAGGAACCAGGGACACGGGACCATGACAGCGCCGGAAGAGATCAGGCCGAACTCCCACAGGTCAGCAAAAGCCGCCACGCTTGCCAGGCACATGCCGATATCATCGGTATGGATGATTGCAACGCGATCAGTATTCGAAAAGCCAAGCCGGCGAAGAACAGGATTGGGCTGCATAGGTAATGTTTTCCTTTACTGAGGTTGAATACTTAATTATAGCCCGGGTTAGAAAACTGCCTGCCCGAAAGCTACAAGTTGGCGAAGCGATGGAACCACACCCGGGCTGCCCCGGCCAGCCCGGTCCGGTCACCCAACGAAGCCCGGCGGAGCTCGGCGCGCTCGTGCGGAACCAGATTGCAGTGCTGGCGGATCACCTCGCGCGCCCTGGCCTCGAACAACGGCCAGCTCTCCATTACACCGCCGCCCAGCACAATCGCATCCGGAACGAGAGCATTGATCAGGTTTGCCAGGCCAGCGCCCAGGTAGAATGCCTCGCGCGCAACGGCTTCCTCCGCCAGCAGTTCGCCCTGTTCAGCCCGGCGGCAAATATCGCGTGCGTTTACCTCCTCTGGCATGGGGATACCCCGCCGCGCGGCCTGGTCCCGGTACCAGCGCGCCAGGGCCGGCCCGCTGGCCAGGCTTTCCCAGCAGCCCCTGGCCCCGCAGTAACACACCGGCCCGCCGCCGGCCAGTTCGAGCGACAGGTGCCCCAGCTCGGGATGCGCCCCACCTGCCCCCCGGTACAAATGGCCGTCCAGCACGATCCCGCAGCCGATACCGGTGCTCACGGTCACGTACACACAGCGCGCCGCGCCCTGCCCGGCGCCCCAAGACACCTCTCCCAGCGCCGCCGCGTCGGCATCATTTTCGATCGCCACCGGGACTCCCAGGGTGGCCTGCATCCGCTCGACCAGGCCAACGCCTTCCCATAGCGGTAGGAAACTGTTCGGCCCCAGCACCCCGGTATCCGGGTCCACCGGACCGGTGCAGCCCACGCCAACACCTGCCAGGCGTGCACCGGGCTGCCGTTCCAGGCACTGCGCCAGCATCGCCTGGATCCGCTCCAGGCCATCCTCGAAACCTTTTTCAGGCTCGGTCGGGCACACCTCCCGCTCTAAAATCTGGCCGGATGAGTCGACCAGACCCACCGCAATTTTCGTGCCCCCGATATCCACTGCCCCAACCAGGTCCATCACTTGCCCTCCTTTTTCCGCCGGGCCAGACCATCCGCGAACCGGCGGGTGATCAACTGCGGGCGGGTGATCGCGCCGCCCACCACCACCGCGAAGGCGCCCAGGTCCAGCGCCTCAGCCGCCTGTTCGGGGGTGTTGATGCGGCCTTCGGCGATCACCGGGATGGGCAGGTCGGCTGCCAGCCGCCGGAGCAGATCGAAGTCTGGCTCTTCCTGGTGCGGGCTGTCCGCCGTATAACCGGAAAGGGTGGTCGACACCGCATCGGCGCCGGCCCGGAAGGCAGCCATCCCTTCTTCATAAGTCGCCACGTCCGCCAGGACCAGCCTGCCGCTCAGCTTTTTAACCTGGCGAATCATCTCATCAGGCGCCAGCCCTCCTGGGCGAGAACGCAGTGTGGCATCCAGCGCCAGGATATCCGCCCCGGCTTCAGCAATCGCCAGTGCGTGGCGGACGGTCGGTGTGATATACACCGGGCAGCCGGGAATAATCTCTTTATATAACCCGATCAGAGGCAGTTCGACTGCTGCCCGGATGGCAGCCACGTCGACCGGGCTGTTCGAGCGGATACCGACCGCCCCACCCATCAGCGCCGCGCGGGCCATCGCCGCCATGATAGGCGCGCCATGCAGTGGCTCATCCTCCAGGGCCTGGCAGGAAACCACCAGCCCGCCCTGCAAGCGAGCCAGGATTGGATGCAGTTCCATATGATTCTCCAGAGATGGTAGATTGGCAGCGCCGGCCGGCTGGCACGGCTACCAGACTTATGATACCATGACCACAGCATGGAAGATATCCAAAGGATCCAACAAACCGATCTTTTTCGCCGCCTGCCGCCCGAGTGGCCTGAAGCGCTGCTGCCAACCATCCAGGCCCAGGTACGCGCCAGCGGGCGCAAGGTCATCGTCCTCGATGATGATCCCACCGGGACCCAAACCGTCCACGACATCCCGGTCCTGACCGAATGGCCGGTCGAACGGCTGGTAGATGAATTGCAGGGTGATTCTCCGGCCATTTACCTGCTGACGAACTCGCGCGGGCTCCCACCACGCGAGGCGCAGGCGCTCAACGCCGAAACCGGCGCCCGGCTGGCCGAAGCTCGCAGGCGTATCAGATCGTTGACAGGCAGTGGGGTGCTGCAAGAAAGTGGACAGCATTTTGTGGTGGTTTCGCGCAGCGATTCGACCCTGCGCGGGCATTTTCCCGGCGAGGTCGCGGCGCTGGCCAAGGGCCTGGACCAGGACTTTGACGCCTGGCTGGTGATCCCATTCTTTATCGAAGGCGGCCGGTACACCGTGGATGATATCCACTACGTGGCCGAGGACCTCTGGCTGACCCCAGCCGGGCAAACCGAGTTTGCCCGCGACAGTGCTTTTGGCTACCGGTCTTCTAACCTGCGCGAATGGGTGGCCGAAAAGACCAACGGACAGGTAAAAGCGGCGGATGTCGCTTCGATTTCACTGGCCGACCTGCGCCTGGGCGGGCCAGGCCGGGTCACGCGCCTGCTGCTCGACCTGCCCAGGGGGTCTGTCTGCATCTGCAATGCGGCCAGCTACCGCGACCTGGAAGTGCTGGTTTCCGGGCTGCTGCAGGCGGAAGCAGCCGGCAAGCGCTACCTGTACCGGACAGCAGCCTCTTTCGTACGTGTCAGGGCCGGGATCGAGCCGCGCCCGCTGCTCACCCGCGCCGATTTGGCGCTGCCCGCGCAAGGCGCCGGGTTGGTAGTGGCCGGGTCTTACGTGCCCAAGACCTCGGCCCAGCTTGAGGCGCTGTTCAACCAGACCGGGATTGAGCCGGTAGAAGTCCAGGTTGAACGGCTGTTAGCCGAAGAGACCCGCGCGCGGGAGATCGAATGCGTCCAACAGACGACCAACCGCCGGCTGGCAGAAGGCCGCGATACCGCCATTTACACCAGCCGCAAGCTGGTCAGCACGCACGGCGTCGAGAACAACCTGGCCATCGGGCAAACCGTCTCCGATAGCCTTGTGGAGATTGTGCGCGGGCTGCAGACCCAACCGCGCTACCTGCTGGCGAAAGGCGGGATCACCTCCAGTGACATCGCCACGCGCGGGTTGGGTATCCGCCGCGCCTGGGTGTTGGGGCAGATCTTGCCCGGCGTGCCGGCCTGGCGGAGCGGGCCCGAAAGCCGCTTCCCCGGCCTGCCCTACATCGTCTTCCCCGGCAACGTAGGCGAGCCAGACGCGCTGGCGAAGATTGTGGATATGCTCAGGGAATCGCAGCCGGGTTAGAGGAACTGGACTTTGCCAGGAAAATAAACCAGGGCTACCCGCCCGGAACCGATCTGGCCAATGCAGCGGGGTATGGCATTCCAGCCGAGCTCCTGCAAGAACCGCTCCTGGGCAGCAATTTCCCCTCGCTCGATGAAGGCAAAATTTTCACCGGATCCACCGATGTGGGTGACTTGAGCTGGAAGACGCCGGTCAGCATGCTCACGACCGCCTGCTGGACGACAGCATCGATCGGTCACAGTTGGGGGGTGGTAGCCACCTCAGGCATGTCGATTGGGCACAAGGGGATGATGCACGCGGCTAAGATTATGGCTCTATCTGCTATGGATCTTTACACCAATCCGGAACATATCAAGCTGGCCCGAGGTGAATTTGAAAAGGCGCGGCAAGCGCATCCCTATGTGAACCCCATTCCAGCGCATATCAGCCCACCGCGTTTCATGGTGAAAGTAGAATAGACCCGGCTGTTCAGGAGGTGATATGAACAAGGCTAGAGTGTCCGTGATATATAAGGCGCCAAATGCAACAATGTTCAATAAAAAGCCAAAAACCTGCCAGACAGGCAGGCTTTGACCGTTTTCCAGTGGCGAGGGTGGGATTTGAACCCACAACCAATGGCTTATGAGTCCACTGCTCCACCATTGAGCTACCTCGCACCCCCATATATACCATTGGGAACCATTTTAGCGCCCGCAATCACCATATATGGGAGGGTACAAAATGGCTAAGCACGAGGTACACCAATGGACTAACATAACTCTGGGCGTCGATGATGCTCTCGTCACCTGGATCGAGTCGTTCCTCATCGACCGCAAAGCACAGAACATGGCAAGTGGAACGCTCTACTTCTACAAAACCAAACTCAAGCTGTTCCATACCTTCTGTGAAGGACAGGTGATCACCAATATCTCCCAAATCACTCCAGATACGATTCGTCGCTTCCTGCTCCATCTAGGCGAGACTGGACATAATCCTGGCGGCATTCATGGCATATACAGGGCACTGCGTGCTTTCCTGCTATGGTATGAAGAAGAGACAGAACCTGAAGGTTGGAAAAATCCAATCAGGAAAGTACAGTCCCCCAGAGTCCCAGTTGAGCAAATAGAACCCGTAGAAATCGACACGGTGAAGGCATTAATCGAATCGTGCAAAGGCAGCACATTCACTGCCGTTCGAGATAAGGCCCTACTGCTGTTCCTTCTTGATACTGGGGCACGAGCAAGCGAAGTCGTTGCAGTAAACCTGGGTGATGTGAACATGGTCACAGGTGAGGCATTGATCCGGCAAGGCAAGGGCAGAAAACCGAGAACAATCTTCCTGGGCCAGAAAACTCGTAAAGTACTACGGGCATATCTGAAGCATAGAGGCGACACCAATAAAGCGTTGTGGGTAACCGACGATAAGGATCGCCTAACATATTGGGGCTTGAACGAGATCATCAAACGAAGATCGAAGACTGCCAAAGTTGATAAGCCCTGTCTACACGACTTCCGACGGGCATTCGCCATCAACTTCCTACGGAATGGCGGCGACATATACAGCCTGCAAAAACTAATGGGCCATTCCGACCTCCAGGTACTTCGAAGGTATCTCGCTCAAACAAATGAGGACCTTCGCATTGTGCATCATAGAGCCAGTCCTGTAGATCAGGGCGGCTTCTAGGGTCCCTTGATTATAGTCCAATCCAAGAGTATGTCGCATTTGTGAGTTCCCACGTGAAAACTTTCAGAGGATACCAATCGATCACCTGCTCTGTGAAGAATCGGACTCAACAGGTGACTCGTACAGCCAATTTCAGCGAGCAAAGGACTTCTGTATACCCATGTACTAGAATCGTGGCTCTTTTGCCTTCCTAGGGCCCATAGAAGCCCTATAAAAAGAGAACCCGCCATTTTTGACGGGTTCCTTGTCTAAGGCTGGACTACCTCTGGAAGGCGGTGTACGGTGGAGGTGGAGGATTCAATATATCATCCCGACTCCGCATTGCTGTCCGGATAACTTGATCCTGTCTTTTGTAAGCATGTGCCTCCCAGAAGGTCTCGTTGCGCCAATCTCCCTGTGGCTGACCATATCTGTTTACCAGGGCTATCCCAGCCTCTTTTGCGCCACGCTCCCAATCCTTGAACGCATTTTGCTTTTCCTCCAGTTCAGCATTGTATGCTTCTGGGAACTCGAAGACCTGCGTTTGTGGATTGTAATATCGCTGTTCAGCCGCTAACAGTGCTTCATCCCACTTCTGGAGTCGCCGTTCTTCAGCCTCGAAGTACCGGAATAGTGCTAGTTCCTGCTCCCGTGCTGCCGCACCTGCCTCCATAGGAAGCACTTCCAGTTCCACCTGAAGTTCTGATCGTTCCTTGATGAGTTTCAAGCGTTCTTCTCGTGATTGTGCAGTTCGTATCTCATGCTCGACTTCCACATAACGCCTTGACACCGAATGTACCGAATGCCACAGTTCCTGGAAGTCCTTAGTGGCCTGTTCCCATTGTTCTTTCAGGTTGGCGGTATGCCACTTCAGTTTCAGGTCTTCGTGTCGAACGTATTCGGTTTCGTTTTGGACTTTCTTAGCCATGCTGCTTTTTCCTCCACTAATAATTTGGTTACGGTTTCTACGATCAGCTTACTGTGCGACACTCCCTTTTTATTGGAAGCTCTTTCTTCTTGTACACCCTCCAAAAGAGATCCTTATGAGGTAAGGATCGAGATTGGTTCAGCTACGGTAATTAGGGTGTGTGAAAGTTGGGTGGGTAGAGTTGGGTACAAGTTGGGTACACCCAACTTGGTTGGGGAAGTTGGGTGGGGAGTACTATTCTTAGTACTCCCCAACCCCCAACTTCCATCCCCTACCTACTCAGTATCCCATAGGTAGCAGTCGAACCCTTTCCACCAGCATCTTTGCGTGCCAGCTTCTTTGCAGCAAGAAGGTACTTGATTGCGTACCGAACATCCTCATACCTGATCACTCCATCATCCACGTGGCTGTGGGCTTGTTTGGTTGTCATGTCGCCGTACTTCTTGAACGCTTCCAGAACAGCACCTGCATTGGTGCCGAATGGATCACCATCTTCATCCGTTGGCTCCAGGTTGACTGAGCCAGGCCTGAATGTGATCTCAGCAGCGAAGTCCACTGGTTCACTATCTCGCAGCTTCTCACTACGGAATAGAATGGTGGAACTTTTAGGACCACTCTCCACCATTATGAGGTTATCTACGTTGCCTTTCATTGCAGTAGACCCACGATACCCGCCGCTTTTGTTCGTGTGATGCAAGATGATGATCGCAGTGTTTGTATCCATAGCAAGTGTTCTGAGCCACATGAAGGCTGGTTGCACCTCTTTCACGCTGTTCTCATCGGCACCTGTGATCAGGTCGGCGAGTGCATCGATAACGATTAGGGTTGGCTGTACATGCTCGACCAGTTCTTTCAGCAGCTTCCGGTCCTCTCCCCCTTCAGTACGAATATTGAACGGCACGTCGGTCACCAGCTTTAGCCCATACAGTTCTTCAGGGTCCACTTGATGTCCCCGTACAATGTCCCGTGTGCGGAGCAGTAGTCGTTGGTTACCTGACTCTAGGTCGAGGAACAGGACAGTCCCTTGTTTCACAGAGCGCCCTATCCATTCGTTACCAGCCGCAACTGCTACACTAAGCGATAGCATCGCCCAGGTTTTTTTCGCCCCAGGCTCACCAGCAAGAAGAGTTACGGACGGTACTGTGATCAGCCCCTCAACCAGGTACTCCATCTCAGGCAGAGGCGCCAACACATCCTGGATACCCAGAACTTTGACCTGCTTGTTGTTCCCGTTATCGCTCGACATTGTATCTCCTGGGATACCGATACTGTTTTTCGAGGTATTCCATAGGAACGAGCACCAGCCGATGTCTGAAGGCGGAGGGCGGCTCTATATCCACATCGAGACCCTTTTGCCATACATCTCGGTACGATACTGAGTACTCAACTCCAGGCTGATCCAGCATCTTGATGATGACTGTAAGAACCGCCTGCTTATGGCAACTTTCGATTGGTGTCAGGTTAACCAAGACTCCGGCAATTGGTTGACTCTCCATCTCCCAGGAATAGCGGTAGACAATGGCATCACAAGCACTCGTGATCTCAACCGGCAGATCAATCCAGTAATCATGGTTCGTGTCTGCTACGTACACCGCAGGTGCAATGCGTGAGAGCTCGCCTTGCTTACGATTTAGTGCTCGTAAGTGGGCTTTGGGGTTGTATCGGTTTCGTTTCGGTGTCATTACTCAGCCTCCAATAGATAATCCAGTTGACATTCCTCGCCGGAGTTCCATTGAAGGTGTTAGAGATAAGTTCTGTCTAACACCATCACTCTGCTCCGACGAAGCGTCCCTGACCACCAGGGACGTTTTCGTTACTTGTTCAGGGCCAGTTTTGCGTATTCCTGAATAGCCGTTCTGATAACGGCGCTTTTCTTATTCTTTCCTTTCTGCTCTACCAGTGTTTGAAGAAGGAACAGTGTCTCCCTATCCAACCGGAAGCCGATATATTGCGTCTGTTTCTTCATTGCCTCCCTCTCGTATAAGAATTTTCTCTTGCCCTATATGCTCCAATGTTTTACAAACGAAAGTTGTTCAGTTCTGGCCTGATCCGAACCGTGATTTTTGTCTTGTTTCAACGGGACGAATATCACAGACGGGGAATTTTTAGCCCACACAGACGGGCGAGAGCAAGCCCTTAAACAAGGGCTTTCCTACTATTTGGATTATGGGTAGTGGAGAAAAAGTCGGAGAACCCTACCATTTTGAACATGAACACAACAGTTACAAGATCACAACTTGTCTAACTGTATAGCTAACCAAAAAATAGGCTACCAACATTGGAGGTGTTATGGATAACGATCATCCCAATAACCCCCACTGCTGCTTAGTCTGTGGCAAGAAAATATCCTGGCAATTTGCCATCTGCAACGTATGTGAAGAAACCTACGGACGGTCGTCAACTGAATGGCCTGAGTGGTTACGCTTCTTGTGGCACGATACACTTCGCACTCGGAGACGGAACCGGAGAATAGCCAAACACGAATTCACAGAATCTGATCTTGAGGACTCCGATGACGATAGTGAATAGCCAACCGAGGGATTTTGATATCGAAACTATTGCAGAATCTATAGGCGTCAACTTATAGATAACCACATTGACATGTCCGCCTAGAGAGTTTGGTACGCAGCCAACTTCAAACTTTACCCCAACAGGCCAGTACCAACATGGAGGAAAGCCTATATCTAGGCCATAGTTCTAACGATTTCTGGATCGTTCGCTTTCCAAAAATCGGAATAGCAGAGTATCCTTTTTCCCTAATCCAAAGTCGAAGAATCGTTCTCTTTTTCTCTTGCCTGCAATACACATCATCGCTATACTTCTAGAATCGCACCTTAAACGCAAAAACCAGCCTTTTCAAGCGGGTCTGCGGTTCTGTGATAACCAATGGACTATCAGAATTCTCTTCTGCGGGTCCTGACCGTTATCACTATATCTAGGGCATACAGAGGGTGTAAACCCGTACCTGTACTAGAGTGGCGAGGGTGGGATTTGAACCCACAACCAATGGCTTATGAGTCCACTGCTCCACCATTGAGCTACCTCGCCATCAACCGGGGTGATTTTACAACAAAACAGCCGGGTTGTCAACGGAAAGAAGCACGAGCCATGCTGACCCAAAGCAGCCGCCGGATCTAAAACCCCAGCCCGCGCTCTTTCAGGCTGACCCAGCGGCCCTGGCCAATCACCAGATGGTCGAGCACCTCGATATCGAGCAGCTTGCCGGCCTGCACGATAGCACGGGTGAGGGTGACGTCTTCCGGACTGGGAGCCGGGTCGCCGCTCGGGTGGTTGTGGAGGACGATGATCGAAGCAGCGTTGCGCTGGATGGCCGGCTTGAAGACTTCCCCAACCCGCACCGTCGAAGCATTCAGCGAGCCGACATACAGCTTCTCAATGTTAATCACCCGGTTGCGGGTATCCAGGTTGATCACCCGCAGGTGCTCCTGAGTCAGGCCGGCCATCTCGTACTGCACCAGCGCAGCCGCATCGGCCGGCGAGTGAATGGCCGGGCGCTCATCAGGCGATTCGAGCCGCAGGCGCATGCCCAGTTCGATCGCCGCCTTGATCTGGGCCGCCTTAGCCAGCCCCATGCCATGAGCCTTTGAAATTTCCAAAACTGTGGCGCGGTGCAGGCCGTTCAGGTTACCGAATTCTTGCAGCAGACGCTGGCCCATCTGCACGGCGTTCTCACCCTGCACGCCCACCCGCAGGAGAATGGCAATCAACTCGGCGTTAGACAGCGCCTGAGGGCCAAGCTCGGCCAGGCGCTCTCGAGGGCGCTCGGAAATAGGAAGATTGGTAATGCGGTATGCAGCGGGGGTTTCACGAGTCATCAGGGATTCCTGTTAGCATGGTTTCCATCAATTATAGCGCGCGAGATCAAAGGTGGATAATCGCTGGGGAATTGGATGCCCTGGCCCGGCAGGATCACCCCACCGAAGCGCACATGTACATGGCGTTGCTGGAAGCCTTCACGCGTTCGATCGCACCCGGGTATGGTCGGGTCGCGCTGTGGTAAAAATATCGTTCACAGCGGCCAGAGCAGCGGCGCAAGGAGGATTGCCAGCAGATACACCAGCACCGTCAGTAGCCCGCCAACTTTAAGGAAATCGATGAAACGGTAGCGCCCCGGTCCGTATACCATCAGGCAGGCGGGCTCAAGGGGCGTCAGGTAAGAAGTACTGGCTGCGATCGCAATCATCATCGCAAACGTGCGCGGGTTCAGCCCCAGCTGCGTCGCCGTTTGCAGCGCCACCGGAATCACCACCGCCGCCGCCGCCTGGTTTGACATCGGTTGGGTCAGCAGCACGGTCAACCCAAAGAAGCCGGTCAGCAGCCAGAGCGGGTTCCACGCCCCCACCAGTTGGGTTAGCTGGTTCGCCAGGAACACAGCCGCACCGGTGAACTGCATCGCCGCACCCAATCCCAACATACTGCCGATTAAGATCAGCACCTTCCAATCAACCTGGCGATAGGCATCATCGGGAGTAATGCAGCGGGTGACAAACATCACCAGCGCCCCCAGCAGCATCGCCACCGGGAACGAGACGAGGTTGAAAGACCCTAACAGCAGCACACCCATAAAGATCCCCAGCACCATCCAGGCTCTCCGGCCGTTGAAACGCTTCGCCTCAACCACGCCCAGCACGTCAAACGCATTTTCTGATCGCAAAGCTGCAATCCTGTTTTGACTGCCCTGTACCAGCAAGACATCCCCCAAACGCAGGCGTGCATTAGCAATTTTGGAATAAATCATCCCGCTGCTGCGGTTGATGGCCAGCACCTGGATCTGAAACCGCTCGCGCATCTGCAGGCCCTTCGGCGTCCGACCGATAAAAGGCGAGTTCGGTAGCAGTACCACCTCAGCCAGGCGCATCCCATCGCTCTGCAGGTCAGCATCGGTGAACCTGGCATCCGCCTGGATATCGATCCCGACCACTTCCTTGATTCTCAGGATCGCCTCGGACGACCCCTCTACCAGCAAGGCATCCCCCGCCTGGAGCACGGCATCCGCCGGCGGCTCCAGCTGGCGCTGCTTCCCCCGGATGATGGCCAGCACCACCAGGTCAAAATCCTGCCCCAACCGCGACTGCGCGAGGGTTTTACCATCCAGTGGCGAGCCATCCGCGACTCGCAGCTCAGCCAGGTAAGGGCGCAGGTTGAATGTTTCGGTCAGGGTTTCTGGAGGAGTTCGTTCGGGGATCAGGCGCTTCCCGAAAAGCAGCATATACAGCAGGCCCACTACCAGCACAGGCAGCCCCACCGGCGTCAGTTCGAACATGCCAATCGGCGGCAGGCCGGTCTGTATCATCAACCCGCTCACAACCACGTTGGTCGACGTACTGACCAGCGTCATCGAGCTTGCCAAAATCGCCGCGAACGCCATCGGCATCAGCAGGCGTGAAGCGCTGATCTTCGCGCGCTGGCTCAGGCCCAAAATCACCGGCAGAAAAAACGCCGCCGCTGCTGTGTTATTGATGACCGAGCTTAACAGCGCCACTGCCAGCATCATCGCCGGCAACAGGCTGCCGGGGTATTGCCCGGTAAACTGCAGCAGTTTCCGGCTGACAACCTCCACCACCCCGGTCCGCATCATCGCCGCCGTCATGATCAACAGCCCCAACATCAGCATGACCGTATCGCTGCCAAAACCGGCAAACGCCCGGTCGAGCGGCAACAGGCCCAACACGATCAGAGCCAGCAGCACACCCAAGGCCGTCACATCCGGCGAAACCCACTCGAAAGAGAACAGCGCCAGCGCAACAACCAGGATGACCAGCAGCAGCAGGATTGGTAACGTCATTTCGCATCCGCTCCCGGACAGGATAGGATAAGTTTATCCGAAAAACGATATCCGCATAAGTTTTTCGGACTTCGTTCCCAAAAAGGATGAGCAGGCTGCCAAAGATGTCCGCGAGGATTCCGGGGTCCGGCATCCTCGCGGGTATATTCGATAGCCCTGAAAATTCACATCAAGTCTCCAAAGCCAGGCAAAAGAACATCCCCCATCTATCCATGCTATAATCGGATCACCGGAGTCGATTATGACCTTTGATCCAACCTTGCTCAGCACCCTGGTTTTGGTTGCCACAGGCTTTGCCGCGGCATTTTTAGCCGCGCTGTGGCTCAGCCTGGTCATCTGGACCTACCGCGACATTCGCCGGCGGGCGCGCGATCCACTGGCGCGCATCCTGGCAGTATTGGTCGTGGCTGTCTTGTTCTTGCCTGGCATCCTCATTTACTTCATCCTGCGCCCATCCAATACCCTGGAAGAAGAGTTTCAACAGACGCTGGAGGAAGAAGCGCTGCTCCAGTCCATCGAGGATAATGTGGTTTGCCCGGGCTGCGGGCGGCGAGTGCGAGAGGATTGGGTCGCCTGCCCAAGCTGCTATACTCGCCTCAAGAAGCCCTGCCACCAGTGCGGGCGGCTGATGGAGCTGGCCTGGAACCTGTGCCCTTACTGCGGCACGCCCGCGCCGGGCATGCGCCGCGAAAACCTGAGCATCGACGAGGCTCTGCGCAACGTTCCGGTCGACGCCCCCGAGCAGGAACCACCGGATTAAGAATGGTAAGGCTCAGCCAGACCGACGTGTAAATGAAAAGATACATCCCACTGATAAAGATACAAGTATCTACATCGATCAGGTATAATTAGATAATGTACAGACTTGCCCCATTAGAACCCATTGATTATTTGATTATCGGTCATTTGACGAGGGATTTGACCCCCGATGGCCCCCGTCTGGGCGGAACCGCCTCTTATGCCTCCCTCACAGCCCGCGCGCTGGGCCTGCGGGTGGGCATTTTAACTGCCTGTGAAGACTGTCTCTCAGCCCCCGAACTGGATGGAAAAGGCATCCAGATCGTTGGGATCCGTTCGGATATTACTACCACATTTGAAAATATCCAGACCCCTAATGGCCGGGTCCAATACCTGCACAGCCTCGCCCCATCGATCGATTTGTCGATGGTGCCCGAACCCTGGCGAAAGACCCCCATCGTTCACCTGGGACCCATCGCGCGCGAGGTAGACCCTATGTTAGCCAGGGCTTTTTCATCTTCGTTTGTCGGGCTCACTCCGCAAGGCTGGATGCGTTCGTGGGATGAAACAGGCCGGGTGCACTTTAGCGAGTGGCCCGAGGCTTCTTTCGTCCTGCAAAACTCAAACGCAGCTGTCTTTAGCATCGAAGACGTGCAAGGGAATGAAAACATTATCGAAGAAATGGCGTCCGCCAGCCGGGTCCTGGTTGTGACCGAAGGCGCCAATGGAGCGCGAGTGTATTGGAATGGCGACCTGCGCCGGATTCGCCCACCGCTAATGAGCGAGGTGGACCCCACCGGGGCAGGCGATATCTTCGCGGCTTCATTTTTCTTCCGGCTCAACGTGACGCGCGATCCCTGGGAAGCGGCCCGTTTTGCCACCCAACTGGCCTCAGCGTCTGTCGCGCGCATCGGATTGAAGGGCGTGCCCACCGAGGAAGACGTACGGGCCAGCATGACACAAATTATTGAATAGCTCATTACCAGGGGCGCTGCCCTTTCAGGCGCATGTTAGAAAGGCAATCAACACATGGCACGGATCTACACGATTGTCAACCAAAAAGGTGGAGTAGGAAAAACCACAACCGCGATCAACCTGGGCGCATACCTGGGCTACTATGGCCAGCGGGTGCTGTTGGTTGATATCGATCCGCAGGCCAACGCCACCTCGTCCCTGGGCGTTGAAAAAAACACCGTCCGCAGCGGGTCTTACGAAGTGCTCATTCGCGCCGCATCGGTTGGACCGCAGATCCTGCACAACCCGCGCCTCAAGCTTTCGCTGCTGCCCTCCACACCTGCCCTGGCTGGCGCAGAAGTAGAACTGGTCGAGACACCCCGGCGCGAGTTCCGCCTGCGCGATGCGCTGCGCGCCGTACAGGATCGCTATGACTATATTCTGGTCGACTGCCCGCCATCGCTGGGTCTGCTGACAGTGAATGGGTTGGTAACTGCCCAGAATGGAATTCTGATCCCGGTCCAGTGCGAATACCTGGCGCTGGAAGGGCTCGGCCAGCTTACCCAGACTATCACCCGGGTGCGCTCCGGGTTGTTCCCAGAATTGGAAGTCCGGGGCGTGGTGCTGACCATGTTCGATGGCCGCACCCGGCTTGCCTCGGATGTGGTAGGCGAGGTGCGCAAATATTTCCCCGACCAGGTATTCGACGCGATCATTCCGCGCAGCATTCGCCTGGCCGAAGCGCCTTCTTATGGCGTTCCAATTTCCATCTACGCGCCAGAATCGACGGCGGCGAAAGCTTACGCTGCGCTGGCGCGTGAACTGCTGGCGAAAGACGGCATTCTCATACCTGATCTCCAACTCAAAACTAGCTGAAGGATAAGAAGAAAAGCGAGGTAAAACAATCCGAAATGGCGCGCAAAGGCGGTCTTGGCAAAGGCCTGGATGCATTGATCCCGGGAGGGACCAGCCTGCCGGAGCGGGAAAGCGGTATTTTTGAAGCCCCAGTGGCCCAGATCATCCCCAATCCCCGCCAGCCCCGTGTGCAAATGGATGAGCTCGAACTGCAAGGCCTGGCCGATTCCATTCGCGAACACGGGATTCTGCAACCGCTGGTTGTCTCTTACGATCCGGGCGGCGACCTTTACACCCTGATCGCAGGCGAACGCCGCCTGCGCGCAGCAGTTCTGGCCGGGCTCGAAGCTGTGCCGGTCCTGATCCGCCAGGCCAGCGAGCAGCAGCGGCTCGAACTGGCATTGATTGAAAACGTCCAGCGAGCGGACCTGACTCCCATGGAAACCGCCCAGGCCTACCATTACCTGATTGAAGAGTTTGGCCTGAGCCACGAGGATGTGGCTGCCCGGGTTGGCAAAAGCCGCGAAGCAATCACCAATACGCACCGGTTGATGAAGCTGCCAGATGAAGTCAAGCAAGGCCTGGCCAACGGTGAGATCAGCGAGGGCCATGCCCGCGCGCTGCTCAGCCTGGAGGCCAACCCGCAGCTCCTGCTGGAAGTATACAAGACGGTGGTCAGGAACAAACTCTCCGTCCGGCAAACCGAAGCCCTGGTCAAAGCCCTGGCCAGCGACAGGCCGCGCCGGGCAAGCCGCAAGGAACCTCCGGCTGAAATCCAGGAAATGGAAGAGCAACTTCGCCGCTACCTGGGAACGCGCATCAAGCTCCGTTATGGGAAAGACGGCGGGTCGCTGACGATTTATTACTTCTCGGACGAAGAGCTCAATGAGATGGTCGCAAAAATTATTAAGGAATAATATGCTAATTCTTTACAATGCCCGCATTCGCACGCTTGATCCATCCCGGCCTACAGCTTCCGCCATCGCCATTGATAAAGGGCAGGTTGTCGCGACCGGCAGCGATCACGAAATCCTGAGCGAGTTCACCGGCGCTGGTAACCGGCAGGATATGAAGGGGCAGACAATCTGGCCCGGGTTGACTGATGCCCACATCCATTTGCAGCACTACGCCTTCGCGCTGCAAATGATCGACTGTGAGACGACCACCCGGGCTGAATGCCTGGAGCGGGTGGCGCAGAAAGCCCGCCAGACGCCGCCGGGCGTGTGGATCCGCGGCCATGGCTGGAACCAGAACGATTGGCCCGAGGGGTTTGGAACGATCGTTGAGCTGAATGCCGCCGCACCCGACCACCCGGTTTACCTGACTGCCAAGTCGCTGCATGCCGCCTGGGCCAACAGCGCGGCGCTGCGCGCAGCCGGGATCACCCGCGCCACGCCCGATCCGGATGGTGGAAAAATCGGGCGGGATACGAGCGGGCAGCCAAATGGACTGTTGTTTGAAACCGCCATGCAGTTGGTCGGCGATGCTATCCCCCTGCCATCCCGCGCAGAAGTGACGCTCGCTATTGCCGAAGCGCAGCAGAACCTGTGGAAAGTGGGCCTTACCGGCGTGCACGATTTTGATCGCCGTGACTGCTTCGCCGCGCTGCAGATCCTCCAACAGGAAGACCACCTGCGGCTGAGGGTGGTGAAGAGCATTCCGCTGGAAGATCTGCAGCATGCGATTGCCCTGGGCCTGCGGACAGGCTTTGGAAATGATTACCTCCGCATTGGCGCGGTGAAACTGTTTGCAGATGGCGCGCTGGGTCCTGCCACAGCTGCCATGCTGGAGCCTTACGAAGACCAGCCGGGAAACACCGGGATGCTGTTGATGGACAATGAGGAAATTTATGAGCATGGCCAGCAGGCCAGCGCGCACGGGCTCAGCCTGTCGATCCACGCGATCGGCGACCGGGCCAACCACGAGGTTCTGCAGGCTTACCAACAGCTGCGGCGCTACGAAAAAGAACAGGGCCTGCTTCCGCTGCGGCACCGCATTGAGCACGTCCAGGTGCTCCATCCGGATGATACAGCACGACTGGCTGAGCTGGGTGTCACGGCTTCCGTCCAACCCATCCATGCCACCTCCGATATGTACACCGCCGACCGGTTGTGGGGCGCTCGTTCAGCCGGCGCCTATGCCTTCCGGACCTTGCTGGACCTGCACACGCACCTGTGCTTTGGCTCGGATGCCCCGGTCGAATCGCCTAACCCCTTTATTGGTATCCACGCCGCGGTCACGCGTCGCCGGTCCAATGGAGATCCGTCTGTTGAGGGCTGGTACCCGGCCCAGCGGCTAAGCCTGGAAGAAGCACTACATGGGTTTACCACCGGGCCGGCCTTTGCAGCCGGTTTGGAGCGCCATCAGGGACGCCTTGCGCCTGGAATGTTCGCGGATTTGATCGTCCTGGAGCAGGATCCATTCTCACTTCCAATGGATGAACTGCACCAGATCGCGCCGGCTGCAACCATGGTCGGCGGGGAATGGGTCTGGCAAGCATAACCGATACATGAAATGAACACAAAGCCGCTTTCCCCAGAAATCCTGGTCCCTCGCTTGGGCAGCTACCTGGTTGAGAAGGGAATTATCTCAGCAGAGGATCTTAACCGCGCCCTGGATTTTCAGGAAGAACTGCGCGCAAATGGGGATATCCGGCTGATCGGCCAGGTATTGGTCGACTTGGGCATCATCGACCGCGAAACCCGCGATTCGGCCGTCACAGAAATCATCATCGACCTGCGGGAAGCACTCCAGGAAGCCAACCGGCAGCTCTTAAAAGCCAACCAGCAGTTGGAGCGGCGCGTTGCGGAACGCACAGCCGAGTTGCAGCGAGCCCTGGCCAAGCTGGCCGAATTGAACCAGCTCAAAGCCAATATCGTTGCCAATATTTCTCACGAGCTGCGCACGCCGCTCACCCACCTGAAAGGGTATGTCGAACTGCTCCGGGAAGAAGACCTGGGGCCGGTGACTGAACAACAACGGAACGCGCTGACGATCATTGAGAAATCAAGCGAGCGACTGGGCCGCCTGATCGAAGACCTGATCCTGTTTTCAGTCAGCGAGCGTGATCAGGTTCGCCTGAAAATCAGCCCGTTCAACTTATACGATTTGTGCGATTCAGTCTTTTTCCAGTCCAGTTCCAAGGCCAGGGAACACAATATTACCCTGTCGAGAGAATTTGGCCCCGATTTGCCGGAAGTAGAAGGCGACGCAGAAAAAATATCCTGGGTGGTGATGCACCTGCTGGATAATGCAATTAAATTTACCCAGGCCGGTGGATCCGTAAGCCTGCGAGTTGATCGCCAGGCTCCCCAGGTGGTCGTCTCCGTAATCGACAATGGCATCGGGATCCCATCTGCCCGAATAGACGAAATATTCGATTCTTTTTACCAGGTAGATGGCAGCACCACCCGGAAAGTGGGCGGCACAGGCCTCGGGCTGGCGCTGGCGAAGAAAATTATCGAGGCGCACGGATCGGAGATCCGGGTAACCTCGGAAACCGGCAAAGGCAGCTGTTTTTCCTTTTCGCTCAAGGTCCATTCCGGCAGTGCTACAGACGTTCTTCCCATGGACCGTTAAGCGGCCTTGATTGGAAAGGGGTATCTGATGAATGTGCAGAAATATCAACCGACTGATGTTGGCCAGGATCACCTGTATGAGATCAGCCGAATCGTGACCCAAACGTCCGAATGGAAACCGGCGCTAAATGAAATCGCCACGTTGATCCGGGCAATTTTTATCTTTGATAACCTGGTGGTTTACCTGGCGGATCCGGCCCGGCATGACCTGGACGTCATGTATGCGCGCG
The DNA here is from genome assembly GCA_964490575.1 of uncultured Anaerolineaceae bacterium. GTDB lineage: Bacteria > Chloroflexota > Anaerolineae > Anaerolineales > Anaerolineaceae > DSYU01. The sequence goes on along the minus strand of CAZBDC010000060.1, from coordinate 4,025 downwards.
CCATGGGACGTGGGCGATCCGCTGAAGCCGATATCGCCTGGGGCGAAATCGTCGCCACCCAGATCATGGACACTCACCAGACAATCCTCCAGGAGCCCGAAGAAAACCCCGCCATCAGCCGGTTAGAAAGACCATACATCCTCGGCATTCCCCTGGAAGTTTCGACGCGAGTCCTCGGCGCAATCATCTTCATTCGCTTTGGTGGTCCTCCATTTGAACCAGAAACCATCCAGCTTGCCGCGTTCATTTCGCAGCAAATTGCCCTGCTGGTTGAACGGCAGAACCTGCAGCACGCCTATACCGTACTGGAACAACAGAATCAGGAAAGCCGGCTGCAGGAGGATTTCATTTCTACCATCACCCATGAGCTGCGCACTCCCTTGGGATTTATTAAGGGCTACACAACCACGTTGCTGCGCGCCGACACAAACTGGGACCAGGAGACCCAACAAGAATTCCTGCGCATCATCGACCAGGAAGCTGACCGCTTGCAGGAATTGATCGAAAACCTGCTCGACTCCGCCCGCCTGCAAACCGGCAACCTGAAGATGGATTTTCAGGCCCTGCGGGTTGATACGCTGATCCGTTCGATCGCTGACCGGGTCAAACTACATCACCCCGATATCAATGTCTATATCGAACCAGGACAACCGGGGCCCATTATCCGCGGCGATCCCAAGCGGCTTGGGCAGGTGTTCGAAAATCTACTCAACAATGCTGTTAAGTACGCGCCAGGTTCAGACGTATGGGTTAAAATAGAGGTAAGAGATGAGGAGGGCATTGCGATCCATGTACAAGACCACGGACCAGGAATACCCCAACGCTACCTCCCCCACATATTTGAGCGGTTTTTCCGCAATCCCGAGTTAGAACCTTACGTTCATGGGTCTGGGTTAGGGCTGTTTATCTGTAAAAAGATTATCCAGGCGCATCAAGGCCAGATTGATGTCACTTCGACAGTTGGCAGTGGAACAACCTTCCATATTTCTCTGCCTTTCCAAAGATAAAACGCCAGGCAGCGAAGAAAAACCTGGCCATCCCTCATAACGGGCAGACGGCTGCTCGCGAATGATGCTCAAACCAGTCCTAATTCTGTTGTATAACTTGGCAAGGAGGTCGATAAACCAATGGCAGCCCAAATTCTAGTGGTCGACGATGAAGCGCGGTATCTTCACCTGCTGAAAGTAAACCTGGAGGCAGCCGGATATGAAGTGAAGAGCGCCAGCAATGGAGAAGAAGCGTTGGAAGTCATGTCTAACCACAGTCCTGACCTGGTCATCCTGGATATTATGATGCCCAGGCTGGACGGTTTCACCACCTGCGAGCGCATCCGCCAGTTTTCCAATGTACCGATCATCATGCTGACTGCCAAAGGGGAGGAGCAGGACCGGGTCAAAGGCCTGAATGTTGGCGCGGACGACTACGTGGTCAAGCCCTTTTCAGCCACTGAACTCGTCGCCAGGGTCCGGGCCGTACTGCGCCGCGCTCAAACGACCGATGGGGCCACGCAGAATCGCTACTTTACCCATGGGAATCTAAAGATCGATTTTGCCCGGGCAGAGGTCTGGAAAGATAATAAGCCGGTCTATCTATCTGCGACCGAATACCGCCTGTTAATCCAGTTCGCCCACCACGTTGGCCATGTTTTATCCGCCGAAGACCTGCTGGTGGCTGTATGGGGCAGCCAGTACCGAGATGACAAAGAAATCCTCTGGGTCAGCATCGCCCGCCTGCGGCAAAAGCTGGAAGATAACCCGCACAGCCCGCAGCACATTGTGACCCGGTCCGGCCTGGGATATCTGATGCCGCCAGTGGAAAAAGACTCTACCGACAGGATCTAGCCCCAATGGTTACCCAATTTAATGAGAAAGGCAAGATTTTTACGCAGGTCGTCAGCAAAGAACCGATCCTGGTCACCATTCAGACCGATCAGCATCTGATCCGGGGCACAATCCACATCCGCCCAGGCACGCGACTGAAGGATAGCTTAACAGATCAAGAGCGATTCCTGGCGGTCACGAACGCCGTCTTGCTTAACTCGCATAACGAGGAAGTCCTTAAGACGAATTTCTTGGCCGTAAATATCGATCACATCGTTTGGGTGACATCCGATGAAGAGATCAACCGTTGACGCAATCTGTCAATAAAGGTAAGTATGAATAATTCCCTACCGTCCCGAAAGGCCGAGCTTGCCAAGCTTAAGGATTATTTGATTAACGTTATATCGCGCGAGCTCGAATCCAATCCGCCTGTCCTGGATAACCGGCATGAGGTGATCCTGCGGTCACTGCAAACAGCATACCAGGCCACCCGGCTGCAACTGCCCGATACGCTACGCGAACAACTCTTTCACGAGATCCAGGATGATTTGCTGGGATTTGGCCCACTCCAGCCGCTTCTTGAAGATGAAGAAGTCTCAGAGGTGATGGTCAACGGCCCCAAGAAAGTCTTTATCGAGCGCAAAGGCCGGCTGATCAAAACCAATGTCACTTTTGAGGATGACGCAGCCGTGCTGCGCATCATTGAAAAGATCATCGCGCCGCTGGGGCGGCGCATTGATACGGATACGCCTACGGTCGACGCGCGCCTGCCAGACGGCTCGCGGGTGAACGCAGTCATTTCGCCATGCGCCATTGATGGTCCCACGATCACCATCCGGAAATTTAAGAAAGATAAACTGACCATTGAGCAGTTAATCAATTATGGCTCGCTGACAAAAAATATGGCTGAATTCATTCGAGCCTGCGTGATCTCACGCTTGAACATCGTCATCTCTGGCGGCACAGGTTCGGGTAAGACCACGCTGTTAAACGTGCTATCGGGGTTTATTCCAGAAGACGAACGAATTGTGACCATCGAGGATGCCGCCGAACTTAAGCTCCAACAGGAGCATGTGGTGCGATTGGAAACCAAATCGGCAAATATCGAAGGCAAATATGCGGTAACGATCCGAGATCTGGTAAAGAATTCTCTACGGATGCGCCCAGACCGGATCGTGGTCGGTGAATGCCGCGGTGGTGAAGCGCTGGATATGCTCCAGGCCATGAATACCGGCCACGATGGCTCGTTGACCACCCTGCATGCAAATACACCCCGCGATGCACTTTCCAGGCTCGAGACTATGTGCCTGATGGCCGGGATGGATTTCCCCATCCGGGTAATCCGCGAACAGGTGGCCTCGGCAATCGACTTGATCATCCAACAATCGCGTTTAAAAGATGGCAGCCGGAAAATAACTGCGATCACTGAAGTAGCCGGTATGGAAGGCGACACGATCGTTCTCACAGATATTTTCAAGTTCGAGCAGACCGGCATCTCACAAGACGACAAAGTGCTCGGTGTCTTAAAACCTACCGGCATCCGTCCATTATTCACTCCCCGCCTTGAAGCTGCCGGGTATAAACTGGGGCCCGAAGTGTTTGGAGCCAATCTTTCAGAAATGTTTGGGCCACGCCGGCGGTAGTCCAAAAGGCAATACCGTCTTGCCGGATGAGATGAATCGGATACAGGCAGAAAAAAATGAGCAATCAAACCACTCTCCTTACCATTCGAAACAAAAAGCTGGGCCTGCTGATCCTTGACGCCCGCAGGGCCACCCGGCGCAGTGTTGAAGAATGCGCTGACGCCGCCGGGGTAACCATCGAGCAGTTCCAGGCATTTGAGAAAGGGAAAGAATCTCCTACACTTCCCCAACTGGAACTGCTTGCCCTGTACTTTAATCTCCCGGTAGAACATTTCTGGGGAAAACAGGCTCTCTCGCAGGCGCCCACGCCCGAAGCCTTCCAGGAAAAAGACCGCCTGCTTCTGCTGCGCAACCGGGTGATTGGAACTAACCTGCGCATGGCCCGTACAACAGCGAATATGAGTTATTCGGAAATAGCGAAACGGACCGGTCTTCCAGAAGAGCGGCTCAAGCGCTTTGAGACCAGCGGATCCGAAATCCCCGTGACCGAACTGGAGATGATCGCGAATGCGTTGGAAGATCGGAAGAGCACACGTCTGAACTCCAGTCACCGCTCATTATC
>CAZBDC010000059.1:23328-27524 GCA_964490575.1 uncultured Anaerolineaceae bacterium | reverse complement strand
GAGATGGAATCTCGTGACTGGAGTTCAGACGTGTGCTCTTCCGATCTAATAGGAATGCTTGAAGAAGCTGCGGGCCTGTACGAGTACAGCTTAAATCTCGGGGATCTTCCCGAGCCATTTTTCTTGAAAACAATGGAGCGTTTTGCTTTACTCCGGCGCCGTCAGCAGGACTGGAGCAAGGCTGTCCAGCTCTGGCAAAAAGCAGCCGAACATGGGGAGCTGGCTGCGTGCATCGAGCTATCAAAATATTACGAGCATCGCGAGCGCAACTTTACCCAGGCCCTGGAATGGGCCAGGAGGGCTCTTGACGCGCTTGATTATTCGGGGTCCAATGTTTATTCTTACAAAGAGATTGAGCGAGATATTCAGCACCGGATTGGCAGGCTATACCAAAAAACGTACCGTACATTTGACCACCGATCATCATGAATAAGAGGTTATGGCAGGCTGAATGATGACTCCAAATTATGACCAGGAATATGTTACTGTCTATACCGCTTATGGGCAGTTGGCAGGCGAAATGATTCGCTTACTATTGGAATCATTCAACATCCCCGCGATAATTTCCCAGGAAAGTGCTGGGATCGCCTATGGACTAACAGTTGGGCCTTTAGGTCAGGTTAAAATTCAGGTGCCGGCTAGCCGCGCACAAGATGCCGGTGAGATTCTCTCTGCAATGGAAGAAGGGAAACTGGCTGATTCATTTTATCCGGGTCGCTTTCCTATCTATCCCGTTTATAAGAATAATAAACTCGACAACGATGAAATTCTTAAGAATCTTGACTCAAACGGCTTCTAGCTCTTCCTCGATTCGTTGTTGATAGCGCCCCATGATTTTTCTTGTCAGTCTTCCTGGCCTACCGCTACCGACCAACTTCCCATTGACTGAGGTTACCGGCAAGACACCCCGGCTTGCACTGGTTATAAACGCTTCTTCCAGCTTGCCAAGATCTTGAAACTCAGGTGGTTCCATCCGTAAAGGTATCGCCAGTTCATTAATCACTTCAATTACCTGTGAACGCGTAATTCCTGGCAATACACCTTCGTTGGCTGTCCATACCGTTGATTCGCGTATGGCGAAAAAGTTGCTGCTTAGCCCTTCCAAGAGCTTTCCATCATCGCTAACCATCACTGCTTCGTTAATTTCGGCGGGGAGTTCCTGACGAATCGCATCCGCTTTTTCGACAAACCGGGTCAGTTTAGCAACTGGGTTAATTCGATGCATCTGCCGCGTAATTACTTTGACACCTTGCGTATAATCCCGGATAGAAGGGATATGAAGTTCTTCAACCAGGTAATAAATTGACCCCGGCTGATCTTCTAAATCGAGGATAATGCGCACCCGCTTATCTCCAATGGAATGCAGGCTGAAAAGGCTTCGCAAATCATGACGGATCCACTCCCGGTTGATATCCAATGGTTTCCCTGCCAGCCTGGCAGTAACCTCAAGGCGCTCAAAATGGTCTCTGAGCCGAAGGACTTTGTTCTTGTTAAAAGTCCTGAAAGTCGTATATCCCCCCGATGGCAGCCGTCGGGTCGCTTCATCCAATGAAGTCGGCAATGGATCATCCATCAAAACAGCAATTGGTTTGTTTTCCGCGGCGCTTGCTCGCCAGATAAAAATTTTATTACCCATAATTGACTTTATCCTGTCAACGTATTTTGAATAACCGATTATACTCAGGGAATTGCTTATAAACGCCTCAATTAAAGGGAAATTTATGCAGAACAAACAGAATTCTTTTTCTCAAAGTCACCGTAAGATCCCAACCATAATTTGGATATCGTTCGGGACACTTCAGTTATTTTTGATCATAGTTTCCTTTATAGGTGGGTTTATTTTCCATGAGCAGCAGTTTTCAGACCAGTCAGTATTTAGTAACCTTCCTTTTCTAAAGAGAGATTTTGCTTTATTAGTTGAGACGCACAACCTGCTTGAAGAAAATGCTTATTTTCCTCTCCCGGACGAAAGAGTATTGGAATATGGAATGATTCGGGGAATGCTTCAGGCCTATGCTGACCCTTTTACGGTTTTCGTTGAACCGCCCCAACATGAGCTTCAAACCAATCAGCTCCAGGGGAAATTTGGTGGCATTGGTGTCAGGATCGAAAGAGATGCTCAGAATTTTGTTTACCTCTATCCGTTGCCAAACTCACCTGCGTTTGAGGCTGGAATTCAAGAGGCCGATCGCCTTATTCGGGTAGAAAAGCTTGAAATCGTTCCGGATACCTCGAATGATGTCATTCAGGCGGCTATCCGAGGCCCGATTGGTGAAAAAGTCGAAATAACAGTTGGGCGAAGCCCTGATTACTTACCGATTATCTTGAATGTTAAGCGGGCGGAAGTACCTATTCCTTCTGTCACCTGGAATTTAGCGCCAGGCTTTCCCCAGGTTGGAATCCTGCAGATCCACGTGATTGCGAGTACTACTCCAGATGAAATTGCAAAGGCGATTGGAGACCTTCAACAGCGTGGGGCAAGCCGGTTTATTATTGATGTCCGGAATAATGGGGGTGGATTAGTTGAAGCCGGGGTCGAGACAGCCCGCATGTTTCTTCGGGGAGGCAGTGTAATCGAACAACAGTACCGAGGCCAGGAAGTCAAGGTTTTTAGGGTTGAGAAACCGGGCCCCTTTGTGGATCTTCCCATAGTTTTGCTGGTGAATCAGGGAACCGCGAGCGCGGCGGAAATCTTCGCTGGCGCGTTGCAAGGTCAAAAACGAGCCCCCATTGTGGGAACACGCACCTATGGAAAGGATACAATTCAACTTGTTTTTGATCTATCCGATGGTTCCAGCTTGCATGTTACGGCTGCTCAATGGTGGGTGCCTGGTTTAACACCAAAAATTGGTGAAAATGGTATACAGCCCGATGTTCCGGTCAATGGAGGTGGAGATGACAATACTGTTCTCCAAAAAGCCATCGAAACGGTGTTGCAGTGAATTTCTAACTGGCAATGAAAAATTCGGATCACAATGATTCAAGAATCAGCTATCAGGACGTTGGCTTTCGTAATCGTCAGGGGTGTCGATATCACTTAGAATAGTAGGCGTGTCAACAACAACATAAGTAATGTCCTGGTTATGGGCCACAAGGAAATCACGCAGTGTTTTTTCTGCAGGCATTTCCAGCAACTCATCCCACAGGCGCTTGTCGACCAGCCATGGATGTCCTCGCCTCATCCGGTAACTTGGAATTATCAACGATGTTGGTTCCTGGTAATATTTTTCCACGATCGACTCAAAAACTTCGGACCGGATGGCTGGTTGATCTCCCAGAACGACCAGCAGTGCGTTCAAAGCAGGGTCGCTCGCAAGAATTCCCGCTTGCAGCGAAGTGAGCATTTCGTGGGTCTCATATTTCTCGTTATAAGCAAAACTCACCTTGTAATCGACTAAGGCCTGTTCAACCTGTTCACGGGAACCGCCGGTGACCAGGAGGATGTCGTCAATGCCGGCCTGCCTCAATGTACTTACAACCTGCTCAATGACCGTCCGGTTACCCCAAGGCAGAATAAGCTTTGGCTTTCCCATTCGGCGCGATTGTCCAGCCGCAAGAATCACAGCACCAATTTTTCCCTTGAACTTACCAGGCATTTATCACCACCCTATCAAGCAGATTATGGCAAGTATAATTTCGACCACACTCTTTTATCAGTCCTTCGCATCACTGGTGTGCCAGATGGTTTTGGTTTTTAGGCATGAAATAGTGATTAATGAATAAAAGCTGTTTATTAAATTGGCTACACGCATTGCAGAAAAATATGACTCCGCATCATCTGCCTGGTTCAGGAGCAACAAACGCTTTGCATCGGTGGGAATATTCTTCATTCCACCGGCGGGGTGCTTCAAATAACGGGCCAGGCCTATCTCGTTGATCAATTCCCCCTCCCCCAACCCACTCAATTTTGAAAAAATCTCTGCCCGATGAACTACCTTCTCGGTTAATCTTTCGCCCAATCCTGACAATCCGGCCACGACAATTACATAGCCTACCCATCCAGGTATAGCCGGCTCATGACCAGCTGGGGCTTTTAACGGCTTTTGCCTGGATCCATCCGCCTCGATTAAAACTGGGAATCCAAGTTCCCTGGAAATTTCTTCCAACCGGGCCAGCCCATCACCATCCAGGCCCGCCAATTTCTGATCGCCAACCGGACCTGCGGTGAGCAAGGTAACACCATCCCGCCTCACAAT
>CAZBDC010000059.1:17856-23318 GCA_964490575.1 uncultured Anaerolineaceae bacterium | reverse complement strand
GAAACCAGATCGGTAGATTTTTCAATAATGATATGGAAATCGGCGAATCTTCGTTGCCAAATACCCAGGTGCGTGCTTGTCGTCACCACTACTGGTTGATCGAAGGCCCGGGCCAATTGAAAAAGCGCAGTGGTTTTTCCTCCCGATCCCACCAGGGCGACTCGCGCTCTATTGTCAAGGCTAAATGCCTGGCGCAAATCCATCTTTTTTAATACCTTTTCCAGCGCTCCAGGTCAGGATTGCTTCGATAACGCCTCCCGCAACCGCCAATGCCTTATCGGAGACAAGCCAACAAACACGCGGATCTCCACGGGGATCGACGTCGCCAACTTTTTCACTCTGGTGAACCAACACCCCCCCCTGGATTAACCCACGCAGTACCCCATCGAAAGGAGCAGAAATCAATGCCCCATTCACCCTGGCGACACCATCGGCCCGGCGAACAACCTGCCCAATCTCAACCAGAGGTTCCAGGATGCCTTCCTGCGGCGATCGCAGGACTCGCTCACTCTCAAATGCCCCGACTTTCTCAGGAACACCAGTATCCGCCTGGGCTGTTCCCTGCCAATAGACGCGTCCCAAGAAAGGGCCGCGGTTAGTTTCAACCACGGCATCACAATCGGTTCCGGCAACAAATCCGGGACCAAGGCCAATTACCAGTGGAGATGCCTGGCGCCCGAGTTCCGATGGAAGCTTGCGCATCCGCGCATCGACCAAAACCTGTGGGCGAAATCGATACCTGATCTCAGCACCCGGATCAACCAGAGTGGGCACGATGCCATCGCTCAGAGCATCTTCTATCTCCTGTAGTGTTTGGACGCGCCGGGCTGATATTTCCTCTACCATGGTTCCCCCACTGTAGATTGCCTGGGCAAATGAGACGGTTCTACGCACAGCCCGGGGCTCGGCAACCTCCGTCACCAGCACATCCCACCCGGCTCGCCGCATCCTTAATATCACGCCGCTGGCAAGATCTCCTCCCCCGCGTACTAACACTCTCACCCGATTTCGTCCATTCATACCGCTTAAATTGCCATACCTTCCTGGTCCAGGCGTTCGAGTACCCTTTCAGCCGTCAACGGAAAGTCTGTAAACCAGATACCCGTCGCCGAATGAATCGCTGCTACTGTAGCAGGCACCAGAGGCAAATAAGGCATTTCGCCCATTCCTCGCGCGCCATAAGGGCCAATCGGGTCGGGGTATTCGAGGATCAAGGACTCCACCCGTTCTGGGATATCCAGCACAGTCGGGATCAGATAGGTGGATAAGGTGCGTGTCACGACCCGTCCCTGCTCCTGGATAAAATTCTCCATTAAAGCATATCCGGCAGCCTGAACAACGGCACCCTCAATTTGCCCCCGGACCTGCTGAGGATTAATCGCTTTTCCAACATCGTCCGCACAGATCACGAGCCTCAGCTTCACCTGGCCCGTTTCGATATCGACCTCAACCTCCACAGCTTCAGCCACGTACCCATATGCAAAGTTTGGTTCCGATTTACCGGTCTCTGGATCGAGTGGTGTTGTCCGTGGCGGTCGATACATGCAGGTAGCTTTTGCGGGCCTCTCTTCATTATGCCATTTCGCAAGAGCCAAGTCTGCGGCTCCCCGTATCGCGTTGCCAGCCATAAAAGTCATTCGCGATGCTGAAGCGCTGCCAGATGTTTCGGAAGTGGCCGTATCCGATAGCACAAGCTGTATCCGGTCAATCGGCAATTGCAAGGCTTCTGCCGCGACCTGTGCAAACACCGTATGAGCGCCCTGCCCGCAATCTGCCCCGGCATGATACAAAACAGCCCGGTCAATCTCCGAATCTCCATGCAGCTCAATTGATGCCCAGCAGCGCTCTGGGGCCCCAAAAGAGAACCCAACGTTCTTAAAGGCGCAGGCAAACCCCAGACCTCTGCGCAAGTTTGGCTGACCTGCGACGTTGCAATCCGTGCTCCTCGAAAAATACCAGCCACGTACCTTATCCTGGCGCCATCCCGCCGCTTCAGCACACCGTGCCACAACTTGTTTGATGCTCACACCTTTCGGCAGAGGAGAGCCTACAGACAGTAAATCCCCTTCGTCCAACAGGTTACGCATCCTGAATTCAATCGGGTCGACACCAAGTTTTTCTGCCAGCCTGCTAACCTGAAGTTCCGCTGAAAAAGCAGCCTGAGGGCCTCCAAAGCCGCGAAAAGCACCGTTGGGAAGGTTATTGGTGTAAACAGCATAACCATCCACCTTTACATTCGGAATCTTGTAAGGGCCAGTGCACATCAAAGTTGCATTCCCCAGCACTTTGGTTGAGGTATATGAATAAGCGCCCCCATCTGCAACCAGTTGGACTTCAGCAGCGACCAGCTTCCCTTCTCGGGTTGCTCCCCAACGTGTATGAATAATATATGGATGGCGCTTATGATGTCCAATAATTGACTCTTCCCGGCTCCAGACAATTTTCACCGGTCGATTGACCCCACGTTGGTGCAGCCTCCAGGCAGCCAGCGCAAGGACAATCTGAACCGACATATCCTCTCGCCCGCCAAATGCACCACCGATCGCCGGATAGATCACCCTGATCTGATCAAGCGGCAGGTCAAGGGCATGGGCTATTTGTTCTTGGTCTTCATGCGCCCATTGCCCGGCCACAATCACTGTCACGCGCCCTTCTTCGTCAATATACCCCAGGCCGGCCTCGGGCTGCAAATAAGCATGTTCCTGCACAGGTGTGCGATACGTATCCTCAACAATGACATCAGCGGATTCGAACGCCGCTGCCACATCCCCTTTCCGAATCCGATAGTGGCAAAACACGTTGCTGTCCCGCTCTGGATGCAGCAGAATTGCCCCCGGTTCCATTGCCTGGAGTGGATCGGTAACAACCTCCAGGTCCGCATATTCGACCACAATCATATCACGAGCCAGGGTGGCGATTTCCTCGCTCTCTGCGATAACAAGTGCGACCTGGTCACCAATGAAACGCACCCGTTCTGCATACGGCTTACTCGATCCTGGCCCGCAAAGAACCGGCTGGTCAGGCATGCTCAATCCATATTCATTGACCGGCACATCTTTGGCGGTAAACACCGCAATTACCCCTTCCAGGGCTTCTGCCTGACGGGTATCGATGCTGCGAATTTCCGCGTGCGCCCGGTTCGAAAACAGGATTTTCATGTATGCCTGCTGAGGCAAATTAACATCCCCAGGATAGAGCGCCTCTCCAGTAACTTTCCCCACCGCGTCGATTCGTTGCACCGATTCGCCAACAGAATTCATACCGATTTCTCCACTTAACAAAAAACCTTCGTGAAAATATTCAGATCAACCCATGAATCGAAAAGGACCCACGCGGGGGACTAGAACTTCCGGCGGCGCGTTCGAACCGGAGGCACATAGTATGGATCAGTACGATCCGTCAAGCCAAACCTGCCCACAATCAGAAACGATACCCAGGTAAAAATTCCAAACAAAATCGCCGCAATGGCAACCATGAGAATCAGTTTGATGTACAGCATCGGATCCTGAGTGTATCCATACAGGAAGTCCCCCGGCCGGGCAATTAAGTCTGCCGGAAGGGGAAACCAGTTATTTTCCCCATTCAAGTCTAGCAGAATGGAGGCTCCCGCGTAGCCAATGATCGGAATCAGGATCATAAAGATACAGCCAACGCCCCGCCATACTGGATGTATCCGCTGGCGTTCCTTTCGGGAAATGCCACGATAAGGCTTATACTCACGATACTTTGATCCCATTTTTCTCTCCCTTAGCCGCAGCCATTTCTATCGCCTCTATGATTTGATAGTAGCCAGTACACCTGCAAAGGTTACCGGTAAGCGCCTGCCGGATTTCATTTTCGGTTGGATGCGGACGTTCATCCAATAACTTAACTGCAGACATCAAGAAGCCTGGCGTGCAGTATCCGCATTGCACAGCCCCCTTTTCGATGAATGTAGATTGAACCGGATGGAGAACGCCATCCCGCTCAAGTCCTTCAACCGTGACAATTTCCGCACCATGCGCCCGGGGAGCAGGCACCAAACAGCTCATCACAGCCATGCCATCCAGAAAAACTGTGCAAGCACCACATTCTCCCTCAGCACAACCCTCTTTCGAACCGGTTAAGCCAGCATCTTCCCGCAAAAATCTCAGCAGGGTCTTATGCTGACCACCTGGCAGTACCCACTCCTTGCCGTTAATTCGGGTGACGATGGGTTGATTTTGGTTGTGATATATTGGCTCCGCCAGATTCGCCAGGCTGGATTTAGGATTGCCTTGCAGTAGAACCGGGTCTTCAGGCATACCTTCGCGCTCATTGCCCGCAAGCAGCGCATATAAACCCCGCCGGGTAAGCGCCTTCACCATTCGCGTGCGGTAGTTGGCCGAAGCGCGAACGTCGCTAATCGGCCTGGCTGCTTGAGAGGCCAGGTGTGCTGCTGCTCGAATCGTCTCGTCATCGAGACTCTTGCCAGCCAGGTACTGTTCCGCATCGGTAGCGTGAATTATTGTCGGCGCGACTGCCCCTAGAGTAATTTTGGCCTCCACAATTTCCTGACCGCTCTCCGTGATGACGATTGCCACATTAACCAGAGATATCGCCTGAGCCTGGCGCAAAGCAAACTTAATAAAGTGCCCACGCTGGTCGGTCCGCAGCGCAGGAAACACAATATCCACCAGCATCTCATCAGGACGTAAAACTGTTTTTCGCACACCAGTATAAAATTCACCCAATGGAATTTCTCGCAGTCCTTTACTCGATCTCAAAACCACCCGGGCGTTCATTGCCATCAGCGGCGTGATGGTGTCATTCGCCGGAGAGCCAGTGATTAAGTTGCCTGCAATTGTTCCCCTGTTTCGGATCTGAGGCGACCCAACCTCCCAACAAGCACGCGCCAGCGGATATGCATGCTCGCGGATTAATTTCGACGCGACACAGTGGTTGTGAGTGACCAATGGGCCAAGATGGATCATCCCCTGCTGATCGTATAAAATTTGGTCGAGGCCAGGAACCCGGGTGATATCGATCAGCGTGTCAATGTCTTTGTGGAGGCCACGTTCCATTTCCAAGATCAAATCTGTCGCCCCGGCAACGATGCGGGCCCTTTCACCCAACTGGGCAAGAACTTGCAATGCGGCCTCAATATGTGTCGCACTGTAATAATTCTTCCACATACAACCTCCAAAGCCCTCTAAGCAATCTTCATCGGCTGTCCGGACGCGCCATTACGTACCATGATTATTTCAGCCATGATACTGACGGCAATTTCCTCCGGGGTTTCTGCGTGCAATTCCAGACCAATCGGAGAATGCACTCGGTCAAGAGCTTGCTTTGATACACCCGCCTCCTCCAAGGCCTTTTTAGTAACCATCCAACGCCGTTTGGATCCAATCACGCCAATATACCCGGCCGGGCTTCCAAGCAGTGCGGGCAAACCTTCAACGTCAACCGTGACACCGCGAGTCGTCAGGACGATATAGGTT
>CAZBDC010000059.1:0-17846 GCA_964490575.1 uncultured Anaerolineaceae bacterium | reverse complement strand
GGTTTGGGAATTTATATTTACCAGCTCAGGCAGGCGATCCATAGGTACAGGATAAAAAGCATCCGCGTCCGGATTAGATTCCGGCGTGCAAAACTCAACCCGGTCATCAGAGACAAGAACCCGAAACCCAAGCCAATTCGCCAGGTGAGCAACGGCGTTTCCAACATGTCCAACTCCGATGATTAATACCGTCGGTTTGGGAAGAATTGGTTCCACATAAATTTCCAACTGCCCACCACACACACCAGGATCACCCTGGCTGGGATCCACCATGTCATAATTTAACAGGCGCGTTTTACCGTCTTGTAGTGCCGCCATTGCTTCAGCGATTACACGCAGTTCCACTTCTCCACCGCCCACAGTACCAATAAAGCGACCATCGGCAAACACAAGCATCTTGCTGCCCGCGTGACGGGGAGTTGAGCCACGACTCCGGATGATTGTGCATAGAACCCCGCTTTCTCCACCTTGTTCAAGGTTTGAAAGGGCCTGATAAATCGTAAGCATGCTTACGCCTCCAATAAGCTCAGAATTCCTGGGAGGAGTTGTTTCTTGCGCGAAACAACTCCCTCAGCAAGCCAGGTCCCATCTTGCTGAGGAAGATAGGGTAAATCCTGCAGGATTCCGGGGGACGGTTCAGTCATCAGCAATCGACTCGAACTACGTACTACGTCGGTTACCATCAACATTGCAAAGTCAAGCCCCCGGGAATCGCGCAATTGATCCAGTGCCTGCCCTAGTTCAAGCAAACGCTCGCTGACCTCATAAAGATCACTCACTTCAGCCTGCGCGATCGCAAATTGGTAGCCGCCCGAGCTATAAATTTTCATATCGCTCTGCACCACGTCCTGTGGCGCGCGCGTCCCCAACCCTGCGCTGGCTGCCAGAATTTGTTTTCCAAACGATTGAATGTTTTCGTTGGCCAGGGCGCCACCACTAACGAAAGCCCAGCGCGCCAGGCGCTCCGCCGCCTGTCGGTCCCTTTCAGTGGTGGTCGGCGAGGTAAGAATGAGTGTGTCTGACACAAGCCCAGCCAGCAATATCCCTGCCAGTTCCGGTGGGGCGCTTAAGCCAGCCTGCTCAATTTGCTCAGATACCAGCGTCCCGGTACTCCCCACGATATCAACCGTGAACTTAATTGGAACATGAGTAGAGGGATTTCCCAGGCGGTGATGATCCAGAATTTCCAACAGTTCAGCCTCTTCCAAAGACCCCACGGATTGCTGCGCTTCATTATGATCCACGAGGACCAATCTCATCCGAGGTGGATTTAACAAGTCTCTCTGGCGACATATTCCAATATATTGACCCTTTTCGCTCACTACAAAAAACTCGTCCCGGTCCTCTCGAAGCAAGCGCTGTAGAACATCCCGTATTCGAGTAGAGGCTTGAAACGAGATCACATGTGTATCAGCCGCGCTACGGCCCGGTAATTCAAGCAGTTCTTTGATCCGCACTTCCTGATTTCGCAAATGCGGCCCCACCATCTTGTGTAGAAACGCAAAAAGGCTCTCACCAGTGATTAAACCAAATGGTGTGTGATCAGGGTTCACCAGGGGAGCGACCCCCCCGGTTCGGTTAGCGATCGCCCAGGCTTCCCGCAAAGGCCGGTCAGGCTGTGTTGTATCATATCGTCGCACAACCGACTCGAATCGAGGAGATGCATCAGTCAGCAGGATGGGTGCCTCAAGGCCAAGAGTTCTAAGAGCCCATGCAGTTTGAGCGTTGATTGCCCCGGCCCGCGCAGCCACAGCATCCACAGCATCACGCTCGCGAAGAAGCCAGGCATACCCCATTGCAGATGCAATCGAATCCGTGTCTGGGTTTACATGACCGGTAACATATATCGGCGAAGACATATACTTTTCCCAATTATGAAATCTGTTCCTTAATCCCAGCCAGGTGGTTACTCGCGGCCGCGCAGTGCATGCCAGACCCGTTCAGGTGTAACTGGGTTAATATCGACCTGCACCCCACAGGCATCAAACACAGCATTGCCGACCGCCGGCGCCACCCCATCCATCGGAATTTCCGCCACCGCCTTCACCCCGAAGGGATGCGATGGCTCAAATGTTTCAATAAAAATGGTGGTTAACTCCGGCATTTCATTTGATCGGAAGATGTGATAATCCACCAGATCACGTTCGCGCGCTTTTCCATGGTCATCATACACCATTTCTTCACAAACCGCGTATCCTAATGCCTGGGTCATCCCACCCTCAATCTGCCCAGAAGCAGTCAGAGGATTCACAATCACGCCCGAATCAACTGCCATGACTAAACGATCAACCGTTACCTGACCGGTTTCCAGATCAACGGTTACTTCCGCAAATTGAGCCGCAAAAGGTGGGGGAGAAACCGGCGACACAAAGGATGCAACCGCCATGATCTGTTCCTGTTCCTGGTGGTGAAGCGAATCGTATCCAATCTCCACCAGGCTGACACATCGCCCATCCGGCCCGATGGCCTTCCGGTCCGCCAGCCGGATCTCATCCGCATTAACAATTGAGCCATTCACACTCAACAGGCGAGCCGCGCGCTTGCATATCCGTTCTGCCACTTGCTGGGCGGCTTTCACAACTGCGGCCCCAGAAATATATGTCGTGCTTGACGCATACGCACCCTTGTCGAAAGGAGTGAAGTCAGTATCCGAGGAATAGACCAGGATGTCTTCAGTCGGGATCCCAAGCACTTCAGCGGCCATTTGTGCCAAAACCGTATCAGATCCCGTACCAAGGTCAGTTGCTCCGATCAGCAGGTTGAAGGATCCATCATCATTCATCTTCAAGCTGGCCCCTCCCATATCCAGATAAGGAATGGCTGTACCTTGCATAACCATCGCCACACCAACCCCGCGCCGCAGGTAGGGTTTGCCGGTTGCCTGCCGCCAATCAGCATTACCAAACTTTTCCTCCCAACCAATTGCCGCTGCGCCCTGGCGAACGCATTCTTCCAGCCCAACCGTATGAATAATTTCAGGCTTCGGCTCTCGCCCCTCACTCCAGGCAGTACTGAAAGGATGGAGTTCTCCTGGGCGAATGGCGTTCTTTAGGCGAAAAGCAATCGGGTCAAGGTCCATATTCCGGGCAATCTTTTCCATCTGGCGTTCAACAGCCCAAAAGCCTTGCGGAACACCATACCCGCGGAAAGCGCCGGAAGGTGGCGTATTGGTATAGACGATATCAGCATAAAATCGGATATTGGGTGACTGTCGGTAAAGGTGATCACCAACGTACAGTGCCATCGCCTTGTGCCCGGTGTTACCAGTCACAGTCAATGCATGACAGCCATAAGCGCCCGTATCACTCAGGCAGTACATCTCGTTTGCTGTAATCGTACCGTCGGCCTTTACACCCGTTTTCATGTGGATCCGCATCGGATGGCGAGAACGAGCCGCAATGAATTCTTCCTCCCGAGTATACTCATACCGTACCGGCCGCCGGGTAGCGATTGTCAGATGAGCTGCCACATCCTCAATTAAAACCTCCTGCTTGCCGCCAAACCCCCCACCAATACGAGGCTTAATTACCCGAATTCGCTTAATGGGCAGGCCCAAAACGGGCGCAAGGATCCGGCGCGCATGGAATGGGACCTGGGTGCTTGTGCGAATTACCAGCCGATCATCCTCATCCCAATAAGTAACCACGGCATGCGGTTCAATATGCGCTTGCTGGACTTTTGGCACCTCATAATCGCCCTCGAAAATGAAATCTGCCTCCGCAAAACCTTTCGCCACATCACCTATATCAATTCGGATTTTGGCCGCCAGATTCTGTGCCGGGTCAGAGTCGGCGAAATTGACATATTCGGGTTCATCGTGAATGCAGGGGGCCCCGGGCCGCATCGCTTCTCGCGAATCCAGCACGGCCGGAAGCGGTTCATATTCCACCTCAATCAAAGCTAACGCCTGATTGGCGATTGCTTCCGTTTCTGCGGCGACAAATGCAACGCGATCTCCCACAAAGCGCACCTTGTGGTCCAGAGAAAAAGTGTCCAGAGGCCCTGGAATTGGGTCAGATTGCCCTGCTGTAGAATAAACAACCCGTGGGATATCCTGATAAGTAAGCACTGCCGCCACGCCGGGGAGTGCACGCGCCTTTGTTACATCAATACGCCGGATCAGAGCGTGTGCTACAGGGCTATGCAGGACCTTAGCGACCAACATGTTCCGCATCTCAACATCATCGGTGAAAGCAGGCTTTCCCTGTACCAGCTTCGCAGCATCCAATTTAGGCTCGGGACGGCCTACTGTTGTCCGCACGGCCGCTTCTGGAGTCGTCCATACTTTTGGCATCAACTTGAGCTGAAACGCAACACCGCCCGCATCGCTTTCAACAGGGATATCCGAAACTGCGCCTCCAGGCAACCCCGTCGCGCCAAATGGCTGTCCATCAGGCTGACCACCCCCAGGCATATCCACAGTAGAAAGCCCTTCCGCGCGTTCATTCGGCGGGATGGTCAGGGGCGGAACCCACTCCCCCCGCATTACCGCCGCCGCGCGCAATATTGCCTGGATTGGTTTAATGTAGCCAGTACACCGACAGAGTATCCCAGATAAAGCCTCCCTCACTTCTGCCTCAGAAGGATTTGGCAGCCGGGCAAGCAAAGCATGCGCCGCCAGGATCATCGCCGGGGTGCAATATCCACATTGGACCGCCCCACTCTCAACAAACGCCTGCTGGATAACACTCAACCCACCGGTCTTCTTCCATCCCTGGTCTTGAGGTTCACCCGTACCTTCGATCGTCTCGATTGTGGCCCCATCAGCCTGCGCAGCAAGCATTCCACAGGAATTCACCGGGCGTCCGTTTAACAAAACAGTGCATGCACCGCACTCTCCCTGGCGACAGCCGCCAAACTTCACCCCAAAATATCCTTCTCGCCGCAAAATGTGCAAAAGCGTATCGCCAGGCGCAACTTCCCACTCTTTTTGAACGCCATTGACTTTCAGCGTAATTTGCATTCGGTATCTCCTAAAGCACAGGTCGCTACTCGTCCAATCATTCCGCCAGCAGCCGCTGCACCAATTTTCCAGCAACATCCATCCGGTAAACCGCACTGGCCCACTCATCGCCAGCAAACCGGTACGCCTCACGCGCCGCCAGGACAGCGCCGCCCGGTCCAGGCCCATCCATAGCCAGGATTGGGGCCTTTCCATGCCCGCCCAAGGCAACCCGCATCCTCCCTGAAGGCCAGGTGGCCAGGGCTACACAAACCAAAGGCCGGTCGGCCTGTGTTCGGCTGACCCTGGCAAATCGCAAGTGGACGCCGGTAGGGATATGGATATTGATTAATAACCGTCCCCGGTTGAATGCGGAACGTAGAGGTAGGTAATCGCCCAATGACTGGTGATCCTTGCCAGGTGCCCACACCAAACGGGCATCGAGCGCCAGTAATGTGGTCACAAATGCAGACCGCCCATCACAACTGACCAGCGTACCCGCCAATGTTGCCATCTGGCGCATGTTCAATGATGCCTCGTAAAGCAAGCTTTGCCGAAGGCTTTCGCTAATACCAGCCGGCAGATCCTCGGCCTCTAGCAGTTGTTGCAAAGTGACGCACGCTCCAAACGATAGAGTCTGTCCACTCTTGTCAATTATATTTAAGCCCAATTTCTGCAGGTCCACTACGGCAAAATCAGGGCTATTAAGCTGGCTCAGTACAGTACCACCCCCCAGAGGCACTGTCAGAGGTTCTTTTCGGCTGATTAAAGCCAGTGCTTCCTGTAGGTTTTCTGGTCGATGATATTCAATGATCATGCTTCGCCTCGGCAGGTTCATCAGGAGATACTTCAATCACCTCGGGCAGGGCGTCTGTTTCATAGAACCGCACCTGCAGCCCACCGTGATTTTTGATCCAATATACAAAACGGTTTCGTAAATTGGATTGTTTTTTCATGATTGTGCAAATGTATCAATCAGGAGACGAACATCCCCGCCAACCGGATAAAGAATTGGGCAGGTGCAGCCGTTCCTGCGATATTCCTCAACTTTCGACCGAGCCTCATCCGGCGTTCCGGAGGCAGTAATCCGGTGGATTAAGTCCTCCGGAACAAGGTGTTTTGCCTGTTGGATCTGTTCGTGGGTAGCAGGCCAACCCAGAATCGACTGAATCTGCTGAACAACTTCATCTGAGACACCCGATGCCCTGGCAATATGCGGTTGTTGCGCAAGATATTGGGTCAACAACTCGCGCGTAGTGTCAATCGCCCGGTCATGATCATAATCCACCGAGCAAACCACAAGCTGAGGCCGGTCGATATGATCAATGTTACGACCCGCCTTTCTGGCTCCCCTTGCCAACAAATCGAGAGCCTTATGGTTATACTCCGGTGCCACGCAGTAGTTTAACACCACCCCATCAGCAATTTCACCGGTTAATTCCATCATCTGATCGCCGGTTGCACCAATAAGAATGGGCACATTTCGCGGCTCTCGTTTGCCATGGACAACGTCGAGTTCAATCCCATCCACGCTGACAAAGCTGCCATGAAATGTAACGCGCTCCATATTCAACAATCGCCTCAAGACGACCACCGTTTCACGCATCGCAGTCAGTGGTTTCTTTCGGTCAATGCCCACATTACGAGCCAATGGATCCCACCAGGCACCAATTCCGCAAAGAATACGGTCAGGCGCCAGGTCGTCAAGGGTCAGAAAGGTAGCCGCGAGGAGGCCAATATTCCGTGTCCAGTTATTAATGACACCTGAACCCACTTTGATTCGCTCGGTTACCGCAGCATATGCCGCCATTGGCACAATCGCGTCTCGCACTAACCGGCTCTCTGCCTGCCAGACCGCTTCAAAGCCCCTTTGTTCTGCATAGCGGGCGTAATCCAATCCATCCCGAAGATCATGAGCGTCCTGTAAATACAAAGCAACACGACTGGCCTGCTCTACCACAGTAACCTCCTATTTCAGATAGGCCTCGATTCCATCTTGGCTCTATTATTGTAAGTTTATCACCCCAAACTGCACAAGGGGGAAGGAAGTCCAATCCGTTTTCTTAACATTTTAACGTACTGTGGAATTTTGACACGAATAAAATCGATGGAATCTACACGCCCACATCCACTTTCATCTGCTGCAGCAGTTCTAGATCTTCAGGCAGATCCAGATCCAGAGTAATTTCAGGAAGATGGCACACTTCGACCCGCATCCGGTAACCTTCAGCCTGCCGAACGTGCTGCCAAAAAGATCCCGGCCCAAACTGATAATCAATCAAGCCAGGCGGGCTGATGTAGAGCGCGTTGGTTCCATCCATCCGGCGGTCCGGGCAGATAGCTACCACCGGCGGCCTTCCTGCTGCATGAATGAAATTCTGCAGACTTTCCTTTGTAATCAAAGGTAAATCAGCCGGCAATATCAAAATGCTCTGAGCAACATAAAATTGCGCCACAACTGTAGCGCGTCGTAAAGCAGTGTTAAGATCAGAGCTGCCATCTTCTTGTAGTGTTCGCGCCCCCATGTCTCGGGCGAGCGCCAGCGCAGATGTATCTCTGCTGATGACCAGAATCTGATCAACTTCTGGTACGGAAGCCAGAGTCTTTAACGTGTTCCCCAGCATAGAATAATTTAGTAAAGTACGTTCCTCTTCCGTCAGCACCCTGGCCAGGCGTGATTTACCTCTTCGCAGCGGTTTTACAGGCACAATCGCCCATAAGCTCATAGCCCAGCATACCTCCTATCCGTCTCACTGCATACCTCGAGGATATCAACTGCTAACTGTCGGCGATCTTCCACCGACCTCATGATTGTATTGGTGACAGCTACCTGCATTCCCCTTTCACGAATTCCCCCTTGATGTGCATCATCAACCCTATCAATGATTATAACGTGTTTTGCGTCAGAACTGTTACGGGTCAGATCAACCTGCGCATCCCAGTTCAAAAGCTCCTGATAGTGGCAGGCAACCGCCAGTACGGTTGGCCTGATCCCAAGCTCTTCATACATTTTTGCTGCAGGGCCTTTGATTGCCTGCCCACCTACAATTGGCGACACGATCGCGGTTGGCTTTTTTCGAACCATCGATTTCAGCGAAGACAGCGATAAAATCGGCCCGATGCTTACCCATGGATTGGATGGGCAAACAACCACCCAATCAGCCTCCTCAATCGCCTCTATCACTCCTGGCGCTGGATGGGCAGTCGCACTTCCCTGAAAACGGAATGACTTCACTTTTGGCCTGCATTGTTCCCGGACAAAATATTCCTGAAATGCGAGCCACCCCAACTCGACCGTTTCAACCCATGTGGCGACCGGGCCATCGGTCATTGGGAGAATCGTGTGTTGCACCCCCCAGGCTGCACAAAAATCACGTGTAATCTCCGAAAGACGATCTCCATTTTCCAGCCGGCGGGTTCGTTCCAGATGCGTGCCCAGATCCTGATCCCCAATCTGGAACCAATCCGGCCCGCCTAATCGGACCATGTTTTGAAGCGCCTGCCAGGTTTCGCCTGCACGCCCCCAACCGGTGACCGGACTTGCCAACCCAGCCAGTGTGTAACATACTGTGTCAAGATCCGGAGAGATTCGCAATCCCAAATGTGTGAAATCATCGCCGGTATTAACAACGATTGTCAAATCCCCAGGTTCAAGCACCTGCGCCAGTCCATGCGCAAGCTTTGCCCCGCCCACCCCACCTGCTAAGGCCACGATTTTCATCGGGCACCCCTATCGAAACAGATCGTTTTTTTTATCTCGAATCAATTCAGCTAAACTTGATTCGCGCAGCGGGTAAGGAAAACCACGCACGTGGATCACGGGTGTTCCCTCTGCTGCCTGTCCCATGACCAGGGAAGCGGCCGCGGCAAGTTCATCTGCCGCCGCAATTGTTGTTATCCTTAAACGGTAACCATAAAGGTCTGCCTGGCCCCTCATGTCAACAACCCCGGGGACATTAGAAAGGCCAATTGTCATCCCAACCACCCCGTTCCGCCAGGCCCGGCCATGCGAATCAATAATAAGGATCCCCAACTTCCGTTTACTTTGAAGTTCGAGATCCCTGCGCAGTCTTTCAGCCGATGCATCCGCATCCTCTGGCAATAGCAAGACCCAATCCTCAGGATTCCCCCAGTCCGCGGATACATTCGAATGGTCGATCCCTGCATTGGCGCAGATAAATCCCTGATGATGTTCAACAATCAATGTCCCAGGCCGAGCCCGTAAAACAGCTTTGCTTTCACGCAAAACAAGCTCCACAAATCGCGGATCCTTTTCAACCTGGGCAGCGAGTTCAACCGCCCGGGTTGAAGGTTCGACCTCGGTTAGATTGATCTGGCGACCCTCTGCTTTGGAGATGATCTTTTGCGCCACCACAAAGATATCACCATCTTCCAGTTCAAGTGACATGCCTTGAACCGATCGCCATAACAAATCAGCCAGATGATCGCCTGGCTGGATCATAGGCAGGTTTTGGATTGGCTGAAGAGTTAGCATCATTGATTTTTGGGAATTCCCGTTATTTTTATCCCAGATGATTGTACTCCAAACAGTTTATTAATTCCAATCAATACACTCGTCAGGCCCTCAACAACAACAGAATTCTCAATCGGGCCCGCATCATAGCCAACCAGGCCAGCTGCAGCAACCAGCTCTAACACCTGCTGCCGGGCTGCTTTTCCCGTGCCACATACCAGCACATCACAGTCTACGGGTTCGTCATCGAGAAGATGCTCGTAAGCAATATTTTGGAAAGCCGCCACGACAGAAGTCTCTTCGCCTAAAATCTCCTGAGCCTCTTGCGCAGCGCTTCCTGCTGGCGGCATCTGCACACGCGTAACCCGTGGAGGCATCAGGGGTACAGTGACATCAACCAGTATTTTCCCGCGCAGATAAGGTTTCAACGATTCCAGGGTCGCTCGATGGGCATTATATGGAACAGTCAGAACGGCAATGTCACAACGCTCGACCGCCTCAGTGTTCAACATCCCCTCAACCCTTTCTCCATTCGCCTCGCCTACAAGTTCACGTAGTTTTTCTGCAGCCAGCCGGGCTTTTTCAGCCTGGCGAGACCCAATCAGAACTCGGTAGCCAGATTTCAACCAGCGGTAGGCCAGCCCTTTTCCCTCTTTACCGGTCCCACCAATCACGCCAATTGCCTTTTTTGTCGCGCTCTCTTCACTCACAGGACCTCCACTTATATTTTTTGACACTTTATGAATTACCAGATTCTGCAGCCGCGCGTTGAGATTGCCGCTCATAACGTTCCCAAAGACGCGGAGCACGTTGCCTTGCCTCTGCCATTACTCGCTCCTCGTCAACTACTTGTAAACATCGATCGCGCATAAGGATTTTTCCTGCCACGATCGTCGTGGTAATCATGCTCTCATGAAAACCAAACACAATATGCCAGGGTATGTTTCCAGGTGTCAGCGGAGTAAAAGGCTTGTAGTCGACCAGGATGAGATCAGCCGCCGCTCCTGGGGCAATCCTCCCCACCTCAGGCTCACCAAAGATTTCAGCAGCCAGATTCCGGTTATTCTCAATCGCCATCTTCTCCACCAGGTTCCCTGGCAACCGTCGAGGATCAAGAGAGATCAGCTTGTGGGCCAGGTAAGCTGCTTTCCACTCCTCCCACATGGCATTCGAGAAACCATCATTCCCCAGGCAAACCCGCACGCCGGCCCGCATGAGAGACTCCACCGGCGGCAAACCAACGCCGTTATTCATATTTGATCGTGGTTGATGGCTTACCCATGTGCCTGTTTCTGCAAGAATTGCTATCTCGCGGGCATCGACATGAACAGCATGTACAGCGATCGTTTTTGGCCCCAGGATTCCCCACTGGCGCAGCCGATCCACCACCCGCATTCCTGATTTTGCCAGTGCATCGTATTCATCGATACTGTGTTCAGCAACGTGAATATGAAAACCCACATCGTAAGCTTCAGCGGCTTTACGGCACGCGATCAATGTTTTGTCAGAAAGGGTCAGGCTGGCATGCAAGCCAAACATTGCCGCCAGACGACCAGGCAGCGGGTTTTCAAATTGAACCTTGTGAATAAACCGAATGTTTTCCGCTACACCCGCCATCGCTTTTTCGGGCCCATCGCGGTCTGTTACCTCATAACATAATGCGGCTCGCAGCCCGCACTGCTCTACTGCCCTGGCGATCTGATCCAATGCGCCGGTCACAACATTTGGAGATGCATGGTGATCAAACAGGGTGGTTGTTCCATGCCGGATTGCTTCAATCAAGCATACCATAGCCGAATAATAAACATCCTCCAGGTCGAGCGCTTTGTCCAATGGCCACCATAATCGTCCTAATATTTCCGGAAAATCTTTTGGAGCAGCGCCTGGGATGGACATGCCACGGGAATAAGCACCATAAAAATGGGTATGGGCACAGATATTACCAGGCAGCACATACTGTCTTCCCGCATCGAGCCGTTCAGAGTCGGGATGGCGAGCAATGATCTCCGCCTGTGGCCCCAATTCGCCAATCCGTCCATCTTCAATCCACACTGCGTGGTTCTCTAAAATCCGGTTGGGGCTTTCCATGGTCACCAGATTCGCATTCGTTATCAGCATCAAATCCCTCCAGCGATTGGGGTGGATATTCAATCGTGAAATAATTTTAGCATAGCAGAATAAAATTGGACTTCTACCTTCCAATTAGGTATAATCAGATCATTAATTTTTTGTAAAGGATTTTCTATGGCGGACGATCGCTCGCTGGCTATCGAATATGCTCATCAGAACAGAGATCAATTTCTCACTAACTTGAAAGAGCTTGTGTCGATCACTTCTATTTCCACCTCTTTGGAAAACACAGCCGATATGTCCCGTGCAGCGGATATGCTTGCCGGCCACTTAACCCGCTTAGGCATGGAGAATGTCGCGGTTTTTCCGACCCCCGGTCACCCGGTCGTTTTTGGTGAATACCTTGGGGCCGGACACGACCTTCCCACAGTCCTGGTTTACGGGCACTATGATGTACAGCCATCCGAACCAGATGATCTGTGGGAGACCCCGGCCTTCGAGCCCTCTTTACGCGGCGAAAATCTCTATGCCCGCGGAGCATCCGACATGAAAGGCCAGGTTATCGCAGTTCTAAGCGCGATCGAAGCGATCCAGAAGGTTTCCAAACTTCCCGTAAACGTCAAATTTATCCTGGAGGGAGAAGAAGAAATCGGATCCCCTAACCTGACAGAATTTTTACAGGAACATAAAGATCTTCTGGCCAGTGATTTTGCCCTTAACCCGGATGCCGGAATGATCGCAGCCGATATCCCAACGATCGTCTATGCGCTGCGTGGACTGGCCTATTTTGAGCTTCGCGTCTTTGGGCCGGCGCACGATTTGCATTCCGGTCTGTTTGGTGGGGTTGTTCATAATCCGGCCCAGGCGCTCTGCGAATTAATTGCTGGAATGCATGACTCAAATGGGCGAATCACGCTCCCTGGCTTTTACGACCGGGTCCATGAGCTTCCGGACGAGGAGCGAAGTGAGCTGTCTCGGCTGCCGATGGACGAGCAGTACTACCGGCAGCAGATGGGGGTCTCGCAGACATGGGGCGAGACTGGTTTTACGCCAATCGAACGAGTTGGTGCACGCCCAACCCTGGAAGTCAACGGCCTGTTAGCAGGTTTCACCGGCAAGGGCTCAAAAACCGTTATTCCCTCCCACGCAATGGCAAAAATTTCAATGCGCCTGGTTCCCGACCAGGACCCAGCCGAAGTTCATCAACAGTTGATTCAATACATGGAGCAAAACGCACCACCAACAATCCAATGGGAGATTGTCCCAATGGCAGGGGGGCCCGCCAGCATGTCTGATCCCCACCATCCCGCAACAGAAGCTCTTGCGAGCGCCCTTGAAACGGTTTGGGGTAAAAGACCGGTTTATAAACGAGAAGGCGGCAGCGTGCCGGTTGTAGGCGACATGCAAAAAATTCTCTCAGTTGAATCAGTTCTGACCGGGTTTGGCCTCCCAGATGATAATCTGCACGCGCCAAACGAAAAATTGCACCTACCGACCTGGTATCAAGGCATCGATGCATTGATCCATTTCTTCTACAACCTTATGGAGTACAGGAAATTGTGAAAGATTCGTCCACCTGTCCAGAACGCCTGCCTTCCTACGGCGGGCAGGCCCTGATCGAAGGTGTCATGATGCGCGGTTCGCGGGCAGTAGCCGCCGCCATGCGCGCCCCCGATGGCAAGATAAACATTCATACAGAACCCTTGAGCGGGATCTATACCAGCAAATGGATTAAAATTCCTTTTCTACGCGGCCTGGTCTCCTTATGGGACGCGCTTGGCCTCGGGATGCGTTTTTTGACGATGTCAGCGAACCTCCAGACTGGTGAGGATGAGAAAATCGAGGGGAAAGAAATGGTTCTAACCCTGGTTGTGTCCCTCCTCATCGCCCTTGGGCTCTTTTTTGCCACACCCGCCTTTCTCGGTTGGTTAACGGAACGCTTCCTTGGCCTCTCTGGTTTTTGGAGCAATCTTGTTGAAGGAATGATCAGGCTTTTGGCGATCATCGGCTATATCTGGCTGGTGGCAAAGATGCCAGAAATAGCGCGGGTGTTTGCCTACCATGGTGCAGAACACAAGACGATCAATGCATTTGAGTCACGCGCTGAACTGACACCTGCCAATGTGCTTGGATATTCGCTGGAACATCCTCGTTGTGGCACTGCTTTCTTGTTAACGCTGGTCCTCCTATCAGTCCTGGTATTTACTGCCATCGGGCCATTACCGGTCTTTGAGCGCATCGCGACCCGTATTGTTCTAATCCCTGTCCTGGCGGGAATTGCCTATGAATATCTCCGGTGGACGGCCAGGCACCTCGACAATCCGTTCGTTCGCGCACTGATTCGCCCAAACCTGGCGCTACAGCAGATGACCACCCGTGAACCGGATGCCAATATGGTGGAAGTGGCTATAACCGCCTTTAATGCGATGCTGGAAAAAGAGCAGATTCTAGAAAAACAAGCAAAAGTAAAAGCGTCCTCGCCAGCAGCAGAAACCCTCCCGGCATCCGAAAAAACAGCCATCTTCTCTGAAAGTAAACTTCCTTGACAATTATTCGTATCACGCCACGAATAATTTGACTTGACATGTAGGGATGACACTCTATACTCATCAATAGAGACTAACTGCGGCAACCAAATAGGGTAGCACAATGAAAAGTTGGCAACAAACCCTGTTAACCATCTTCGTGAGTTTGATTTTTTCAGCCGCGATTCTATTGGTTGCGCAATCTCCGCGCGGCGCGCCGGTCGAATTACTCCCGGCACCAACCGCGGCGCCAATCTCAGTCCATGTCAGCGGCGCGGTCCGGGAACCGGGTGTTTACCAGTTACCCCAGGGCAGCCGGGTGAAAGAAGCGGTAGATGCCGCCGGGGGACTTCAAACTGAAGCTGATCTGCAGGCGCTCAACCTGGCTGCCCGGATAAAAGATGGGGAAAAAATTCATATACCATCTGAGGGCGAAGCAGCCTCAGCCATTCCATCAAGAAACCTTGAATTAGAAGCCAGTGAACCCGACCTAACCGACATAGGTGCATTGGTGAACCTTAACACGGCCTCCCTTGAGGAATTGCTTACCCTACCCGGTATCGGTGAAACCCGTGCAAAAGAGATAATCGCTTATCGTGAGAGTCACGCGGGTTTTAGATCCATTGACGAAATCCAGGAAGTGGATGGAATTGGCCCTGTGATATTCGAACGCCTCAAAGATTTGATCGTTGTAGAATAGAAGGATGGACACCAAAGGGGTATAATAAATTATGGACACCAGGCAAAAACTCGATATTGCTTTGAAAGAAGCCATCCGATCCGGGGATGATATGCGCAAACAGAATATTCGCATGATCATGAGCGCCGTCAAGTTAATTGAGGTTGAAAAAGGTACCCGGCTCGATGAAACAGAAATTATAAGCATCATTCAAAGGGAACTTAAATCCCGGCATGAGGCCAGGTTAGACGCGGAAAAAGCAAACCGGCCTGATCTGATCCAGCAAGCCGAAGCCGAGATCCAATTTATTGAAACCTTTTTGCCCAGGCAGTTGAGTGAAGACGAATTGGAGGCACTGGTTAAGGAGACCCTCAGCGAAACGGGTGCCACAGGCCCAGGAGATATTGGCAAGGTTATGAAAGCAATCATGCCGAAAATTCAGGGGCAAGCATCTGGGAACCAGGTGAACCAGGTGGTTAGAAAACACCTCCAATCATAGGCGCATGTCACGATCCGAGCGAAAACCTCACTTTTTAAGCGCCCTGAACCGCACGCTGTTTCATGCAATTATCCTTATCCTGGCGGCTGGTCTTTCGTTAGCTGCCCTGGTCCTACCAATCGCCACCCGACCATCATTCTTCCCACTGCAAGCGGGCGATGTGGCCCCCCAAGATATTCAGGCGCCTTATGGCCTGTCTTTCACCAGCCAGGTTCTGACTGAACAACTCCGAGAAGAGGCTGAACAGCGAGTAGCACCGGTCTATGTCCCTGCAGATCCCGCCATTGCCCGCCAGCAAATCGAATCACTTCGGTCAGCGCTCAACTTCATCAGCGTAGTCAGGGCTGATACCTACGCATCGATTGAACAAAAATCTAACGATCTATCAACATTAGAGAACATCGAACTCAATCGAGAGGAAGCAATTCTCATTTTGAGCATGAGCGACGCTCGTTGGAAATCAGTACAAGAAGAGGCCCTGAGTGTTCTTGAGCAGGTTATGCGAAACACAATCCGCGAAGGCCAGGTGAGAGACGCGCAGCGGAACCTTCCGACCCTGATTAGCTTCACTCTTCCCCAGGACCAGGCGCAGACCGTGACCACCCTGGTTTCTTCCTTCGTCGTTCCAAACAGTCTTTACAGCGAGGAACTTACCGTAATAGCCCGGGAAGACGCCCGCAACAAAGTAGAGCCAGTAACAAGAACTTTTGTAGCGGGCGAGATTATTGTTCGGCGCGGCCAGGTAATAAATCCGGCCACGCTTGAGGCGCTCAAGCAGTACGACCTGATTGAAACTCCCGACAACAACCGGGATCTGCTTGCCACCATTGCATTAGTTACTGTTATGGCCGGCTTCACTGCAATTTACATACACCGCCGCAACCTGGCGATATTACATAGCACGCGCAGCCTGGCGCTCGTTGTTTTGACATTTCTAATATTTTTGTTTTTTGCCAGATTAATCATTCCTAATCGCACGGTCATCCCTTATCTATTTCCGCTCGCTGCCTTTGGCCTTACGATTGCCTGCGTTTTTACTATTGAGTTGGGTTTGGTAACATCGCTGGTGCTCAGCATTCTGGCAGCATACGGTCTACCCAATAGTCTTACCTTAACAATTTTTTACATCATTTCCAGCCTGTTTGGAATTCTGATTCTTGGAAGGGGATTACGCATCAGTAGCTTCTTTTGGGCCGGGATTGGGGTTGGGGCAGCGGGCAGCGCAATCATCCTTGCATATCGTTTACCAGATAGCCTGACCGACCTGGTTGGGATAACCACACTTGTTGGCGCTTCCTACCTGAACGGCCTGGCCTCTGCCAGCATTACCTTGATCATGCAGTTCTTGTTTGCGCAGCTATTGGGAATGACAACTGCCCTCCAGTTACTGGAAATTTCGCGACCGGATCACGCCTTGCAGCAACATATCTTAAGAAACGCCCCTGGCAGCTATCAGCATAGCTTACAAGTCGCCATTATGGCCGAGCAGGCTGCCGAGAAAATCGGCGCTGATGCCCTTTTAGTCCGCGTCGGGGCCATTTATCATGATGCTGGCAAAACCTTAGATCCTTCTTTTTTCATCGAAAACCAGATTCCCGGCAAACTAAATCCACACGATGATCTGGACCCTGCCGTAAGCGCCCAAGCCGTTATTCGGCACGTAGCAGATGGGGTTGCACTGGCCCGAAAACACCGCCTCCCCAACAGCATCATCGATTTTATCCGGGAGCATCATGGCACCCTGCTGACTCGTTATCAGTATGCCAAAGCACTTGAAGCGGCAGGACACAACCCGGAAGCAGTCGACAGAAGTCTTTTCCGCTACCCCGGACCACGACCTCAATCACGCGAAACTGCTTTGTTGATGCTTGCAGATGGCTGCCAGGCTCGCGCCAGGGCTGAGTTACCGCAAGAAGAGGATGAACTTCGGGCAGTGGTTCGCCAGGTGGTTGATTATTGCCAGCGCGAAGGTCAACTTGATGATACCAATCTGACTTTGAAAGATCTGAATGTTATTACAGAGTCCTTCATGACCACGCTTCGGAATACATACCACCCGCGCATCCGTTATCCAGAAATTAAAACGACTCCTCTCGCCAAACTTCCCCCTTCTGAGGAAGGACCTCGCCTGGCTGAAGAGTCCAACAAAATCGAAACATCCACCCGATAGGTCTTTATGATCCATCTACTCATCGCTGACCCATTTGTCGACCTTGTTAGCCGCCGCCACCTTGAAGACGCTGCGATGGCCACACTTAAGCATCAGGCCAAAACCGTCGACGCGGACCTGAGTATCGTGGTTGAAGATGATACCCATCTGCATGATCTGAACCTCGCCTTTCTGGGAATCGACGCACCTACAGATGTTTTATCCTTCCCTTCCGGTGAGCAAGATGTCGATCCTGAAACCGGGCGCCTCTACCTGGGTGATGTTATCATCTCCTATTCGCGCGCAGAAGAACAGGCCACAGCCAGCGGACACACCGTGCTTGCTGAATTGCAGCTCCTTGTTGTCCATGGTACGCTCCACCTGCTCGGCTATGACCACGCTGAACCCGAGGAAAAATTGGCTATGTGGTCTGCACAGAAAGAAATTTTGCTACAAATCGACGCGCAGATCGCTCGACTGCCTGATTAGAATGAGCCAATTCTTCCGC
>CAZBDC010000058.1:0-28271 GCA_964490575.1 uncultured Anaerolineaceae bacterium | reverse complement strand
ACACCCTATCCTACACTCTTTCCCTACACGACGCTCTTCCGATCTACCCGGCCGCGCCAATGCGGGATTGAGCAATCCCGGTTCCGATGGCAGCCAGGCCAACAGCCAGGCCAGCGCCAACAGCAGCCAATCCACTTACTTCCATGATTTACCTCCCGGTTAATGATTGATTCGCTCGTAAGTCTGATCAGCTTACACCGCCCGGTTGCGGAACGGCTCATAAGGGCGACCACCTCCTTCGTAAAACTTGCGGAAGAATTCAATGTAATGGAGGCGCAAGCTGTGAATGGTCGGGCTGAACACGCCCAGGACAAGATTTAACGCATGGATGAGAACTGCGACGATCAGGCCTACCACAACACTGCCAAGCATGCCGGCCATTTCATTAGCAACCTTGGCCAGGTAAACCGAGGCCAGCCCAATGGCCGCGATGCGCAGGTAGGAAAGCACGTTGCCAATCAGCCCAATGAATTCGATCGGCCCCATCAAAATACCGATCCAACCCAGGGAAGCACTCAACAGCACAATTCCAAGAATGACTCCCGCCACAGCCGGGGTCATCATCCCGTCGGGCAGGTACCCCACCAGCACGCCTACCAGCAGGAACAACCCAATCAACCCAACCAGCATCCCGCCCCGCTCCAGCAGGTGGGTCCGGCTGCGGTCGCGCAGCGCTTCCCATACCCCCAGGACCAGGCCGAGCGTAACGTGCCCGGCGCCGATCGCAACGGTTAGCAGCAGCAAACCAACCACATCCTGAGCGCTGTCTCGCGCCATCCAGATGGGATGAAGGCCCAACGACTCACCCAGAGTGCCGAATACTTCTCCAAAAAGCACCCCAAACAGAATCGCCCACCCCGAACCGATCGCAATGACGGTCAACAGATCGTGGAGAAAACCCACCCGGTAGCGCCGCCGAAGCACCAGGCTGACGCCCAGGATCAAGGCCCCATAGCCAATATCACCCAGCATCAGCCCAAAAAATAACGGCAGGAAGAAAGCCATCAGCCAGGTTGGGTCAATACGTTTATAACGCGGCATCTCAAGCATACGCACCAGGCTCTCAAAAGGTTGGGCCGGTGCAGGGTTGTCCATGAGGATCGGAGACCGGGCCAGCAAAGCCGGGTTAGGAGCCAGTTCTTCAACCAGGAGCGGCTCGCCAACCGCATCGGTCAGGCGGGTTTTCACCCGCTCAAGATCCTTGCGGGGGATCCAGCCTGATAAAACAAAGGTCATGTCCGTTTCGCCAAAACGGCCAAGAACCTGGTATCCATCCAGTTCACTCTGAAGGCCGGCCAGCCAGGCAGTAAAGCAATCGCACCAATTCTTCGACAGCTTGCGCAGCTCGCCTTCGACCTGGCGCTGCTCGAGGGGGATCTCACGCATCCGGCGGTGGATGACCGCCAGAGCCGCATCCGGCAGCCCATTTCCCAACTCGGGCGGCAGGCGCAGGCGCGACACATCTTTATGCCCCAGGAGAGTTTCGATCTCACCTTCATAAGCTTTTGGCACAACCATCAGCATCGCGCGGGTCGTTTCATCCACGTCACGGCTGACAACATGCGCTGCACCCCGGGTCAGTTCAAGAACCTGCTTGCCGACCAGATCTAAAACAGCCACATTTGCCCGGTTGACCAGCACGCCCACCACCGAATTGCCCGGTTCATGGGCCGCCTGTGGAACCAGAGGGAGCAGCCGGCGCAGCGTGGCTTCGTACAATGGGAGCGAGGACAGTTCATCCGCCAACTCCTCCCGGCGCCTGGTCAGCGCCTGAACCACCGGGAGCAGTTCTTCTAAGACCCGGCTCATTTGGGCTGCCTCGCCCGGTTTTCCAGCGCCTTCCGCCTCAAGATCTGCCTTTTCAATTACCGGTGCGGTTTTATCCTGGCAGCGATAGCAGCGGAATACTTCCAGCAGCCCTTCAGCCCGCGAAGCCAGCAGGCTAACCTCTTCCTGGCGCCGGAGCGCCTCGCCATCCAGCGACAGCGGGCGCACCAGGAGATCAGGCGAGTCGGTCGCGCTGTCAATGTGCACGCAGCCCAGCTCGCGCAGCGCCGCCAGGAACTGCGGCAGGTCCCGCTTCATACCGATAATCTCAACCGGAACCATTTCTGTGGTCATGGCTGCCAATCCCCAGTCTCAAGACCAAGCACGCAGTTCAGCGCCCATTGAGCAGCGGAATCTACCCGGCCTTGCCCCAGGCGAAGCAGCAAATCCGCCTGGGCCTGGGCTTCAGCAACAACTTGCGATGCCGTTTGCCGGGCTTCCTGCACAAGCTGCTCGCAGCGTGCACGCCCAGCCTGCGCTCCGTCCTGCTGGGCCTGCTGGATTATCTGGGGCGCCTGTTTTTTGACAGCCTGTCTGAGAGCCTGTCCCTCTTGCCGGGCCTGGAACAACTGGCTGGCAGCCATGGCTTCCGCATGGCGGATCTCATCCAGGGGTTTCAGCCCGGTGAGGGGGATACCTGCTTTTTGTCGATCACGCATGACTGGCGCCTGTTCCTTTCCGGTATCGTCAGGCGCGGCTGCCCGGGCAGGGCCCGCTTACCAGACACCAATAAACGTTTTGCGGATCACACATCTCACAAAACAAGCCATTCTGAAAATATCGAATTGCCGAACAAAAGGATGAACCCAGACGATCCGATGGCGGGAAGCAAGCCGAACCGCCCCACCCCTAAACACCCGAAACTTACATAAACATCTCCCTGGCTTTTCGAATCAAACGCATCACTCCTTCCCGTGCAATGTACGCACCAGTCTCGAACGAGTCTCAACCTCAGCCAGCTTATTCGATGCATATGTGCAGGCCTCTGTCATCAGCTTTTTTATCTGATGCGCCGGAAGCGCACGCAGGCTGCACCACCGGTACCCCTTTCCGGCCAGATACGCTTCGATATAAGATGTTTCGAGCCTGGCCTGTGGGTCCTCGGGGGGAGGAAGATTAGAATCTAAAAAAAAGGTCTCGATGCTCATTAGCTCACCTCACAGTTCCATAAGCGGCGAAAACGGTTTCAACAACAAAAAACTACTGCGCCGTACCCCTACAACCGTTAGGTCATCAAGGCCTTATTATTCTCCAGCTCGAAGCAGTTTGCATCACTTCTGAAGGAACAGGGCCAGTAACCTGAGCCAATAAAACACACAGGTCCCCCCTGAAATATGTGGGCGGACCTGCAAACCTTCCTCCAAGGCGCGTCCCGCCCTGGCACAATGAAACTGCGATGCTGTTAAATTTTATTAGGATCAGTATAGCATAACTTTTTCAAGGATACAATTAACAATTGATTGTAAATGTCATCCTTATTTATTGTACTCCTACAGGCATAGAATGCAATCCCCCCATTGAAGTGATTCAAGCGAAATACTCCCTAACAGGTCAGCCTATCTGATAGAAGGATCCAGCACCCGCCCCATGAACAGAATCGATTGAGTCGGCTGGTCATAGATAAGGAAAATAAACGGGCGGTCAATGGTGAGGTTGACAATGACTGGCTTGTTATCTGACAGCGTGAGAGCGGTATGCGAAAAAGATCCCCTAGCCAGGGGCTCCGGTTTCCAGCAGCTTGCCAAGAAAGTATGGCAACTGGCGCCGCCACCAGGGCCAGTCGTGGTTGACATCGTAGCCCCACAGGTCAATCCAGGCCGGAATTCCCTTCTGGGCGAGAATCCGGCCTATCTCAGTGATGTCGGCATTCATCGCCTCCTCCCAGGCGCCCTGCCCGGCGCAAATAATAATGTGGCTGCGCCGGTATTTTTCCAGGTACCAGGGATCGGTTAAATTGGGCAGGTAATACAGCGGGGAATTGTAGTAAACATTTTCATCGGTGTAATCGCCGACAAACATGCGCAGTTGGAACAATCCCGACAGGCTGATCAGGCTGTCGAACACATCGGGGTGGCGGAAAAAGAAATTCGCCGAATGGTACCCACCCATGCTGACCCCGGTAGAGAGGAACAAGGCTTCCTGCCCAACCCGCTCGCGGATCAGCGGAACCAGCTCGTGAATGATATAACGGTCGTAGTCTTCGTGCCGGCGGGCGCGATCGGCCGGGTGGGCCCAGCCATTCGCCCAGGACTGGTTATCGACGCTGTCGACCGTGAAGAACTGGTAATGGCCTTCAGCGATGAACCAGTTGACCGCGCCAACCATACCGAAATCCTCAAACTCATAGAAACGCCCACCCTGAGCCGGGAAAACCAGCACGGGTTTGCCCGCGTGACCGTAGACCTTAAATTCCATTTCCTGCTGCAGGTGATGAGACCAGCGCTTGTGATACTCAACGTTCATTGAATTCCTTCCTGGGGCACATTAAGCGGCAAGTTGGTGAATGAAATTGGCGATCTCAGACAGGTCATTCAGCTCAGGCGAGCGAGCCAGGTAGCCAAAGTCACCCAGAGCCGGGGCAAAAATTCCACTGATCGGCTCGTAAGCCACGATATAACCGGGAAAAGCTTCCAGGACCTGTTCGTGCGAATACCGGTAAGGACGATCCCAGCGCCGGCTGATGTAGGCGCAGAAGAAAGGCCGGGTGAACTGAGCGTTGAAGCGGTTGTTCACCACCACATTCGCGTACTCACGGTAGATGTCGATATCGTTGGCGTAGTTCCACATATCCACCGTAAGCCCACCTGGCGGGCGCATATTGATTTCCAGGCCGGTGTATTCGCCTTTTTCGTTGCAGAAGAATTCGAGGTGGAAGAAGCGCTCGCGCAGCCCATAAGCCTGCACCAGCCGCCGCCCGGCAGTATCCAGCGTAGGCGGGATCTCGCGCTGCGTGTAATACCAGAAATCACGCCGCTCGTTGACCAGTTCCATGACCCCGGCGTTGTAAACCAGCGATGAGGAGAAAACAATCCGCCCATCCCGGTCAACCAGGCCATCGAAGGTATGGATTGCCCCATGAATAAACTCCTCGAAGATATACTCGACCGGCGGCTTGATGGCAAAGAAATTCTCCAGCTCCGCCAGGGTCTGGATCTTATAGGTCTGGTTGGCGCCTACACCGTTGTCGGGCTTGGCGACAACCGGAAAGCCAACCTCATCGATAAAGGCTCTGGCAGCCTGGAGATCCTGGCAGACTCGCCCGCGCGCCACGGTGAGACCAGCCTGCTGAAAACGCTTCTTCATCTCCGATTTGAGCTTCACCGGGGCCATATCCACTGTTTTCAGCCCAAAGATATTGAAATCGGTCCGCAGCCGGGCATCGCTCTCTAACCAATATTCATTGTGCGATTCCAGGCGGTCAATTTTGCCATAGCGGTGGGTGAAATAACCCATTGCCCGCACCAGTTCATCGTAGTTGTGCGAATTCTGAACGCGGTAGTATTCCGTCAGGGCGTTGCGGAGATCGGGATGAAGTTCATCATAAGAAGCATCTGCCAGCCCAAGGACATTGGTGCCCAGCATTGAAAGCTGGATCCAGAAAGCGCGAAAATTGGGCGGGAACTGCGGGGAGAAGCTAACAAAGTTCATAGGGCATCTTCCTGTTTTAATCCACGAATAACGATAAATCAATCATTTGGATATTTTGTCCATTCTATATTTTTTTGGTCGCGAAAGCAAGATCATTTGGAATGAATTCGAGCAAAACTGAGGATAAAACCCGGCTATTAATTGAAGTAGAATAGGTCAAGTTTTACAAATAAGGTGGATTTAAACGTGGAAAAAAAGGTTGCTACGCCAGGCGCTATCCAGGCCATCATTTTTGACCTGGACGGGGTGCTAATCGACAGCGAATGGTTATCATTTTTGGAATGGAAAAACCTTGCCAGGCAGTATGGGGGAAACCTGGAGGACTCGATCTTCCCAGAACTGGTTGGAACAACCGCTGAGGAAACCGCCTCAATCGTGATGCGCACTACCGGGGTTGTCTTTGATGTACAGGAAAGCTGCGCGCTGATCTGGCGGCAGGTCACCGAGCGGCTGAAGACAAAAATTGACCCGCTGCCTGGGGCAAGCGATCTCGTTCGCACGCTGGCCAAACGCGGCTACCCGCTGGCCATCGCCTCGAATTCACTTTCGGATTACATCGAGAACGCGCTGCAAGGGCTGGGCCTGTCTGCTTACTTCCCAGTCTGGGTCAGCCGCGACCAGGTGCCCGAGGGAAAGCCGGCCCCAGACGCCTACCTGCTGGCAGCCAGGCGCCTGGGAATTGCGCCGCAGCACTGCCTGGCGATCGAAGACTCGCGGGTGGGCGTGCAATCGGCAGCTTCAGCCGGAATGCGCGTGGTCGCAGTGCCCGGTGAGCGTGATCACCACGATGGCTTTGAGGACGCGTGGCGGATCTACCATTCGCTTCACCAGCTCAGCGAAGCTTTGGAAGAAGCGCTGGGGCCTTCCCGGGTTCAACAACGCCCGCGGTAACCAGTATCGGGCGGTAGATCATGACCACGGGCAGCCTGAAGAGCCAGCTGGTCACAGCGCTCGTTCTCGGGA
The DNA here is from genome assembly GCA_964490575.1 of uncultured Anaerolineaceae bacterium. Taxonomy (GTDB): domain Bacteria; phylum Chloroflexota; class Anaerolineae; order Anaerolineales; family Anaerolineaceae; genus DSYU01. The sequence goes on along the minus strand of CAZBDC010000058.1, from coordinate 21,833 downwards.
TGGGACGCGTGTCCCTTCACCCAGTGAAACTCGACCTGATACTGTTCCAGCAAACCGAGCATCTGCTCCCACAAATCCACATTTTCGGCCCGGAAGGTCTGCCCCTGCGCATCTGGGGCGCGCATCCACTCGTTCTTTTGCCAGCGACGGGCCCATCCCTTCTGCACGGCGTTGACGACATAGCGCGAGTCAGAGTAAATCACAACCTGGGCCGGGCGTTTGATCTCGCGTAGCGCCACAATGCAGGCCAGCAATTCCATGCGGTTGTTCGTCGTGCAGCGAAAGCCGGCTGAAAGTTCTTTGCGCGCATCGCCATACAGCATCACCACCCCATAACCGCCCCGCCCAGGGTTGCCGATGCTGGATCCGTCAGTAAACACAACCACCTTACCGGCTGCAAGTTCTGCCAGGTAAGCATCGCGGCCCCGCCGGCGTCCCCTTTTTTTGCCTTCTGAAGACACCTCACCTTGCAGTTTTTCTTTCGCTTCGGGCCGGGAATTCTCCACAACCGGTGGTTCAGGGGGAAGCTGGCGCTCGGTACTGCGCAGATACGCTTCAGCCTCACGGCGCAAGCAAAACCCTTTGTAGATCGCTCCCGGATAGCCTTTTACCTGCTCCTCAGCGCCGCCCGCCTCACTCCAGCGCGTGTAAATGCCCGGTTTGCGTCCTCTCACCACGGCATAAAAATTTTTCTTTGCCATAGGCCCTATTGTACAATGCACCTGACGTCTTGAAGCATAGATCACCGCAGATTCCCGTTCTGGAAGATCTCCCAGGCCTCCGCGCTCATGCTACAATACTGCTATGTCCGGTTCTCCTTCCCCAAAACCCGGTTCATGGCCCTGGTTTCGCCAGCGGCTCTTCCCACGCGGGACAAACCTGATCCAGTGGGCATCGTACATCATTTTGATCTCAATGATCATCCTGTACGTGCTGAACCCACCGGCAATCACCCAGTTCCAGTTTATCAGCAGCCTGGTCGTTCTGGCAATTTTGTTGGTCATCAATATCGTGCTGGATGATCTGAAAGCCCTTTTGCCCAGCGAACAGGCCGGCGCCTGGGCAGTGGTCCTGGTTTCTTCAATCCTGGTCTTTTACACCATCATCATCGGACGCATGTTCATCGGCATCTATATGCTGTTCATGGTCATGGCCCAGGCCAATGCCATGCTGCCGCCGCGGCCGGCGCTTGGGCTGACTGCCATCCTGCTGGGCGGGTACATGGTGATTTTAGCCCTGTCTGGTTCCTCCCCGGCCGAGCTTCAAATGACAGGAATTGGGCTGCTGATCGGCGCCACATTCACGGTGACGCTCAGCCAGGTGCTCCAGCGCTATTCTGAGCAAACTGAGCGAGCCAACCGCCTACTGGAGCAGCTCCAGCAGGCCAATGCTGAGCTGGTCGCTGCCCGCCAGAAGGAAAAAGAACTGGTTATTGCCGAAGAACGCGTGAGCATGGCCCGCGACCTCCATGATGGGCTGGGCCACCACCTGACTGCGCTGAGCATCCAGCTCCAGGCGGCGGAGAAGCTGTTTCAGGCCAACCCGGGCCTGGCGGCTGAGGCGGTTCACAACGCGCGCAGCGAGGTCCAGGCCGCGTTAAAAGAGGTGCGCCAGAGCGTGGCCGCGTTGCGCGAAACGCCGGTGGACATCCAGAACCTGCCCCAGGCAATCAAAACCCTGGTCGAAGAAACCGGCCGGTTAATTGGGCTGCAGGCGCATTTTGAGCAAACCGGCCAGACGGCTCGCCTGTCATCGGCCGCGGCTATGACCATCTTCCGGGCGGCCCAGGAAGGGCTGACCAACGTACAGAAACATGCTGCCGGAGCCAGCCAGGTCTGCATCCGCCTGAACTACAACGAACAGGCGGTCAGCCTGTCCGTTGAGGATGACGGCTACGCACTGCCAGGCGCAAACCTGGAAGAGCCGGGCCGGTTTGGACTGGCCGGGCTGCGCGAACGCGCCAGTCTTTTGGGAGGGAGCCTGGAATACGGCCCGCTGCCATCCGGTGGGTTCTGCATCCGGTTGCATCTGCCCATCGCTTCAGACCAGGGAGTAAGGCCGCTGTGATCCGGGTCATGCTGGTCGACGATCAGAAGCTGATCCGCCAGGGGATTCGCATGCTGCTTTCCACCGAGGCCGATATTGAGGTCGCCGGCGAAGCAGGCGATGGGCAAGAAGCGCTGGCCCTGATCGAGAAGATTCACCCGCAGGTCATCCTGATGGATGTCCGAATGCCAGGCATGGACGGCGTAGCTGCCACCCGCGAGATCACCGCCCGGCACCCGGAAATTGGCATCATCATCCTGACCACCTTTGACGATGAAGCCTATATTTTCGAGGGCCTGCGGGCCGGGGCGCGCGGTTATCTTCTAAAGGATATTAGCAGCGAAGAAATGGCCGCGGCCGTGCGCGTCGTGGCGCAGGGCGGCGCATTGATCCAACCTTCCATCACACGCAAGGTGCTTTCGGAGTTTACCCGGCTGTCTGGCCCGCCGGCCCGCCCGGAACCCTCCGCCGCCCTACCCGAGCCACTGACCGAGCGCGAGATCGAGGTGCTCCGCTGTATTGCCCTGGGGCTCTCAAACCGGGAGATCGCGGAGCGGCTGATTATCACCGAGGGGACGGTGAAAAATCACGTTTCTAACCTGATTGGCAAGCTGAGCGTGCGCGACCGCACCCAGGCGCTGCTCAAAGCAAAGGAACTGGGCCTTATTCCATAACCCCGGATGTCTCAGCCTGGATGGACCTGCCGGTTAAACCAGTAGAGGCTGCCCAATTTTCTGGTTGGACAGCCTCATGGCGATTGGATAGATTATCTATTGAATGGTCATCACCGGGGAGGTGTATTCTACCCCGTTCGGTCGATCCGTCGTCTGCACCTTCACCACCCACTTCTCGCCCTTCACAGCAGAGTTCGGGATCGTGATCGTGAAGGTTGCCCCGCCATTGGCGCCAGTCTTGCCATCCCAGGCCATCAGGAAATCCTGGCCCTGCTTGCCAAGGCGGTAATCGATGTTCGCGTTAGCCGGATAGCCCCAAATCGTCACCACCACCTGAGTGCCAGGTTTGGGGGTTGTGGTCGACAGGCTGACGTTGAGACCAGTGGCGCCGGCTGGCAAACGGATGACCTGCCCGGGATAGATGCGCGACGGGTTGACAATCTCGGGATTCAGGCGCAGGAGTTCCCACACTGTGGTGCCAAAGCGCCAGGCAATCAGGCTCAAATAATCGCCGCGCTGGACGATGTAGGTGCGGCCCGTATCCGGGATGCTGCCGGCTTCGGTCAGGCGGATGACCTGCCCGGGGTAAATCCGGTTGATGTTGCGGATCTGCGGGTTCAGGTAAATGACCGTTGCAAGCGGGACATTGCACTGCCTGGCAATCTTTGCGAGGTAGTCGCCGCGCTGGACAATATAAGTATCCCCACAAGTGGACTGCGCAGCGGTCGAATCCGCAGCAGCGGCCGAAACTGGGGCGAACAACTGCCCTGCCAGAAGCAGGGCCGCCACGAAAGCGTAAATGAATTTCTTCATCGCAATCCTCCTGTCAAAATCCATTACAAAGATCAGAAGCAGATTGAATATATTGTTCGCTTCTATCCATTATAACGATTCCACCCCAAAAAGGTTCCTAAAAACGCACTAAATTTTCCACATGGATAGGTTAACCCCCTACTTTTGGCATAGATGAAGATCTATCTTTGCGGCCCAGATCTCTATCCTCCAGCACTGCCGGTGAAAGGGCAGGCGCGCTAAGATACAAGCGTAAACAAAACACACGGCCGCGCCAGCACAAGCCGGCCATCAAAAAAGGAGATTTCGAAATGTCTGAACAGAACCTGACCGTAACTGAAAGCAAGTCAACCAAGAACGGCCTGACCGCGGGTGTGATCCTGATCACGATTGGCCTGGGAATGCTGCTCTTCCAACTGATCGACCGGCCCCTGCTCTTCCCCCTGGTGCTGGGCGCCGTGTTCCTGGTCGCTGGCATGGTGACCCGCAACGCCGGGCTGCTAATCCCGGGTGGGATCATCGGCGGCGTGGGGATGGGCGCAATGTCGATTGAGCTTTCCTGGCTGTATCCAACCGGCTCGGTGGAGTCGGGAGGTGTCTTCCTGCTCGCCTTTTCGCTGGGCTGGTTCCTGATCACACTGCTCAGCAAGCTCTTCACAAATGAGACGCAGACCTGGGCGCTCATCCCGGGTGGGATCATTGCAGCCATCGGCGGGCTGGTGCTGATGGGCCAGACCGGGCTGAACATCCTGGAAGTAGCCGGACGCTTCTGGCCCGTCATCCTGGTGGTCATCGGCCTGAGCATCATCTACGGGTGGTGGAAAGAGCGCAAGTAAATTCCCGAAACAATTGCCCCGGCGAACAAGAATTCGCCGGGGCAATTTCTTTTAATGCAAGAATGACGGTGGCGGGCATTACATCTATCATTCGATCCGATGATAGATGTCACTATATCGATCACCCGCCCGAAGGGTACAATCCAGGCACGCTTTATCGCAAATCATTTGCGACAACCTTATTGCAAACGATTCGCACGAAGAAACCGACCTATGGATATCCCTCAACCCGCGCTGCTCCAACAGGTAAAGGAACGACTGCACGCCGAAGGCGGCCGGCTGACTGAACAACGCCGGTTGATCGTGGAAGTATTGGAAAATCACCCGGGCCACCCAACCGCCGAACAGATCTATCTGCGCGCGCGAGAGAGCGATGAATCACTCCACCTGTCCACGGTCTATCGCACATTGCGCTGGCTGGAGGAGGAAGGCTTCATCAGCCCGCGCTGGTTTGAAGATGAACGCCGCCAGGAACGCTTTGACAAGGGCATGGACGGCAGCCAGGATCATCACCATTTCCGCTGCCGGGAGTGCAATCAGATTATTGAGTTCAGCGAGCCCCTGGTGGAGCAAATCAAAGCGGTTTTCATGGCGCAGCACGGCGGAAAAGTAGACAACGCTACGCTGATCCTATACGGCGTTTGCGAAAAGTGCCGGGCTGGCTGAGTCCGCCCCCCCACGATTTAGAGGTAGCATGGAATGTTGTAGCACTGCGAAGCCCGATTTACTGCCCGGCAGCCGGATTGCCCTGGTTGGCAATCCAAACGTGGGCAAATCGATGCTCTTTCACCGCCTGACCGGTAAATACGTCATCGTTTCCAATTATCCAGGCACCACGGTCGAGATCACTCAGGGCACGCTGCGCGATCTCCCAGATGTGTTTGTGGTCGATACACCAGGAATTGTTTCTTTCCCGCCCCGCAGCGAAGACGAGGCGGTGACTGCCCGGGTTCTCCTGCAGGGAGACATGCAGGCCGTCGTTCAGGTCGGGGATGCGAAAAATCTGCGCCGCACGCTGCACCTGGCGGTTCAGCTGGCCGAGATGGGCCAGCCACTGGTCCTGGCGCTTAACATGATGGATGAGGCCAGCGCACGCGGCCTGGAAGTAGATACCGGCAGGATCGCGGACGCTCTGAAGGTCCCGGTAGTGGCCACGATTGCTACCCGCGGGCAGGGAGTTGGGCCTCTGGTCAAAACCATCCAGCAGACCACGCCCGCGCAGTTCAAACTGACCTACCCGGATGAAATCGAAACCGGGTTAACAGAACTGGCCCCGCTTCTCCCCGCTGCGCCGATTAGCCGCCGGGCGCTAGGCCTGCTCTGGTTGAGCCGTGACGCAGCCAGCGAAACCTGGCTGGCCGAAAACACCTCCCCGCAGGCGCTGGCCGTGCTGCAGGCGCTGCGCGACCGGTTGGATGCGGCGGGCAGCGAGGCTGCCGTCGCGATCCAGCAGGCGCGCAGCGGCTATGTCGAGGAACTGGCCAGCCGGGCAATGATTGAGAAAAGCCCGGGCAGGCTGGGGCCGGCCGTCCAGATCGCCCGCCTGTCCATCCACCCGTTATGGGGGTTGCCCATCCTTGGGCTCGTCCTGTACGCCATGTACTGGTTTGTGGGAGTGTTTGGCGCCGGAACCCTGGTGGGGCTGCTGGAAGGAAACCTGTTTGGAGAGATCATTAATCCTTGGGTGACCAGCACAGTCGAGCAGATCCTCCCCTGGCCTTTTTTGAGCCAGCTCCTCGTTGGCCAGTACGGGTTGTGGACCATGGGAATGACCTACGCCCTGGCCCTGCTGCTGCCAATCGTCATAACCTTTTTTATCACCTTTGGAATCTTGGAAGATTCGGGCTACCTGCCACGGCTGGCTGTGCTGACCAACCGCCTGTTCAGCATGATGGGATTGAATGGTCAGGCCGTGCTGCCAATGGTGCTTGGACTGGGGTGTGTCACCATGGCTACCATGACCACGCGCATCCTTACCTCGCGGCGAGACCGGATCCTGGTTACTCTGCTGCTGGCGCTGGCTGTGCCCTGTTCGGCCCAGTTGGGCGTGGTGATGGGCTTGCTGGCGGGCATCTCTTTCAGCGCCGCGTTGATTTGGGCGGGTGTTAACGCCCTGATCCTGCTGCTGGTCGGTTGGCTGGCAGCGCGCCTCATGCCCGGCAACCGGGCGCCGCTGGTCGTCGAGCTGCCCCCTCTACGCCTGCCGGTTTTATCCAACGTGCTGATTAAAACTGCCGCCCGGCTGGAATGGTACATTAAAGAAGCGGTCCCGCTCTTTCTGTTTGGGACACTGCTGTTATTTGGGCTGGACTGGTTCGATATCCTGCCCGGGCTGATCCGGGCGACAGAACCGTTGATCACTGGCTGGCTTGGCCTTCCGCCCCAGGCAGCGGCGGCCTTCTTGCTGGGCCTGATGCGGCGCGACTTTGCCGCCACCGGCCTGTTCGCGATGGAATCCCAGGGATTGCTGTCCCCGGTGCAGGTAGTGGTTTCGATCGTCACAATTACCCTGTTCATCCCCTGCATCGCCAGCCTGTTCATGATCATCAAAGAACGGGGGTGGAAAACGGCCCTGGCAATGGCCCTGTTCATTTTCCCATTTGCCATGCTGGTGGGTGGGCTGCTGCAGCGGCTGTTGATGTGGGTGGGTTGGAATGGATAACACCATCACCTGCACCCTATGTGGTCATTCATTTGACCCATCTCAACACCCGGCCTGCGCCAGCTGCCCGCTCCATTCTGGCTGCTCGACGGCCTGCTGCCCCAACTGCGGGGCAACGAATATCAACCCGGCCGGCTCAAAACTGGCTTCTTTTTTGACCCGCCTGCTCGGAGGAAACCAACATGCCCCATCTTCAATTCTTGAAAAACACCCTCGCAAACAGCCTGCCCGTGAACCTTCAGCGGGTAAATAATACCCACACCCTGGCCCAGGCTGTCAGCGGGCAACAGGTAACCATCACCGGCTTTGGAAACCTCGCGCCAGCTTACCGCCAGCACTTACAGGCGTATGGCCTGCACCCTGGGCGGATGGTGGTCGTTTTAGCCCAACAGCCGGTCACAATCGTTTTGGTAGAACAGACAGAACTGGCCTTTGAGGGCGAGATTGCCCGGCAGGTGCTTATCGAGTGACCGCTTGCGGCAGTGCGGGTTCCCCCCCCCAGCACAGCGCTTAGCGCTGCACGCGCAGGGCCGCTTTGCGGCTGATCCAGCCTTTTTCACCCCTGGCGATGCCCTGTACCGCATCAACAATTACCTCCGGCGCCTCGTCTTTAATCAGGTAACCGGCAGCGCCCATATTAAGCATCTCAATAATATACTGGCGATCGTCATAAGCGCTGAGAACCAGAATTCGCACCGGAGATTTCATCGCCTGGAGGCGGCGTGCAGTCTCCACCCCGTCCATCACTGGCATTTCCATATCAAGAATCAAAACGTCCGGTTTCAGCTCACCGATCAGGGCAATGGCTTCAGCCCCATTGCCGGCTTCACCAACCACCTGGATTTCCTTCGACCGCAATAAAATGTTTTTAATGCCGACGCGCATGATGGCATGATCATCGGCAATTAAAACACGAATCTTATCCATGGGTACCACCCTTTTGAACTACCCCCTGATCAGAAGTACAAACAGGGATTGGCAGTCAGGTTTTTCAAAATATATTATAGCGAAAAACAACCTGCGAGTCCCGCCGGAGAGATGGATCGGTTAAATTTCTTGCCCTGAACAGGTCTGGAATCATCCAATCTCGACCCGGTTGCGGCCATTTTGCTTGGCCTGGTAGAGGGCTGCGTCGACTTGTTCGATGAGCGTCACCAGGTTATCGAGATTTCGTCCGGCGCGTGAAACCCCCAGGCTAACTGTGATCGTGATGGGCCCCTGCTCCGTAACAATCGGCGCTTCTTCGATGGCCCGGCGCAGGCGTTCAGCGATCGATGAGGCCTGGAACAGATCCGTTTCTGGAAGCAGGATAGCAAACTCTTCGCCGCCGTACCGGCTGATAATGTCGACCTGGCGAATTAAAGACCGGCTGCGCTCGGCCAACCCGCGCAGCACCTGGTCGCCGACCGGGTGTCCATAGGTGTCGTTAACGTGTTTAAAGTGGTCGATATCCATCATGATCGCTGAAAGCGGCTGTTTGAAGCGCTGGAAGCGCTCGACTTCGTGCCGGCCCAGTTCGAGCAGGCCACGCCGGTTGTACAGGCCGGTTAATGGATCCGTGATGGCAATCTTCTGCAGCTCCGTGTGCAGCATCGCGTTGTGGATTGCTGCAGTGGTGGTGGCCGCAAAACTGACCAGGAGATGCAGGTCGGAAGGGTCAAAAGCCGCCGGAGCAGAAGAACTGAGCGACAGCGCCCCAAGCACTTCCTCCCCAAGGATCAGCGGCGCGATAATCTCCGACCGGAGGTTGCTCAACTCTTCACCTTCTTCAACCAGTTTCGGCGGATTTAGCGCCAGTTCTGCGCCCGGAGTGTCGCGAATTAAGAGCGGCCGGCGTTCACGCATGGAGCGGTTGGCGTGCGTGCCTTGCAGAAGTGCAGCGCGGCGAATGCGAGGATCGCCAAACCCAGACATCGCCCGGACTTCGAGCTGGCCCGTGCGGGGCGCAACCAGGTACAGGATCCCACGTTCGGCAGCCGGGATAGCCCGCTGGGCAGCATCCAGGATCCGCCCCAACAGCAGTTCCAGGTCCAGCGTGGAAAGCAGGGCAGTCGTGGCGTCATGCAGGGCATTCAACTGGCGGTTGCGCTGAACCTCATCCGCATACAGGCGAGCATTTTCAATCGACAGAGCCGCCAGGTCGGCCACGTCCTGCCAGAAGATCAGGTCATCGGCTGTGTAAGGCTGCGAAGTCTGGGACCGCCAGACGGCCAGCATGCCCAATAAATGACGCGGCGTGCGAAGCGGCAGAATCATCGCCGCATGGATGGGAAACTGATCCAGCACAACCCGGAGGTGGGTGGGGAGTTGAGAAAGCAGGTCAGCCTCATTCATTAAATCGTCGATCAAAGCCGGGCTTCCATTGTGGTAATTCCCTTCCACCAGGATAGGCCAGTACTCCTGCTCGATATTCTGAAAAATCGATGCGGCTAGTGGATCTACAAAATAGCGGGCTGCCGGCGGCTGCGCGCCGCCGCCGTCTTCCAGCAGCCGGATGACACAGGCGTCTCCCGCGGCTTCAGCGACCATCCGGGCAATCGTATCCAGGATGGCAGGGTAATCATTGCCGGTCTCCGCAAACGCGCGGGACAACGTGGCCAGCAGGCGGGGATAGGACTCACCGTTCATCGGGAGGTTTCCCTGGAAAATGACCATCGATCCAGGTGCGCTGCACCTGGAAATCCTGGGCGAAGGCGGCGACCGGCGCGGCTCCCAACCCGGCCTCAAAACGCCTCAGATTCTCAACCAAGCTCTTTGTCTTACTCAATCAGCCTCATCAAATACCCAAGACAAAACGGACGAGCATTTCTTTACCGAAGGTTGCGGATGCACTGCCAATCCAGACGATGAGTGGATAGGCTCTTATTATACCGGGGAAATTTTCTTCTTGGCGATCAGGACCACCATATTTTAATCATCTTGGCAAATTACACAATGGTACAGCGACTCGAAAGACGAGGCAAAAGCGGATCGACCCGTTTTATACCGGTAATTTACGATATAATGCGATGGTTTATTTACACAAGACGTTCATCTTCGAATGTACCGAGCAGCGAACGAGGAGACAGAATGCGGTTGAAATGTATCAGTTGTGATGCCCTGGCGCGATTGGTCTACCTGTGCGCAGCCCACTCCCCCCACCTGGTCGACGTAACATTGTTACGATTGGGGCTTCACCGTAAGCCTGCCGACCTTCAGGCCCGCCTGCAAAGCGAGATTGACTCCAGCGTTGGACAGGGGTACGATGCAGTTGTGATGGTTTATGGGCTTTGCGGCCGGGCAACAGCCGGGATCACGGCTCGAGATACCCGGGTGGTCGTGCCGCGCGCACATGACTGTATCACGCTCTTCCTGGGTAGCCGGGCGCGCTACACCGAGCAACACGAGGATATGCCGGGCACTTACTGGTATTCCCAGGACTATATCGAGCGCGGTTCGTTGGACGGCAGCATGACCGCCCTGGGGTCAGACGGAACCGATGGCTCAGCAAACATCGAAAATGAATACGATACCTATGTGACAAAGTACGGGAAAGAAAACGCCGATTATCTGATGGAAGTGATGGGCGCCTGGCGGGCACACTACACGCGCGCGGCCTTTATCGATATGGGGTTTGGAAACAGCCAGGCTGTAGAAGACAAGGCTCGCCAGGAGGCCGAACGGCGTGGTTGGGCCTATGAGCGAGTGGCTGGGGACCTGGTCATGATCCGCCGGCTGTTAAACGGCGACTGGAACGAAGACTATCTCATCCTCCAACCCGGGGAGCGGCTGGGCATGTCCTACGATGAGAACATCATCCGGGCTGAATCCTGAGAGCCAGGCACTAATCCTCTTTTTTTGCTATACTTAACCCAATACAGACCGTAATCGTTCACGATCAGGCCCACCTGGGGATCGTTTTCGTTACCCGGGCCTGGGAGTTATTGTTGTTTCAACCGGCGTGACGGTGAAGGAAATCACTGCTACGCACCCGAAAACAGCGTCCAGATCCAATCAGAAATAACTCAATAATCAGGAGGGACTTATGGAGTACCGTTTTCTTGGCCGAACAGGGATGCGCGTCAGCGAGTTGTGCCTGGGGGCAATGACATTTGGGCGAGAGACCAGCGAAGCAGACAGTTATCGGATGATGGATTCCTTTTTTGAGGCGGGTGGTAATTTCATCGACACCGCGGATGTGTATTCGCTGGGAATCTCAGAAGAGATCGTCGGCCGCTGGTTGAAAAACCGGCGGCGCGATGACCTGGTCGTTGCCACCAAGGTGCGCTTCGCGATGGATAAAGGGGAAAACGATGTTGGGTTAAGCCGCAAACACATCCTTGCGGGGGTTGAGAACAGCCTGCGCCGGCTGCAAAGCGAGTATATCGACCTGTACCAGGTTCATATGTGGGACGATGGCACGCCGTTGGAGGAAACGCTCGCCACACTTGACCGGCTGGTGCAAAGCGGGAAGGTTCGCTACATCGGGGCCAGCAACTATGCCGCCTGGCAGCTCCAAAAGGCAATCGACATCAGCCTGTTCCGGGGTTGGGAAGCCTTTGCCTGTCTCCAGCCGCTGTACAACCTGCTCGACCGGGAGATCGAGGCAGAAATTGTGCCGGTTTGCCTGAACGAAGGCGTTGGCATCATCCCCTGGAGCCCGTTGCGCGGCGGCTGGCTGAGTGGCAAATACCGGCGCGGGATGGATGCCCCGCCAACCGGCACGCGCGTCGAAGAGGCCAGCCAGCGCGGCTGGAGCGAAAGCTGGGATGCCTATGCTAACGAACGCACCTGGACCATCTTGGACAACCTGTTCGCTGTAGCCGAAGCGGTTGGTAAGACCCCGGCCCAGGTTGCGTTGCGCTGGCTGCTGCAGAAGCCCGGGGTAACCGCCCCCATCATCGGCGCGCGGACGATGCAGCATCTGCAAAATAACCTGGGCGCGGCCGGCTGGGCATTGAGCGAGGCCCAAATGCTCCAGTTGGACCAGGCCAGTCAGATGAAGACGGGCTACCCGGTTTCTTTTATTGCAGGCAACCTGCGGCGAAAATAGTCACAGGAAATATAAATTAAGGAGTTTTCCATGGAATATCGCATACTTGGAAGGACAGGCGTCAAAGTCTCCCCGCTGTGCCTGGGCGCCATGAACTTCGGCGGCCCGACCGGCGAAGCGGAATCGATCGAGATCATCAACACCGCCCTCGACGGCGGGATCAACTTCATCGACACCGCCAACGTCTATAACGCCGGCGAGAGTGAAAAGATTGTCGGCAAAGCGCTCAAGGAAAACGGCAAGCGCGGCCAGGTCATCCTGGCGACCAAGGTTCATGGCAACGCCGGCGAAGGCCCCAATGACCGCGGCAACTCACGCTACCACATCATCAAAGCCTGCGAAGACTCGCTGCGCCGGCTACAGACCGACCACATCGACCTCTACCAGCTCCACCGCCCCGACCTGGACATGCCCCAGGACGAGACCCTGCGCGCCTTCGATGACCTCGTTCGCGCCGGCAAAGTCGTCTACATCGGCGCCTCTACCCATCCCGCCTGGATGGTGATGGAGGCCCTGGCCATCAGCGAGAAAATGAACCTGGCTCGCTATATCAGCGAGCAGCCGCCTTACAACCTGCTCGACCGGCGCATCGAGAACGAGCTCGTCCCGCTGGCGCAGAAGTATGGGCTGGCCCTGCTGCCCTGGTCCCCGCTGGCGGGCGGCATCCTGGCCGGACGCTACGACAACGGAATCCCCGAAGGGTCGCGTGGATCGCGGGCAGGCGCCATGTTCACCGACCGCATCAGCGCCAAGGGCGTCGAAGTGGCTGGCAAAGTGGCTGAGATGGCCAAAGCCAGGAACCTCACGACCGCTCAGATGGCGCTGCTGTGGTGCATGGTCCAGCCTGGCATCACCAGCCCGATCATCGGGCCGCGCACCCTGGCCCACATGCAGAGTTTCCTGCCAGTAATGGAAGAAACACTGAGCGCCGAAGAACTGCAGCAGTTTGACGAGTTGGTCCATCCCGGCAACGCGGTAGCCGACTTCCATAACAGCAACCCGTGGATGAAAGCCCGAATTTATTAAATTTTTCGGACTTCATTCGTTTTGTGTGGGCGACTGTGTCGCCCACACAAAAAGATACAAGGATCAAAACAGGATGAACCGATGAAAGCAGCAAGGATCATTCAACCCGGGCAAATGGAGTTCATCGACATCGCCCCGCCTGAGCCGGCTGAGGATGAGGTGCTGGTGCGGGTGATGGCCAGCGGGATATGCGGGACCGACATTCATATCTTCCGTGGCGAATACATGGGGGATTATCCAGTCATCCCAGGCCACGAATTCGCCGGGGTGGTCGAGGCCGTTGGCAAGGCTGTGACACGTTTTACGCCCGGCGATCGGGTGGCAATTGAGCCAAACATCGCCTGCGACAATTGCGAAGCCTGCCTGAACAACCGCCAAAACTTCTGCCAGAACTGGCAGGCGGTCGGGGTAACCCGCCTGGGCGGTATGGCCCAATACACCACCGCACCGGAGAAGGTCGTATTCGACATTGGCGACCTGCCCTTCGAAGCAGGGGCCTTCGTGGAACCGCTCTCGTGCGTCCTGCACGGGCTGGAGCGGCTGGCGCCAGAAATGGCGAGCCGGGTTGCCATCCTGGGGGCCGGGCCGATCGGCATCCTGCTGCTGCAGGGAGTTCGGCTGCAGGGCGCCAGCCAGGTGACGGTGGTAGACAAGAACAAGGCCCGCGGACTGTTTGCCGGTGAAATGGGCGCCGACCGGGTCCTGACAGACCTGGATGACCTGGAACAGGATCACTTCGATGCGGTGATTGACGCCACCGGGGCAATCCCGGTTATGCAGCGGACAATTGACTTCGCCCGCCCGGGCGGGAAAGTGCTGTTGTTCGGGGTGCCGCCGGCCGGCAAGGATCTGTGTATTGAAGCCTTCAAAGTTTTCCACAAAGGGCTGACGGTGCTGTCTTCGTTCACCTCGGTGCGCAATTCTTACCAGGCCATCGACCTGCTGCGCTCCGGGCGCATCCAGGTCGACCGGCTGGTCTCGCACCACCTGCCGCTGGCCGAATTCCAGCGCGGGATCGAGGTGATCGAAAAGGGACTGGAGGGGGTAAAGAAAGTGCAGATCATACCGAACGGTTGATTTCAGGAGGATTTCATGGAATATCGCATACTTGGAAGGACAGGCGTCAAAGTCTCCCCGCTGTGCCTGGGCGCCATGAACTTCGGCGGCCCGACCGGCGAAGCAGAATCAATCGAGATTATCAACACCGCCCTCGACGGCGGGATCAATTTCATCGACACCTCCAATAGCTACAACGCGGGCGAGAGCGAGAAGATCGTCGGCAAGGCGCTCAAGGAAAACGGCAAGCGCAGCCAGGTCGTCCTGGCGACCAAGGTATATAACAAATCGGTTGGGGATGGCCCCAATGACTGGGGCGGCTCGCGCTACCACATCCTCAAATCCTGTGAGGATTCGCTGCGCCGGCTGCAGACCGACCACATTGACCTCTATCAACTCCACCGCCCCGACCTGAACGTTCCCCAGGATGAAACCCTGCGCGCCTTTGATGACCTGATTCGCGCCGGCAAGGTGGTCTATATCGGCGCCTCCACCCACCCCGCCTGGTTGGTGATGGAAGCCCTGGCTGTCAGCGAAAAAATGAATCTGGCCCGCTACATCAGCGAGCAGCCGCCCTACAACCTGCTCGACCGGCGGATTGAGAACGAGCTCGTCCCGCTGGCGCAGAAGTATGGGCTGGCCCTGCTGCCCTGGTCTCCGCTGGCCGGTGGCATCCTGGCCGGCCGTTACGACAACGGAATCCCCGAAGATTCCCGCGCCGGCCGTTGGGGCGGGCCAATGCGCGACCGGGTCACAGACCAGGGCGTCCAGACCGCTCGCCGGGTCGCTGGGCTGGCTAAAGAACGCGGGCTGACCTCGGCCCAGATGGCGCTGCTGTGGGTAAAGGATCAGCCGGGGGTCACCAGCCCCATCATCGGGCCGCGCACCCTGGCCCAGGTGCAAAGCTTCCTGCCGGTCATGGAAATGGCTTTAAGCGCCGAAGATCGCCCGCTGCTTGATGAACTGGTTCATCCTGGCAACGCAGTGGCTGACTTCCACAACAGCAACCAGTGGATGAAAGCGCGGGTTTTTTAGAAAAGGCATAGAAGTAAAGCTGTCCAAAAAGAGCGTTTGGACAGCTTTACTTTTTTCACGGGTTTATAGATCGTCCAGGATCAACTCGCCGCGGATGAAGCGCTGACAGATCGTTTCGGCAACCCGCGGGATGCGGGTCTTCAGCCAGGCCTGCTCGGTCGGATTATCGATCTGGAAAGCATAGTAACTGACCCGGCCAGCCAGGGCATACGCATCGACGGCGCGCAGGCTGCTCTCGGGAAGGGAGCGCAGGCGCCGATAGCCGCTTAGAAAGAGCGGTCGCAGTTCAGCGTTGAGCCCACCGGCCAGCGGAATGCTTAGTTTGTGCAACCGGTTCGTGCAAGCGCAATAGATAGACCGCCCCATCAGCGTCATCCACTCTGAAGGTCAGGTTATCACTGTGACCGAGAAAATTCAACGAATACTTCCTGATCGGGTATTGCTGTAAAGCCGCATGGGCCCAGTGAATGTGATCGCTATTTGTGGATGGCATCAGGTGAAATTTCAGCAACCCTCGTCTTCCAGGCGGACGTAAATGCGCTTGTTGATCTTACCTTTGCTCTTATAATCGGCAATTCGCATCCGACCAACTTCGGCAGTGCTGCGTACATGCGTGCCGCCATCTGCCTGCAAATCCAGCCCAACGATCTCAACCGTGCGCACAAATTCAATCCCAGGCGGAAGCAGGTTGATCTTGGTGCGGATCAGGTCAGGGATCTGGAAGGCCTCTTCGCGCGGTAAAATCTGGATGCGGACATCCCGTTTTGCCTGGACCTCGCGGTTGACCGCTTCTTCAATCACCGCGACCAGGTCGCGGGTGAGTGACTCAAACTCAAAATCCATGCGGCCATCGAGCGGCTCCATATCACCGCCGGTCACCTGGGCGCCGTGATCGCGAAAGACGACCCCACACAGGATATGCATGGCAGTATGCGTCCGCATCAGCGCATAGCGGCGCGCCCAGTCGATTGTCCCGTGCACAGCCGTTCCCACCGGCGGAAGAGGGTCCTCACCGCCCAGCGCGTGCCAGACACCCTCGGAAGCCTTACGCGGGCGCACAACCGGCATCTGCCGGTCAGCCACTGCCAGCAGGCCGGTATCATAAGGCTGCCCGCCGCCGCCCGGATAAAAAGCGGTCCGGTCGAGCAACACCCCCCGGTTGGTCTCGTCTACTGCGGTCACCCGGGCATCAAAAGACCGCAGGTAGCTGTCGGTCTGGTAAAGCAAATCGGTCATGTGTGCCTCCATCGGATCAAAGCGCCTCGGAGGTGGGCGTGCGCAGGAGCGCCTCCCAGATCAGGCGCTCGCTCTCGTTTGCAGCGCTCATCATCCGCATAGCCAGCGCTACGTACAGCGCCTGGATCAGAGCATGCTGGACCACGCGCGAATCGATCGTCTCCAGGCGGGTTTCGTGGGAGACGCTCAAGAGAATAGCATCGGCGTACTCACTGAGCGGCGAAACAGCGTTGCCGGTAATACAAACAACGCGCGCCCCCTTCCGGCGCGCCTCAGCCGCAGTCCGGACAGGGCCAATCGTATTGCCATTCTGTGAAATCACGACAGCAACATCGTTTTCGGTGAGCAGAGCAGCTTCGACCACCTGCAGGTAGATATCGGTGTGAACATGGCAGTTAATGCGCAGGCGGATCAAGCGGTTGTAAAGCTCGTGCGCCAGCGGGCCCGAAGTGCCAACCCCGGCGATCAACACCCGGTCAGCATGAAAGACCATATCCACAGCCTTCTCAAAGGTAGCATCATCCAGGACGTGCAGCGTATCCTGAACAGCCTGAATCGAGGCCTGGAGGACTTTCCGGGCTACCACCGCAGATGTGTCGCCTTCGCGCACATCGTCATGGATCATGCGCGGGGTATCGCCAATCGAACGGGTCAGAGAGATCTTGAGCTCGAGGTAGTTATTGAAACCAAGCGAACGGCACAGTCGCACGACCGTTGCATCACTGACTCCGCTGCGCTGCGCCAGTTCAGCCAAAGTCATCCGAATCACATCCTCGAAATTCACCAGAATGAAATCGATGACTTTACGCTCGGAGGGCGGTAGCGAAGGATAAGACGCGCGCATCCGGGCCAGCGAATCAGGCAGAAAGGCAGAGTTTTCAGACATGGTGGCCTATCAATAGAAAATCCGGAGAGCCATTTTCTACCGATAATTGTAATCGAAAAGCTCTCCGGATTTTCTATTTTAGAATACTACCGATAAAATACCACTAAAGATTGATCCAAACCACACGGAGTAAAAACAATAGGAATTACCGATAAGCGTACCATTAAGACAGGTCGACAGCGCGATGTAATACTACTTCTTCAATGAGATCTATGTCGTAACCTTACAAACACCATTATAGTCCGTGAACGTTCACGATACAAGAGGGAATCCTTGCAATTTCGTTAAAATTTCGAAATTTTAAGGTTCTGCTTGAGAATTAATGTGAAAAAATATGAAAATTTTCAGAACGGCCGAGATTTCATCCTCCCCAATAGAAAAGGCGGGCGCTGCCCGCCTTTTCTATTGGGGAGGATGGGGGGAGCATTACTCCAGGAATACCTCGACGTGCTCGCCATCCTCTTCGTCGGTGACGTCGACGAACAAGCCCCCCTCGCCATTCTCCGCGGCGCGGATCAGTTCTTCGATGTCCAGGCCTTCAATTTCGGGCGCGTACCGTGCGCCAAGCTTGAAACCCATCTTCACCAGGCTGAGCGGCAGGCGAACATTGACGCGCGGGCGCCCCGTGTCGGTGTCTGAGACGCGCACGCGCAGCCAGCGCGGCCGGCTGGTAGAGAGCGGGTCAGCCGCAAGTGCCTCCCGAACAGGCTGCGGTGCAGCCGGGGCGGGCTGGGGCGGTTCAGGCTCGACAGCCTGGAGCAGTTGGGCGGCACTTTCAGGCGTCAGCTTGCCTTCCTGGAGCATCTGTAAGATTTTCACACGTTCTTCAACAGTAGCCATAGTTAATTCTCCTTCGGTTCTTCGGTATTTTCTTCAACAGGATTTTGTTTTTCGGTTTGGGGCCTCTCACCGCGCAGGCGGCGGCGAGCCTCTTCGACGTCGATCCTGCCCTGGTTGAGCAGGTCGAGAACTTCCTGGCGCTCAGCCGGGCTCAAAGGAACCGGGCCGGGCGCAGTCTCTTCGCGACCAGGCTCAAAGCCCAGGGCGCGAATGATCTCATCCAGGCGGGCGCGCAGGGTCGGGTAAGACAGGTCAAGCTCTTCTTCCATCCGGTTGAAGCGCCCTTCACAGCGCACAAAGGTGATGATGAAAGCAAGCTGTTCTTGCGACAGGCGCGAAAACGGCAGCAGCGAACGGAGCTGCTCGGGCGAAAACGCCTCTTTCAGGCGGCTCCCACCCGGCGCAAAGCTGCCTTCCATGACCGTCTCACAGCTTGGGCAGTGCAGGCGGGTTACAATCAGGTCGCCACCGCATACCGGGCACTTACCAGGTAAAGGATTCATATCATTCTCCTCGTCGCTACTTCATTACAACAGCCCTCGGTCAGGTGTTTCGTTTCACGGGATTGTGCAGCCAGGTGCAGAAACTGTCCGGCGCGCACCAGGCGGTCGCCCAGAGCCGCCATCCATTGGGAGGCAGTTTTGGGCCGGCGCTGCTGCGAACGCAGGCACCGGATCATCTGTTCGTTTTTGGCCTGGTGGAGAAGTCGCTGGTATGGCTGCATCGCCCGCCAAACAAGGTCCTGGTCATTGTACATATTGACCTCCTTGCGGGGAGCTTTAGAAAACCCAAAGCCATGTTTTATTTTCTAAAATAATAATACAACTTTTTTAGAAAAAGTCAATAGGCAATTAATAAAATTCATAAATAAATTGATTTTATTTATGAGCAGCCGAGAAAAAACAAAGGGGCAGTCAGGCGCGCCGCTCGCCCAGTAAAAACCAGTGCCCTTTACGATCGCCGGCTGACTCGGGCGCGCGGTCGTAGTAAAGCTCAAAGCAGCGCCCATCCATCACCCGCACGCGGAAATAAAAACGCCCCACCCCCCACGATCCACGCCGGTTCGCGGCGCCCAGGTGGCCAGGCTGCATGTTGCGCGCAAAACGCCCCCGGCGGCGGAAATCCTGCCAGGTCTCAAGCAGTTCCATGACCGGGTAAGTTTCACCCCGCCACACAAACGCGGATGGGCAGGTGGGGCTTTTCAGCAAAGCAGGCGGAGTCTGAAAGAATACTTCGATTGGTTCATCGATAAAATCCAGCGGGAAACGTTCATCCATACGCTACATTATATCGGAAACAACTCCAGCTGCGCCGGAGGACGGCGCCCGTCCAGCAGAATAAAGGGCGCGGCGCGCCCGGCATAGACGCCCAACGCCTTGAGATCTTCCAGCGAGCGCAGCCGTCCGCCGCGAACCCGCGCATTCAGGATTGCCTGAGCGCCTTTTGGCCCAATCCCAGGGACTTTGATCAGATCCTGGCGTTCAGCCCGGTTGAGTTCGACCGGGGCCTGGCTGAGGTTCTGGCGCGCCCAGGCCTGTTTGGGATCCTGCTCCAGAGGCAGGTCGCCAGCGCCCTGGAAAGGTAAATCCTCCACTTCGAACCCGTAATCACGCAGCAGGAACGAAGCCTGGTACAGGCGGTGCTCTCGCCAGGGGTTGGTCGGCGGCCTGTCTTCAAAGGGCGTGCCGCTGACGGGAGAAAAGCCCGAGAAATACGCGCGGGCCAGACGCAGCTTGCGATACAGGTATGCGGCAGTCTGCATCAGTTCCAGGTCGCTTTCGCCAACAGCGCCAACCACAAACTGCGTGGTCGTGGAAGGCCAGCGCCCATTCCAGCCGCGCACCCCGGGCTGCGTCTTGCGGATGTGCTCGACCACCCGCAGCGGCTGCAAGAGTTCATCGAGCAGATCCTTCTGCGGTGCCAGGAGCTGCAGCCGGCGCGTGTTGGGCGCTTCGAGGTTGACCGAGACCCGGTCAGCCAGCTGCATGGCACGCTCGACCTGGTCAGCTTCGACGCCCGGCATGAGCTTCAGGTGCAGGTAGCCCCGGTACTGGTATTTATTGCGCAAAATCTCGGCCGTGTCGATCAGGCGGTCCTCGGTCCGGATGCCACCCCCGGCAATTCCCGAGCTGATAAAAGCGCCTTCGATCACCCTGGCGCGGGTCAGCTCAACGACGGTTTGGGCCATCTCATCAGGCTTGAAGGTCACCCGGCGGGTATCTCGACCAGCCCGGAAAGGACAGTAAAAACAGTTGCGCTCGCAGGCAGAGGTCAGCAGGGATTTCAGCAGCGGGACCCGCCTGCCGCCCGGCAGCGCCGCCATGTGAATCGGTAACCCGTCTGTGGCGGAGCTGCTCGCCGGGGAAGAGCGCACAGGCGCCGGGCAGTCATCCGTCCCGGCCAGGGTAAAACGACCAGCCGGCGAGATAACCGGATTCTCATCGACTTCCAGGTTCATCTCATCAGAAATCAAGGCCAGCTTTTGAATCCCATCCATATCACCATTATAGAACTAACGTTCAATCGATGCAAGTAGTATTTTGATATAATTCAGCCATGTACATCTTTGAAAAAATCGAAAAACCAACCCTGCTGTTAGACGAAGAAACCGCCCGGCACAACATCCAGCGCATGGCTGCCCGCGCGCGGTCGGCAGGCGTTCTCTTTCGCCCGCATTTTAAGACTCACCAATCGGCTGAAATCGGGGAGTGGTTCCGGGCCGAACAGGTCACAGCCATAACCGTCTCTTCTCTGGATATGGCCGAATATTTCGCCGGGTATGGCTGGCAAGACATTACCATCGCGTTTCCGGCCAATATTCGCCAGGCTGGCGCGCTGGCGGGCCTGGCCGAGCAGACCCGTCTGGGGCTGTTGATCGAATCGGTTGAAACCGCCCAGGCCCTGGCAAAGGCGCTCCAGCACCCGGCGGACGTCTGGCTGAAAATCGATGCGGGCCACCACCGCACCGGGCTGCCCTGGGACCAGCCCGAATCCGTGCTGCAGGTCGCCCGGGCTGTCCAGGAAGCACAGCCGCTGCGGCTGCGCGGGCTGCTGACGCACGCCGGCTTCACGTACGCAGCGCGCAGACCGGAGGAAGTATGCCGGCGCTACGCCGAGGGAGCAGACCGGATGGACCGCCTGCGCCGGGCGCTGGAGGCACTGGGGAGTGGACCGCTGGAGGTCTCGGTTGGGGATACGCCGGGAAACAGCCTGTGCGCCGACCCAGGCCCGGTCGACGAGATCCGCCCAGGCAATTTTGTCTTCTACGACGCCCAGCAGATGCAGATTGGCTCGTGCGGCTGGCAGGATGTGGCCGTCGCGCTGGCCTGCCCGGTTGTTGCGCGCCACCCTGAGCGGGACGAAGCCGTGGTCTACGGCGGGGCCATCCATCTTTCGAAAGACACCCTGGTCGAAGACGACCGGCGGATATTCGGCTACGTGTGCCTGCCAGAAGGCGAGCGCTGGGGCGCCCCATTACCCGGAGCCTATGTCTCGGCCCTTTCGCAGGAACACGGCGTTCTCCACCTGCCGCCCGAGCACCTGCAGCGCCTGTCCGTCGGCGACCTGGTCTGTATCCTGCCCGCCCACTCCTGCCTCTCGGTCACCCTGATGAAGCGCTACCTGACCCTGACGGGAAAAACGATCGATACCATGAACTTCGAGTTTAGACAAACGTCAGTAACCTGACTTTTGGGTCAGGCTGAAACAGCAC
>CAZBDC010000057.1:0-28289 GCA_964490575.1 uncultured Anaerolineaceae bacterium | reverse complement strand
ACCGAGATCTACACCCTATCCTACAACTCTTTCCCTACACGACCTCTTCCGATCTTGCAAGTTTTTTTGAAAACGTTCAGTGAAATTCTTACGGCTGGGATCGCAATCACAGCGTTCTCTCTGCTGCTATACGCCATGGCGTTTAACATGCGGGACCGGGTGGCGCGGACTTTTGCCCTGATCCTCATCTTTACCGTGATTGTCTACACAGCGGAAGCGATCGGCAGCATCGAAAGCAGCCCTGCGGGATTAGAGTTCTGGCTCCGCCTGCAGTGGGTGGGGATTGTGTTTCTGCCGGCGACCTATATGCATTTCTCAGATGCGCTGCTGGCGACAACTGGAAAACCAAGCCGGGGTCGGCGGTCTTGGGTCGTCCGGCTGGTTTACCTGGGCTCGGCCATCTTCCTGATGGGACTGCCATTTTCTTACCTGGTAGGTCCGGTCATATACAGCAACCCACCCTTACCGCATCTCCAGCCGACCAGCTTCACCGATCTGTTTATCCTCTTCTATGTAGGGGTGCTGATCGTTTCATGGATCAATTTCGTGCGCGCTTTCCGCCGGACAACCACACCGACCAGCCGCCGGCGGATGGCCTACCTGATTACCAGCGCCCTGGCCCCAGCGTTGGGCGCTTTTCCCTTCCTGCCGTATGGGCCTGAATTTGCTGCCCGGCACCAGCTGACATTTTGGTCGTTGTCTGTTTTCGTGAACCTGGTGGTCGGGGTTTTGCTGGTTCTCATGGCTTATTCGGTGGCATTTTTTGGCGTCTCCTGGCCAGACCGGGTGGTCAAGTCGCGGCTGCTTCGCTGGCTGATGCGGGGACCCTTCACGGCAAGCATCACCCTGGCGGCGACGACGCTTACCCGGAGGGCCGGCGAATCATTTGGGACTTCCTACTCTGCCCTGGTCCCAATTGTGATGGTTGGGACCATCCTGTTAAGCGAGTATTTGATCACCCTGTTTGTTCCCCTTGGGGAGCGCTGGTTATTTTACGGCAAGAACCGCTCTGAGATGGATTTGCTGCATAAATTGGAGAACCAGCTGGTCACCCGGGGGGATTTACAGCAGTTTTTTGAAACCGTCCTGGCAACTGCCTGTGACCGCCTTCAGGCTGCCGGGGCTTACATCGTTGCGCTTGGTGAAGAGGGATTGGAACTGGTGGTGACGACCGGTAAGAACCGTTTGACTGAGAAGGGCGCCCAGGAAGAGGTTTCAAACCAACTGCTGCAGCAAGTATCCAAAGGAAATGGCCTCGAGGTGTTCCAATGGGGGAACGATTACCTGTTTCCGCTGTTGAATAGCGCCCCTGATCGGCCCGAATTAATCGGCCTGCTGGGAGTCAGCGAAGTGGCTCATATCACGCTGGACGAAGAACAGCGGCTGGCAATGGAGATCCTGTCACAGCGGGCTTCCCTGGCGCTGCAGAACCGGAACATCCAGGATAGTCTCTTTCAATCCCTGGAAACACTATCGCCGCGCATCGATCTCATTCAAAGACTGCGCGCGGTTGGCCAGTTTGACCGCAGCGGGCTGCTGGAACAAGAGGAAAACCTCCCCCGCGATCATGACATGGCAAATTGGGTGAAAGACGCGCTGACCCATTACTGGGGAGGCCCAAAACTGACTCAGAACCCATTGATGCGTTTCCAGGTGGTTCGGGATGCGCTGGCTGAACACGATGGCAACCGGGCCAATGCCCTGCGGGCCATATTGCGGGAGGCAATCGAAAGGGTTCGCCCCGAGGGAGAAAGACGTTTCACAGGCGAATGGATCCTGTATAATATTCTTGAAATGAAGTTTCTCGAAGGCCGCAAGGTGCGTGAAGTGGCGGTGCGCCTGGCAGTGTCTGAAGCGGATTTATATCGGAAACAGCGCATCGCTGTTGAGGAGGTTGCTAAGATGATTAGAGATATGGAGGTGGAGGCGAGAAAGGATGCAGGTTTTTAGAGCGGCCGGTATAGAGGTTTTGCCTGTGTTAGTTCCCTTATTATTAATGATTGACCTGCCAGGGAGGTGGGAGAATGCTCTCTAAGCGATTTATTTCTGATGTCGGTGATGATCCTAGCGATATAGATGAGGGATGGTGGGCATCGGTTTTGGCGGACGAAGAGGCTTATGCGGCTCCTTCGAAAACAACCTCATCAAAGGTCCCAACGCCTGGCCTGATCACGGTGGACTGGAAGCAAGTGCAAGGACTTTATGAAAAAGACGAGGTCGTTGGATTGCAGGTGTATGGCTATAACCGCGGCGGCGTTTTGGTTCAAGGGGATGGCATCCAGGGATTTGTGCCAATTTCTCATCTGGTGGATATGCCCTGCAATGCTACCGAAGAAGATCGCCGCCAGATATTGAATGATTATGTTGGCCGGACGCTTGATCTTAAGGTAATTGAATGCGAGCCATCCCAGGAACGGATTGTCCTTTCTGAGCGGGCTGCGTTAGCTGGACAGGGCCGCCGGCGGCAGTTGTTTAATACCCTCAAGCCCGGAGAGATTGTCCATGGCACGGTAACCAACGTTACCGATTTTGGCGTATTTGTTGACCTGGGCGGCCTTGAAGGCCTGATCCATGTGTCTGAACTTTCCTGGGGGCGGGTCCAGCACCCGTCGGTGATCTTGAAGGTGGCCCAGCCGGTCGATGCATTGGTATTGATGGTTTCGGAAGAAAACGGCCGGGTTGCCTTAAGCCTGAAACGACTTCAATCCAATCCATGGGAAGTGTTGGTAAGTAACTACCAGGCCGGAGACGTGGTCCAGGCGACCATTACGGCGATTATGCGCTTTGGCGCGTTTGCCAGGCTGGAGGAAGGCATCGAGGGGTTGATCCATGTTTCGACGATCCCCATGCCGCCTGGCCGGAAAGACCTGGATGGCTACCTGTCGGTTGGCCAAGAGGTGAAGGTGCGCGTTCTGCATATCGACGCTGAAAGGCGCCGTTTAGGTTTGGGGCTGGTAAGCGCTGAATGAGCCAGGCAAAAAGCGCCCGGGCAAAATCCTCGAAAAATCCATCCCTGGACCCAGCCAATACAGCACCTTCTGCGCCGGTGGAGGGTGAGGGCAGGGGCGATTGGTTTGTGGATTTCTGGCTTCGTTTTGGCCGGTTTGGATGGGATGCTGTCGGGGTAGGGCTGATTGCGTTTGCGCTGATCACGCTGGTTGGGCTGCTCAACCGTGGCAATCAGCAGCCTGCCGGGCAGGGTTTTTTGCTTTCGTATTGGGTAGATGTGGTCGCCCAATTATTTGGTTGGGGCTGGCCACTGGCAGTGCTGGCAATTGGGTTACTAGGGCTTTTGTGCCTGCGCAAGCGTTTTTCTCACTGGCCGCGCATACCACTTGCGCGCGTGCTGGCGTTGGAACTGCTGGCTTTATGCATCCTGGCTTTTCTTTCCGTCCTCAGTGGGTGGTCCCTGGAGCGAGCCGAAGCTGGCCAGGATGGCGGATTTATTGGTTGGGGCCTGGCCACCCTGCTGGATCGGATTCTGCCGGTTCCCTGGGGCGCAGTATTTCTTATCTTTCTGATGGCGTTTTTGGCGGGTTATGGCTCCGGATTGTTCTCCTGGCTGCTGCGCCGGTTGGAAAGCTGGTTAGATGTGGTGAATCCGGCTGGGGCGGGCAGCGCGCAAACTTCTGCTCAGGCGCAGCCGCCGCGGCAGCCCGGGCAAACCGACGACCAGGACGTTGAGCCGGGGATGGCGCCAATTGGTGGAGCATCGGTGCGCGACCCAAACCTGCCGCCGCTCTCGATGTTATTGAATGAGAAGAACGTTCAGCCTGAAGAACTGTATATCAAAGAAACGGCGGACAGGATCGAACATACCCTGGCTGAGTTTGGGGTGCCTGCCCGGGTGGTGGGATACCGGGTTGGACCGACGGTCACGCAGTATGCGGTGGAGCCCGGTTTTATTGAAAAGCCAGGTCCAGACGGTGAACTGTTCCATCAAAAGGTGCGTGTTTCACAGATCTCGGCTCTTGCGCGAGACCTTGCTTTATCGCTGTCGGCTGAACGCTTGCGGATCGAAGCGCCTGTGCCAGGGCGCTCATACGTGGGAATTGAGGTTCCGAACCAGTTAAATTCGGTGGTGCGCCTGCGATCCCTTTTGGAAAGCGAGGCTTTCACCCGGCTATCTTCTCCCCTGGCGGTTGCCCTGGGGCGAGATGTTTCTGGTCAGCCGGTGGTAGCCGACCTGGGGCGTATGCCGCACCTGTTGATCGCCGGGACGACCGGGTCTGGAAAGTCAATCTGCATCATGTCTCTGGCGACCTGCCTGGTGATGAACAACCAGCCCTCTGACCTGCGCATGGTGCTGTTGGACCCTAAAATGGTTGAACTGGCGCGCTTTAACGGCCTGCCGCACCTGTTTGGCCCGGTCGAGACAGAAGTTGACCGGATGTTGGGCGTTCTCCGCTGGGTTATCTCAGAAATGGATCGCCGCTACCGCCTGCTAGAAGACGCCCGGTCGCGCGACGTGATCGTCTATAACCACCGGGCTGCCAAGCGCAAGCAGCCGACTTTGCCGCGCATCGTCGTGATTATCGATGAACTGGCTGACTTGATGATGACGGCGCCGGACCAGACTGAGCACAGCCTGATCCGGCTGGCGCAGATGGCGCGCGCCACTGGAATACACCTGGTGGTCGCCACTCAACGACCCAGCACCGACGTCGTTACCGGGTTGATTAAAGCCAACTTCCCGGCCCGCATGGCGTTTACTGTGGCTTCTTCGATCGACTCGCGGGTGATCCTGGATGTGAATGGCGCTGAGACGCTGCTGGGAAAAGGGGATATGCTGTTTTTGAACCCGGAGGCAGGCACGCCGCTGCGCGCCCAGGGCGTGCTGGTTTCAGATGAAGAACTGGAAGCCATCAAGGCTTTTTGGAAGCAGAAGGCTGGCGACCTGAAACAAGAGGCGCCGCCCTGGGAAGAACTGTTGAGCCACGACGCTGATGAAGATAGCGATACATTGATCGATCAGGCGATCCAGCTGGTGCGCTCCACGCAACGCGCCAGCACTTCGCTGGTTCAGCGCCGCCTGCGGATTGGTTATCCGCGCGCTGCCAGGCTGATGGATGAATTGGAGGAACTGGGCGTCGTCGGTCCTTCACAGGGCGGTGGGCGCGAGCGCGAAGTGCTTCTGCCACCGGAAGATGAAGATGAAACGCAGCCGGAGGATCGCCGGCGTGGCGAAGCGTTGGATGGCGACCTTTGAGAAGCTGGTCAGGCCGATGCTTGACAGTTTGGATTGGGTACGTTAGGATATCTTTTTGAAATCACCCGCTAAATAAAAATGGTTCGTTCTGAGTTGCGTGCTGGTTGAAGCCCAAAGCGAATTGCATATGTAGATGAACGATGACAAGGATGGCAAGGTGGAACAAGCAGCCAAGGAATCAGTAACACTGAGTGATATCATGCGGGCCCGGTTCAAAGGCGTTATTGAGCCGCTCGCCAGTTTCTTAAATCGTCTTGGCTTAGAGCCGAATGCTGTGACTCTGTTTGGCCTGGTTGGAACGGTAATTGGCTCTTTCTTTCTGGCTACTGGCCGGATTTCATTGGGCGGGACCATCATCTTATTCATGGCGCCAATCGACGCACTCGATGGGACGATGGCGCGGATGCGGGGCCAACCGAGCAGTTTTGGGGCCTTTGTCGATTCGGTGACAGACCGCTATTCTGAGCTTTTTATTTTTGGCGGGCTGCTTTTCTATTATTTGCAGCAGCAGGATATGCTGGGCGCCAGCCTGACCTACCTGGCTGCGGCCGGCTCCATCCTGGTATCTTACATTCGAGCGCGGGCGCAGTCGGTCGGCTTTGAGACCAAGATTGGTCTTTTCTCGCGCTTCGAACGTCTGGTGGTTTTGATCCCATGCCTGATTATCAACCAGCCGTGGATTGGGGTGGGGGCGATCGCGTTGCTGGCAAATTTCACTGCACTGCAGCGAATTTTTCACGTCAGAAGCCAGGCCTATGCCAAAATGGGCTTGCGTGGTAAAAAATAACGCCAAACGTTTACAGGAATAAATCAAGGAAGGATCTTCGCTATGCCCGATGGGATTACGATTTTTGGCTTCAAAATCTACTTTTATGGAATCTTAATCATGCTGGGTGCGCTGGCTGCAACATGGCTCGCGGCTTACCGCGCCAAACAGTATGACCAGGAATCCGATACGGCCTGGGATATTCTTCCCTGGGCCCTGATAGGTGGGATTATTGGCGCGCGGCTGTGGCATATCTTCACCCCAACGGCATCCTCGGCTCTCACGACCATGCATTACCTGACCCATCCACTGGACGCGCTGAACCCGCGCATGGGTGGCCTGGGCATTCCCGGGGCTGTGATTGGGGGTTTCCTGGCGGTGTGGATCTATACCCGCCGCAAAGATCTGAGCATTGCTGTCTGGGCAGACATCATTGCCCCCGGCCTGGCGTTGGCCCAGGCGATCGGGCGGTGGGGCAATTTCTTCAACCAGGAAGTATACGGCGCTCCGACTGACTTACCCTGGAAAATCTATATTGCCCCGGCCAACCGTCTGCCGGGATTTGCGAATGTCGAGTACTATCATCCGCTGTTTTTGTATGAGTTCATCTGGAACCTCTTCAACGCCGGGATCCTCATTTGGATCAGCCGCCGTTTCAAAGATCGCCTGATGCGAGGAGATGTTTTTCTGGTATACATCGTGATCTATGCGATTGGCCGGTTCCTGCTCGAGTTTTTACGGTTGGATATCTCGCCGGTGGCAGGTGTCAACGTCAACCAGACCTTTATGGCGGTCATTGGGGTTGCCGCCGCGGCGTTCTTCATCTGGCGGCATCGGGCTGGCCCGGGCCAGCCCGCAGCGGAAATGGCCGGCGCGGCGCATGCTGATGATGCGCCAGAGCAAGAGACCAGGTAGAGCAAACTAAACCAGCCCGGCGGCAGAGCGCCGGGCTTTACCATGGAATAACAAAAGCCAGGAAGGCATAGGGGATGATTGTCGCGGAAGAACTGACCAAGTGGTTTGATGATTTCCTGGCGGTTGACCGGGTCAGTCTCAACGTGCAGCCGGGCCAGGTGCTTGTTTTACTTGGCCAGAACGGGGCCGGGAAAACCACTACGGTGCGCATGCTTACATCCATTCTTCAGCCGAGCAGTGGGAAGGCATGGGTGGCCGGATACGATGTGACCAGGCAGGCTGATAAAGTGCGCGCTTCGGTCGGCGTTTTGACCGAAAATCACGGCCTGTATGGCCGGATGAGCGCTGAGGAATATCTGGAATTCTTTGGCAGCCTGTATGGTATGCCGCACAGCAGTCTTCGTCCGCGGATTAGAGCACTGTTGGAGCGTTTTGGATTGGATGAGGTGGGAAAGAAACGGTTAGGGGAGTTCTCCAAGGGCATGCGCCAGAAGCTGGCCCTGGTGCGGGCCATCCTCCACGATCCGCCGGTGCTGTTGCTCGATGAGCCCACGTCAGCAATGGATCCACAAAGCGCCCGCCTGGTCCGCGATTCGATCCAGTCACTGCGGACAACTGGCCGGACCTTCCTGTTGTGCACCCACAACCTGGCGGAAGCAGAAGAACTGGCGGATAAAGTCGCCATCATCCGGCTGGGACGCATTATCATGAATGACACGCTCGAGAACGTCAAGCGCCAGCTCCTGGGCCCTGTGGAGTATGAGGCACGCCTGGGCGGCGATCTCAATGGATGGATTCCCACGCTGCCACCGGGGGTTGAACTGCGCGCGCAGGGTGAAAACTGGTTGCGTTTCCGCGTTGACGAACCAGAAACCATGAACCCGCTGCTGCTGCGGCGCCTGCTGGATGACCGGCTGCCGGTGATATCCTTCCAGGAAGTTCCGCGCAGCCTGGAGCGGGCCTTCTTAAATGCCGTTGGAAGTCTCGAAGAGGGGGAGGGGGCGGATGCTCGCTGATTTGATCCGCACGGACCTGCTGCCGGCCTGGACCATAACCCGGCGCGAGGTGCGCGACCAGTTTCGCGACTGGCGAATAATTTTCCCGGTGGTGGGCCTGACGCTGGTCTTTCCATTTATTATGAACTGGACTGCCCAGCGCATGCTCAGTTTTGTCAACCAGTATGGCGCCACGTTGATAGGCGAGCGCCTGGTTCCCTTCTTGCTCCTGATTGTCGGTTTTTTCCCGATATCGGTTTCGCTGGTGATTGCCCTTGAGTCGTTTGTGGGCGAGAAGGAGCGTGGCAGTATTGAGCCGCTGCTCAATACCCCACTCAAAGACTGGCACATTTACCTGGGCAAGCTCCTGGCGGCTACCATTCCGCCACTGGCATCCAGTTTCCTGGGCATGACCGTCTACCTGCTGGGTTTGGCTGCCAGTGGTATCCCCTGGCCTGCTCCGGTGATGCTGACCCAAATCGTGATTTTAACCGTGGCCCAGGCAGTAATGATGGTGGCAGGCGCGGTTGTGGTCTCGGCTCAGGCTACCTCGGTCCGGGCGGCGAACCTGCTGGCCAGTTTCATCATCATCCCGACTGCCTTTCTGATCCAATGGGAAGCGATGGTCATGTTCTGGGGGAATATTGACACCTTGTGGTGGGTGGTGTTTGGCATCCTGATGGTTACTGTCCTGCTGGTGCGGATCGGCCTGGCCCACTTTCGCCGCGAGCAGCTGCTGGGACGTGAAATCGATGTACTGCGCCTGGCCTGGAGCTTGAAATTCTTCTGGCAGTCCTTTACCGGCGGCGCGCGTAGACCGGTGGAGTGGTATCGCCGCGTTGTCTGGAAAACCGTCCGGCGGCTGGCGCTCCCTTCTGCTTTGATTTTTGGTATGGCAGCCGCTGGCGTATGGGTAGGGGCCGGGCAGGTCGATCGGTTCCCCTTCCTGGTCGGCCAGATCCAGGATCTCGACCAGGGCCTGGACCGGCTGCAGGAATTCCTGCCCTTGTTGGGCGCGCGCTCGTTCTTCCTGATCTGGTGGCAGAACTTGCGCGTGCTGTTGTTGGCGATGCTGCTGGGCCTGTTCAGCTTTGGCGTGATTGGCGTGATGCCATTGATGGCGACGATGGGAATCGTCGGTTATTTGTTGGGGAGTTTTGCGCAGAACGGCGTTGATGTCTTTCCCATATTCGCCGGCCTGATTCTTCCCCATGGAATTATCGAGATTCCGGTTGCCGTGCTGGCGACAGCCGCTGTGCTGCACGCCGGAGCGGTTCTTGCCACGCCCGACCCTGACCGCTCGATCGGCGAAGTATGGCTGGCGGCGCTCGCGGATTGGGCCAAAGTGATTGTGGGGGTGGTCATCCCCTGCCTGTTTATTGCGGCGGCGATTGAGGTGTGGGTGACACCTCAGATTGCATTGGCTGTTCTGGGGCGTTAGGATCGTATGGCCGCCTGGCGCCTGTTTGTCGACCTTCTCGAATATCCTTGGCTGGGGTTACCTGCCAGGAGGTGAATATGGCGCGTGTCATCATTCTGGGATCTGCCAGCGCGGTGCCGGACGCGGAACATGAAAATACCCATTTCCTGGTGGAGGCCGGTGAAAGTGTGATCCTGGTTGACTGCCCAGGCAACCCGGTCGTTCGCCTGGGCCAGGCCGGGTTCGATATCAACCGGGTTACCCATATCATCCTCACGCATTTTCATCCTGACCATGTCTCGGGTTTCGCCCCGCTGTTAATGAGCATGTGGCTTCTGGGCCGTAAACAGCCGTTGACAGTTCATGGGCTGGATGAGGTATTGGATCGAGCGAAGAAAATGCTGGATCTGTACGACCGCGAACAGTGGCCCGGGTTTTTCCCGGTCCAGTTCGAACCAGTCCGAACGGAAGAGCGGTCGATCGTCATTGCGGAGCCTGAGATCCACGTCTATGCTTCGCCGGTCCAGCACCTTATCCCTACCATCGGCCTGCGCTTTGAGTTTGCCCAGACCGGCCGGGTGATTGCCTATTCGTGCGACACTGAACCCACCCAGGTGGTCCGGCGGCTGGCTGAAAACGCAGATGTATTGATCCACGAGGCGACTGGTCCATCTAAGGGTCACACCACCCCTGAGATGGCCGGCGAAATCGCCGCGCAGGCCGGCGTGCAGGCCCTATACCTGATCCATTATCCTCCGCAGTTAGTGGCGCCTGAGAATCTGGTTACCAGGGCTCGGCAAACCTTTCAGGGCCAGGTCTATGTTGCCAAAGATTTCGACTCCATCCCGGCCGAGTAGCCGCCCGGACCATTAATACAAGCGGGAGCTACCAGCCGGCCAGGAAAACTTCCCATTCGGCATTGTTTGCCAGGTGGCGTCCAAAAATATACTGCGCGGATGCCGGCGGTTCGCCGGGATGGCGCAGGGGCCGCATGTTGGCTTCTTCGGGCAGGCGCCCACCTTTGCGATGATTGCAGAGCGGGCAGGCGGTCACCAGATTACTCCAGTTGTGTTTCCCCCCCAGGTGCCTGGGAATAACATGATCGATGGTAAGGTCGGTCGTTTTCTTACCACAATACTGACAGGTATAATTATCTCGGCGAAAGATTTCCCGCCGGGTCGGTTTGAGTTGGGGACGAGGTCTATGGACCATCTTCTGCAGCCGGATCACCGATGGTCGCGGAAACGTGCTGTGGATGGTTTTGATGACCCCACGCCCGTTCACAACCAGAGAAGCTTTCTCGGCCAGGATCAGTCCAATTGCACGGCGCATGTCGCACACATTCACCGGCTCGAAGTTGGCGTTAAGGACCAGAACAGGTGCTTGCATTGGTGCGCTCCAGATGGAAAGATTATAGCATGACTTGCAGAGCGGAATTGTTTAAGGTAAGTTAAGAAGGTGAAAATATTTTGGTCGTCGGAGGGAGATGGAAGATGAATATAATCGTAGCCGGGGGATCTGGGTTGATCGGGCAGGCGCTCATCAAGGCGCTCAATCAGGATGGGCACGCCGTTTGGGTGCTGACCCGCCGTCCTGGGGAGGTCGCGCTTCCGCCGGGCGTTCAGGCAGCCGGTTGGGATGGGAAAACGACGCAAGGCTGGCAGCACCTGGTTGATCAGGCTGATGCAATGATTAATTTGTCCGGAGCAAATATTGGCGAGCAACCGTGGACAAACGAGCGAAAGCGAGTTTTACGCGCCAGCCGGGTCGATTCAGGCGCGGCGATTACCGCCGCCGTGGAGCAGAGCACCAAGAAACCCGCCGTGGTGCTGCAGATTGCCGGGGTTGGCTACTATGGCCCGCATGGAGACGAGATTCTGGATGAGGAGGCTGCCGCCGGGAACGATTTCCTGGCAAGTGTGGCTCAGGATTGGGAAAATTCGACCAGAGGGGTTGCCGGGCTGGGCGTGCGCCACGTTATTATGCGGACAGGCGTGGTGCTGACACCCAAAGGTGGAGTGATCAATCCATTTTTGCTGCAGCACCGGCTTTTTGTGGGTGGCCCATTGGGCTCAGGAAAACAGTGGATGTCGTGGGTTCACATCCAGGATTTGGTGAACAGTTTCCGGTTTTTCCTGGAGCGCGCAGACGCCAGCGGCGTTTTCAATATCACGGCGCCTGAACCGGTCACCAACGCGACTTTTGGACGAACGCTTGGCAAGGTGATGCGTCGACCATACTGGCTTCCTGTCCCGTCATTTGCCTTGAAAATTCTATTGGGCGAAATGAGTACCATTGTGCTGACAGGCCAGCGTGTGGTTCCGCGGCGGCTGCTGGAGATGGGTTTCCAGTTCCAGTACCCCGGGCTGCGTCAGGCGCTGGAAGATTTGTTAAAAACAAAAGCTTCTTGACAACCTGTGGTACGGACATTATACTGAACGTATGGTTCGCTTGAACTGCTTGTATGCGGCGTATGCTTATTATGGCTCCCGGGCTCCGGCTGCCTCTGGCTGCGCTTAAGTAGAAGTTCCTTAGAACGAATGCAAACGCGAGGCCGGCAGCCTCGCGTTGATTTTTTTAACTGCTGGGAGGGTACCCAAATGAACATTGATGAGCAGGTTGCCTGGTTGATGCAGGGCACCGAGTACGGGGATGCGGCGCTCAGCAGCGCCATGGAAAACGAGCTGCGTGAACGGCTGGTGGAGGCGGATCGGGCGGGGCGACCGCTGCAGGTGTACTGCGGCTATGACCCGCGCAAGGCGGACCTGCACCTCGGGCACACTGTTACCATGCGCAAGCTCCGCCAGTTCCAGGAACTGGGGCACGAGGTCACTTTTCTGATTGGCACCTATACTTCCCTGATCGGAGATCCATCTGACCAGGACAGGCTCCGCCCCCAGCTAACTGCCCAGGAGGTCGAAGAAAATGCGCGGACCTATGCTGAACAGGCCTTTCATATTCTGGATCGCGAGCGCACAACGATCCATTACAACGCGGAGTGGCTGTCTTCCCTGACCTTTGCTGATCTCATTCGCCTGGCTTCGAATTTCAGCATCCAGCAGTTCCTGACCCGCGAGGCCTTCAGGCAGCGCTGGGAGCGTGGGGATGCGCTTTACCTGCACGAGATGTTTTACGCGCTCATGCAAGGATACGATGCTTTCTGCCTGCGGGCGGATGTCCAGGTGGGCGGAACCGACCAGTTGTTCAACATCATGACGGCTGCTCGCAAGATCATGACCTACCTCGGCGCCCGGCCCAATATCGCCATTATCCTGGGCATTTTACCAGGCACGGATGGCGTGGTTAAGATGAGCAAGTCTCTTGGCAACCACATTCCAATCGGCACTACGCCTGAAGATATGTTTGGCAAAGTGATGAGCATTCCGGACTTTGCCATGCCTTCCTATGCCCGCCTGGTGACCCGCTGGACGCCCGGGCAAATTGCGGCCCTGGAAGACGAACTTCTCGATGGACGCCTGCATCCCCGGGATGCCAAGATGAAGCTGGCGCAGGAGATCGTCGGATGCTTTTATGGGGATGAAGCGGCGGAGAAGGGACGCCAGCAGTTTGTGCGTACATTCCAGATGCACCAGATGCCGGAAGACCTGGCGGAATTCGTCATTACCAAAGACCAGACCGTTCTTGACGTGCTGATGGACGCCGGATTAGCCGGCACGCGCAGTGAAGGGCGCCGGCTGGTCCAGCAGAAAGGCGTACGCCTGGATGGGGAAGTGCTGGGCGATGCACTTGGGGTGTTTCCTCACCCAGGAATCCTGCAGGTTGGCAGGCGTCACTTCATCCGCATCGTGTTTCGTGATGCCTGATCTACCTCTTTCGTCCGTTTGAGAGGTTATTCCAGCGCCGTAATCAGCACTGACCGGCCAATTTGACTGGTCCGTTCTGGATCGTTCTTTTCGAGGATTAATGCCAGCGCCAGCGGTGTTCCGTTCCACTGGGGCAGGGTTCCGGCCAGATACCAGGTAAAAACGCTTTCGTTTGACTCTGCCAGCGCCACGGTTTCCCAAATCCGGTTATCTGGCTGGGCCAGCGCGATGAGGGCTTTAGCTGTTCCGCCGACCATCAGGGTCTCGGTAGCTGCCTCATTGGGCAGGATCGTCCAGTCATTCTGGGGAACCAGAATGGCTGTGGCGAGCCTGGGGGCAGGTCGCACGCCGCCATTTGTGAGAGCTGCGGCAGCCAGGCCCATCTGCAGGGGCGTAACCGTCAGGCGGTCCTGGCCAACTGCCGCCAGGTCGGCTCGTTCGATTTCGCGGCCCGCCGGGCTGGCTGTGACCAACGGAAGATCTGGCCTTTCATAGAACCCAAGGCTGGTGAACAGATCTACCAAGCCATCTTGCCCAATTTCTTCGGCCAGGAATACCAGCGGGCCCGGGCATCCGCCCGCGACCAGGTTTCCGGGGGTGAGCGGCGGTGATGGCGCCTGCGCGCAGGTCCAGGTGCGGTTATCGATGGTGTAATCCAGCTCCTGGGGGATTGGCGGCAGGGATTGTTTTGCGTATAGGTACGAAAGAAAGAAAGGACCGAGTGCAGCGCCGGGTGAGTATTGTCCTTGGGTGGCACGGTTGAGCAGCGGCGCATCCGGGTTCTGGATGAGGTCTGGCCAGTCGGTTTCCAGGTTCATCGGGTCGAAATACGGATGCGAGGCCATGCTCAAGATCTCGCCGGTTTCTGCGTTGAGCAGGACCAGTGCGCCTATATCTTCGCCTAAAAGTGCGTCCACCTGTCTTTGTAAATCGAGATCGAGGCTCAGGCGGACGTCTGAACCTGGCGGGGGCCTCCCGTAAATCAAGTCGTTGTACCAGATGACTTCTGGTGAACTGTTCATTCCACGCAGTTCCGCATCCAGGCCGGCTTCCAATCCTGCCTGGCCGTAAAGCGGGCTGTTATATCCGATGATTGGGCTGAGCGGTGGATATTCATAAACCCGTTTCATCTCGCCAGGGCTCCCGGTGGTTTGGGCAACAGGCAGGTTTTTTCGATCGAGCAGGTTCCCGCGGGTGACAAAGCGATCACTAATTCCCCGGCGAGGGTTATCGAGGCGCGCCATCAATCCAGTCCGCCGCACCGTGGTCCACCAGCCGGTCAGGAGAGCCAGGGCCAAAAGCCCGGCCAGCAGGCCGGCGCTTACCAGCAGATATGGCCGCGGGTTGGGAAGTGGTGCAGCTTCTTCCTCTCCCCGGTTGCTGACCTGTAGGAGGATTAATGCTGCGATGGAAGCCGTCAATAAAGAAGAGCCACCGTACGAGACGAACGGCAGGGTCACCCCGGTCAGCGGCAGCATCCGCAGGTTGCCGCCAATAATGAAGATGCTCTGGCTCACAAGGTAGGTGATGATGCCGCCTGCCAGGTAGCGCTGGTAGTTGTTCGGCGCGCAGATCGCAGCCCGAAAGCCGCGGCCGACCAGCAGTGCGTACAGGAGCAGCAGGCCCACGGCGCCAGCAAGTCCCGTTTCCTCCACGATGGAAGCAAAAATGAAATCAGAGTGGGCTACCGGGACAACCCCGGGGCTGCCGAGTCCCGGGCCGCGGCCAACCAGCCCACCGGAGGCGATTGCCAGCACGGATTGTACGATCTGGTACGACCGCCCGCTCGGGTCCAGCCAGGGATTAAGCCATGCATCAACGCGAATGCGGACGACATCAAACTGCCAGTAGCCGGCAGCGCCAGCGGCCAGCAGAATGAGCAGGCTGGAAATCAGCATCCGCCGCCGGCCTGAGGCCAGGAAAATGATGATTGTGTAGATCAGGATGAACAGCGAACCAGTTCCCAGGTCACGCTGGATGATCAACATCGTAAGCGCAGCGCCGAACAGGATCAACGAGGGGATCATCAGTTGGGGCAGGGTAAAACTGATCGGAAGGCGGTCAGCCAGGTAGGCGGCCAGGTAGACGATCAGCAGGAGCTTGAGCGGCTCGGAGGGCTGCAGATAAATTCCGCAGCAGCCCAACCACAGGTGAGGTCCTTGCCCGCCCGGATAGGTTCCAAAGACAAAGGTGACTGCGGTCAATAGCAACCCGCCGGTCAGCCAAAGGTATTTGTAGCGGCGCAGCAAAGCCAGAAGATTTGGCACGCGCAGGCCAAACCCAATGGCGGAAAAACTGACCGCCAGCCAGGCGGTTTGCCGGGCGCCCATGACTGCGTCTAAACGCCAGATTGTGAGCAGCCCCCATCCACTGAGCAGCGCGATCACCGGAAAAATATACGGATCTCGGTCGGGCGCGTAGCGCGCCAGCTGCCGATGGACAAAAAGCGCGCCAACCAGCCAGGCAGCAAATCCAATCCAGTGATTCCAGCGCAAGCTGGCATTCCAGGGGCCCAGGCGGGCGGCCGGAGATAATGACAGGATGGCTGAAAACAGAAGCAGAAACAGCACCGCCAATTGCAACAGGCGGCCCTGTTTTTCATCGATCGAGGTAGCGTTCTTGGGAGTGAAAAAAATCACGGCTTGAGGTATTTCCCAACCAGCAGATCCAGCTTCTGGCTTGTTTCAGGTGGAATAAGGTCACGCTGCGTGATCAGGGCGTTCTGCAGGGCGTGCTGGCACGCGCAGTCTTCCATCTGGAGCCCTTCGGCCAGGATGGTAATGGACTGCTGGGCCACCCGGGTATTTTGAAGCAGCGTCCGGATCACCATTTCGACGCTTACTGGCTCCTCACTGACATGCCAGACGTCATAATCGGTGACGTGCGCCATGATGGCGTAGCAAAGCTCGGCTTCTCGTGCCAGGAAAACTTCCGGGCTGGCGGTCATGCCGATGATTGACATTCCCCACGAGCGGAATACATTCGACTCGGCCCGGGTAGAGAAACGCGGCCCTTCAATGGTGATCAACGTCCCACCCTGGTGGGCGGTAGCGCCGGCGCGAATGACTGCATCGTATACCTCTCGGGATAGATTCCCACAGACAGGATCGGCTACCCCGATATGCGCAACCATCCCCTCTCCGAAAAATGAGCGCGGCCGGCTGTGGGTGAAATCAAAGACCTGGTCTGGGATGACGATATGCCCGGGCGCGTAATCTTCGCGCAGCGATCCACAGGCGCTGACACTAACCAGCCGGCGGACGCCGATTTGTTTGAGCGCGTAGATATTTGCCCGGTAATTTACTTCGGTTGGCGAGATGTGGTGCCCGATGCCATGCCGGGCCAGGAAAGCTACCCGTCTTCCGGCGATGTCCCCCAGTACAATCGGTGCGCTGGGACGCCCAAAAGGTGTCTCGATCTCAATCGTTTCACTGTTTTGCAGCCCGGGCATGTGATACAGCCCCGACCCTCCAATCACACCAAGCATGGGAGGATTTTCCATAAATTCGTCTCCTTGAAAAGATTACTTTTCTGTGATCTCGATCAGCAGGCTAAATTGCCCTACCCGCAGCTCGTCTCCAGAAACGATGACGGTTGGTACGCTCACCCGCTCATCGTTTAAGAATGTCCCATTGGTCGAGCGAAAATCCTCTACCCACCAGTGATTGTGGTGGTAGCTGAAGCGAGCGTGCCGGGCCGAAACGGTTTCATCGGCGATCGGATAATCGCTTACCATGCTGCGGCCAATGATTATTTCTGGGCTGTTAAACGTCTCCTGGGCCTGTTCTGCTGTCCCGACTTCGTCCAGACGGGTAAGTTTCAGCGTGGGGATGACCGGCGCGCTGATAAATCGACCCTGGGCGCGCAGGTCCTGCCAGATGGCCCACAAGGCCCAACCGAGAAAGCCCAAAAGTGAGGCTACCAGGAGGATACGGAGAATTAAGATCACAAGCACGATTCCGCTCATTGGATCACTCGATAATCTCCGGTGGCTCGCTGCGGGGCGTTTGCATGCTCCGCGTATAGCCTATTTCATTGGTTTCTTCATCGGTGGCCGAATCCTCTCCATAAATCAGCGGCACTCCCGACAGCGAAATGACGTCGCCGGGCTTGAGCGCGCACTGGTTGATCCTGCGCCCGTTGACAATTGTCCCTCCGGTAGAGTTCAGGTCAAACAGCACATATTGCCCGCGGATCGCGCGGAGTTGGGCATGGGACCGTGATACGCGTGGATCGGGCAAGACGAGGTGGTTGTCAGGTCGCCTGCCGATATTGATGACGGTCCGAGTCAGTGGAAAAACCCGGTTGCCATCAATGATGAGAAATGCGTTGCGCGGGATCGCTGACGGAGGCACTGAGACTGGCGCAGGGACGAAGGCCGCCGTTTGTCCATTCACGTTTTCTTGGCCGGATGCGGTCACCTGGATTCCGCCCACTTCCAACAGTGGATCCGCCGCCAGGTGAATTACCGGCTGCCGTGAAAAGTGAATTCCATATTCCCGGGCGGCTGTCTGCAGCCCACTGCTGATTTCGACAATCTGGCGGTCATGGGTCTGCCAATACACCAGGTTTTCGGGGTGAAGATAAATGGTGAATACGTCTGGCCCCTGCAGGCTGCCATCCGCGGCGGTAGTTGTATTCTCAAATGCTGCGGTGACGAGTTGGTGCGCCAGGCGATGTTGGGCATCGCTGCGCGCCAGCAAGTTAACGCTGCCCTCAATAAGTGTCTGAAGCCTGGCTTCAATTTGATCGAGTTTGGTTCTCATATTGTATTATTATAATTGTGAATGATGGCAGAAGAGAATTTCGGTTTCATTGAAATTGATCACACTGCAGATTGGGCGCTCAAGGTGTGGGCTCCTGATTTGCCTCAACTGTTTCGAATGGCAGCGGTTGGAATGTATTCGCTTACAGAGGCGACATTCGAGGAGCAGCCGCGCGTTGAACGAATGATCGAGCTTTCTGGCATTGATGTAGAAAGCTTGCTGGTCTCTTTCCTCTCTGAACTGCTGTATCTGGGCGAATCGGAAGGCCTGGGTTTCGACCGTTTTCAGATTAATGTCCTGGATACGACCCTGCGTGCACTGGCAGAGGGAGCGCCAATTGCCGTGCAGAAGAAAGAGATCAAGGCTGTTACCTATCATAACCTTCAGATCCGCCATACTGCTGCCGGGTTTTCGGTAACAATTGTTTTTGACGTATAGTTGCTTGCAGAACTGCAGTTGGGATAGAGGGCAAAATGGTGAAGATCAAAGATTTTCAAAAAGTCAGCGATTACGAATGGGAGATCCCACGCAGCTACCGGGCAGATATGCGCGCGCCAGTGCGGGTGTTTGCCAGCCGGCGGCTGCTTGAAGAAGCACTTAACGACCTTTCTATGGATCAGGCGATCAATGCGGCGACTCTGCCTGGGGTGGTTTCACCCGTGGTGGTGATGCCAGACATGCACCAGGGGTACGGGTTCCCGATTGGCGGCGTCGCCGCGACCCGTTATCCGGAAGGCGTCATCTCGCCCGGGGCGATCGGTTACGATATTAACTGCGGCGTACGTCTTTTAGGCTCGGCAATTCTGTATGAAGAAGTTGAACCGTACCTTGGCGATCTCGCCTCGGCGCTCCAGCGGCACTGTCCCAGTGGGGTGGGGACCAAGGGCCTTTTCCATTTATCCGAGACAGAACTTGACCAGGTGTGCAGGATCGGCGCGCGGTGGGCGCTCAAGAAAGGCCTGGCGAGCGAACAGGATCTGCGCCGCACGGAAGAAAACGGGGAGCTGGAGGGTGCAGACCCTGGGCAGGTTAGCCGCCGGGCCAAGGATCGCGGTCGCGACCAGTTGGGCACGTTGGGGTCTGGGAACCATTTCCTTGAAGTTGATTTGGTCGATGCGGTGTATGATATCCAGGCTGCCCAGGCGATGGGGATCGGTGAGGGTTCTCTTTGCCTTTCGATCCACTGTGGTTCGCGCGGGTTTGGTCACCAGGTTTGCACCGATTACGTCCACGTGTTTCAGGCGGCGGTCCGGAAGTATGGGATCGAACTTCCTGATCGCGAGCTGGTTTGCGCCCCGCTCGACTCACCGGAAGGAAAGGAATACCTGGCTGCCATGCGCGCAGCAGCAAATTATGCTTTTGCCAACCGCCAGATACTGGCGCACCTGGCACGCCAGGCTTTCGAAGAAGTCCTGGTGGGCAAGCTTAAGAACTGGCGCCTGCACCAGGTATATGACCTGGCTCATAATATTGGCAAGGTTGAGCAGCACGAGGTTGCCGGTCAAAAGATGAAGGTCTGCGTGCACCGTAAAGGCGCCACCCGCGCCTTTGGCCCAGGCGCTGCAGGCTTGCCGGAAGAATATATGGCCATTGGCCAGCCTGTCCTGGTGCCTGGCAGCATGGGCACATCTTCGTGGGTGATGGTGGGCACGCAGGCCAGCATGGAACGTTCATTTGGCTCAAGCTGCCATGGCGCGGGCCGGGTGCTGAGTCGCACGCAGGCCAAAAAGCAGGTACGTGGAGAAAAGCTGAAAGACAACCTGCGGATGGAAGGGATTCACATCCGGGCAGGGTCACTGGCGGGCCTGGCTGAGGAAGCTCCTGAGGCTTATAAAGATGTTGACCGGGTCGTGGAAACGGTCAGCGCAGCCGGGATTGCCCGCAAGGTGGCCCGCCTGCGCCCGGTTGTTGTTGTGAAGGGCTAATCGCGATCCGGGCCGCCCGGCGAAAGAGAATCGTCCGGGCGGCGCTGCTCATCTCGCTGTTATTCTTCGCGGATCAAGACCCGGTCAAAGTCAATTGTCACCGGCAGCACTTCATAAGACATAACCCCAATCCCGACATAAGTACCATCCAGGGAGGTCTCCAGCGGCTGGCTGACCACGCGGGCCCCCCGGTTGGTCTCCAGGATCAGCTCGTCTTCCAGGCAGGTTAGCTTGAACGTATTCGGCTTGGTTGGATACAACTCGTCGATCTTAAACTTTCCCTTGCCCAATAGAACGTAGGGATTCTTGTTTTCAATATCTCTCAGGCTTTTGTCATAGCGGAAGAAGGAAAAATCGCTTGTGCTGGAAACCCGCGCCTCAAACCAACTTGTTCGTTCTTCGTTTACTTTGCAAACGATGGATATTCCGTTATAGAGGTTGCCCAGGCTCTGGTAAGCCGCTTCAACAGAAACATTTCCCGACAGGGCTGGAACGAAGAACTTGTAAATATAAGTTTCTTTATCCCCCATCCGGAAACGTAACGTTCCGTCTTGAACGGCCGATTGAGATTGCAGGTCTCTCCCGAAGGTCTGAGTGGTCACGACCACGTCTTCTGACCAGTTATCATTGCGCCGGTCAAAGGTTTCCTCATATTCTGTAGGCCTGGGCGTGTAGGTGGGCGCTTGCGTGGCGGTCGGCTCTGGGGGAGTCGTTGGCAGCACTTCTGTCGCCGTTGGGATGACTTCGGTCGGTTGCGCCACGGTCGGTTCGACTTTTGTTGCCGTGGGCTGTTCGATTTCAACAACAATGGCCTCTGTTGGCGCTGCTGTTGGGACGGCAGCTGTTGGTGCGGCTCCGAATACCGAGCACGCCAATGATACAAAGGCAAGCATAAGCACGGGAAGAAAGAGCGGACGTTTCATCGAGTCATCCCCTGGAAAAAGTGTGAGCCTGTCCCCCACAGTCACATTCCGGATCGCGCGGTTTTTCGATTGTGGTTTAAACGATTGGTACTGTTGGACCAGACAGATAGTTAATAATATAACTAACTCCAAACAAAAGTCAAGCTTGACTTACCACTCAATCCCATCTTCGCCGCCGGCCTCGTGACTGATGGGCGCAGACCGGGCGCGGGTCAGCGCTGCCAGGTCAGCAACGGACAGGCGGATATTCAGCCCGCGCTGCCCGCCGGAGATGTGAATTTCAGCGTGATTTTGGGCAGCCTGGTCGATCACAACCTGAAACCCTTTTTGAATTAAGGCCAGCGGCGAGATTCCGCCCGCCAGAAGGCCGGTCATTTGTTCCGCTTCACGCTGGGTCGTCAGGCGCACCTTTTTTTCGGCAACTGCAGCGGCCAGTGCTTTGAGGTCCAGCTGGTGGTGGCCGGGAATGACTGCCAGGATTGGCTTGCCCGGTTTTTCGCGGGCGGCGACGATGGTTTTAAAAACGATCTCAATTGGGACGCCAAGCAGTTGAGCAGTCTTCTGAGCGCCCAATTTTTCAACGGGCAGCTCATAGGCAGTGTATTTTACTTTGCGCTGCTCTAACATGCGGGTGACGTTGTTTACCGGTGGCATGTTTCCCCCGCTCAATCGCGGATGTAAATTGGGTTGCTGAAAATCCAGCCACGTTTTCTGCCCATATACTCCAGGTAACACTCCACCCGGTAGACGCCCGGTTTTGCGGCAATATGGGTGCATATCTCGGCATCGTGCCAGACCTGGACCGGAACTCCATCTCGCAGCAGCCGGCACTCTGTCTTTACCGGCAGGCGGATTTGCAGGGTAACGCCTTTGTCCAAACGGACCTCATCTCCCATCATCGCCAATTTCCCCATGGCCTGGGCTGAGAAACGAAAACCGCGGGTAGAAGCGGGGAGGTCGTATCCGATGAACCCGTGCCCGCGGCGGAGCGCATCCAGAATCAACTGCCGGTCCGTGTCGAGATCGCCGCACAATGGCTGGTCAACCAGCAGATGGGTGTTGACTGTTTGAAAATGGAATTCATATGGGAAAACCGTGCGCCGGATTGGGCCCAGGCGCATCTTAAAGGCATGCGCATCGGACCCGCCCACGGCCACCACTTTGTTCCCTTTTGCCAGCAGCTCATCCCACTTCTGCAGCGTGGTGGCGAGGGGTCCGCGGGCGATGTATTGTGGCAGCAGCGTGTAAAAGAAACCATCCAATCGTCCCCGGACAATGCTTTTCATCTCGCTCATCGCATTCCACAGCTCGATGCCGGTATAGCCGCGGACATCCCAATCTACCCAGGAGATGTCCGGCTCGCCGAGAGCTTTCTGTTCGGGATCGTATGGATGAGCGATAAAAGATAAGCCGCCCGATTTATGAACCTGGTCGATTAAAAGCTGGGGCTGGGGCGCATGAGAAGCCAGCTCACGGCTTGCGCCGATAATGAGGAGGTGGTTCTTCTGCGGCTGCCGGTTCGGGTCGTGAACCTCTTCGCCAACCAGCAGGAGAACCCGGCGGTCATCGCTCTGGTGGTATCCTTCCAGCCCGTGGACCAGGAGATTATGGTCAGTGACGATGACAGCATCTAAGCCGGCCCGCAGGGCAGCGCCGG
Source organism: uncultured Anaerolineaceae bacterium (assembly GCA_964490575.1). GTDB lineage: Bacteria > Chloroflexota > Anaerolineae > Anaerolineales > Anaerolineaceae > DSYU01. The sequence goes on along the minus strand of CAZBDC010000057.1, from coordinate 5,889 downwards.
CGATGTCTTTGTGGGTGCCGGTTCCATCGGAATACCGGGTGTGCATATGTAAATTGATGACGAGTTCGGGCATGTGGTTGACGATTCCAGGCAATGGAAGGTATAATTTCCCCCTGGTTTCAAAATTAGGAGGAAAATCGTGGAAGGCTATCTTGATATTGCGCTGATTATAACGTCAATTGCCCTGATTGTTAGTATTGTCCTGCAAAACAAAGGCGTAGGGCTTGGCGGTTTAACTGGGGCGGATACCGGCGGCGTGTTTACCGCCCGCCGTGGCATCGAAAAAACCCTCTTCTGGATTACCATCGGGTTGAGTGTCCTGTTCTTTCTCCTCACTCTGGTGATCATCCTTGTGAAGAGCTAGGGCGGTTGGCTGGCCTGAATAAGGAGCGGCCAGTTTGGGCGATCAGTTTGCTGACCAGCGGCGGCTGTTCCTGACCACCTAAATGGAATTCGGATAATATTCAAGTAAAGCGGCATCTGGAGATTGTTCAAACAGGGCGGATTACCAAATCACCACGGTAATCGCCCTTTTAACATTTAGGCGCTATGAAAAAACTACGTTGGCAGTTGCTCATCATCATCCTGACTGGTCTGATTGTTGGTGTGCTCTTGCTCGAAGAGCAGCCGCAGCCGGTCTCACCGCTTGCTTCACCGGAGCCCGAGCAGGGAGGCGTTTACACGGAAGCCCTGATTGGCTCATTGATGCGGTTGAATCCCCTGCTGAACTTCTATAATTCTGCTGACCGGGATGTGAGTCGGCTGATTTTCAGCGGTTTGATCCGGTATGATGGGACAGGCGCTCCGCAAGCTGACCTGGCAGAGACCTGGAGCTATTCTCGGGATGGCACGCTCTATAATGTAACGATTCGGGAAGAAGCGGTCTGGCATGATGGGCAGCCTGTGACGGCAGATGATGTCATTTTTACAATCGATTTGATCCGCAATGGCAGCGACATTATCCCGGTGGATTTACAGGATTTCTGGAAGGCAATCGAGGTTGTCAAGCTGGACGAGCGAGTCCTTCAGTTTCGCCTGCCTGAAGCTTTTGCACCTTTCCCAGATTACCTGACTTTTGGGATCCTTCCGAAGCACCTTTTGGATGGGAACAGCCTGGATGAGATGATCGATTTGCCGTTCAATATCCAGCCGGTTGGCAGCGGGCCCTATCGGTTTGATCGCCTGATGGTCAATGGAGAACAGATCCAGGGCGTGGTTCTGGCCGTTTTTGAAGAATTCTATGGCCAGCGGCCCTATATTGATGAAATTGTCTTCCGGTATTACCCGGATGCGCCCGCAGCTTTGCAGGCTTATCAAGACGGTCTGGTGCAGGGAATCGGTGAAGTATCCGCAGAGATTCTCGACCAGGTACTGGCAGAGCCTGAACTGGCCCTGTACACGGCGCGCAAGCCTGAATTAAGCATGGTGCTCCTGAATCTCAAAAATGAGGAAGTTCCCTTCTTTCAAGAGGTTAATGTGCGCCGGGCGCTCCTTACTGGTATGAACCGCCAGGGGATTGTTGACCGTTTAATGAGAGGGCAGGCGATTATTGCAGACGGTCCAATCCTGCCGGGAACCTGGGCATATTATGACGGCTTAAAGCGGGTGGAGTATGATCCTCAAGCAGCCCGCACGCTGTTGAAGGAAGCCGGTTATATCCTGGCCTCCGAAAACGATGTCATCCGCAAAAAAGATGAAGTTGCGTTGCGTTTTTCCCTTCTGTACCCGGACGATGAATCTCATCAGAAGGTGGCCGAAGAAATCCAGGCGCATTGGATCGCGATTGGCGCTGATGTGTCGCTGGAACCGGCGCCGTATGAAACCCTGTTGAAGGACCGTTTAGAACAACGTGATTTCCAGGCTGTTCTGGTTGATCTGAACCTGTCTCGTTCGCCGGATCCCGATCCGTATCCATTTTGGGACCAGGCCCAGGTGGCAGCCGGGCAGAATTATTCGCAATGGGAACACCGCGTGGCGAGTGAATACCTGGAACAGGCGCGGGTAACTGTGGATCTGGCTGAACGGGCCAAGTTTTACCGTAATTTCCAGATCATTTTCAGCCAGGAACTGCCTGCATTGCCGCTCTACTACCCGGTGTACACCTATGCAGTTGATCGAGCTATCCAGGGCGTGCAGATGGGCCCTTTGTTTGACGCTTCGGACCGGTTTGCAAATGTGACGACCTGGTTCCTGGCTGGGGTTTCAGGACCGGACGGCGCTTCAGTTCCGGCTGGCAATCCATAAAACGAGTCAGCGGGGAGGAATTTGGATGAACTTGGACAGTGACCGGCAATTTTTGCGAGAAGCGCTGCCTGATCTGCGCGATTATATTCTTTCGTCTGACCTCTACTGGCCGCTGAAAACAAGCTCGGCGGGCGGCATCCATCTTCCACAACTGACAATTGGCAACCTTTTGCTCAGTCAGGCTCGCCTGGCAGCGCTGCGAGGCGCCGGCCAGCCAGATGAGGATCTGGCGGAGATTATCCGGCAGATCAACCAGATTCGCCAGGAGTGGCGGGTAAACTGGGGGAATAAGGCGAGCCGGGAATTTTCGTCGCGGTTAAATCTGTGGCAGCAATTTTTGCGAGAGCTGCGCCCTGATCCGCAACGCAGCGCGCCAGTTTATGCCGCACAGGTCCGGATGCGCGTTATCCTGCAGTTACTGGCCCCAGAGGTGATCGATCTCCCGGTCGAGTGGCAAGAACAATTGGGAATGTTCGATCAAATCTTAAAGGGTCTTACCCGGCCCGGTCCATTTGTTTGGGAAGCTGACCTGGCTTCCAGCTTCGCACAGGCAGATTTCTGGTTCCTTTATGTGACATTTCCAGGCAAGGAGAAATGAGATATGAGCGCATCCTTCTACACCCGGCGCGGCGACGATGGATTCACCGGCTTGTTAGGCGAAGGGCGATACCCAAAGGAGAGTCCCCGGCTGGAGGCTGTTGGCGCAGTTGACGAAGCGAATGCCGCGTTGGGGATTGCCCGGTCCATGGTTCGCTCTCCAGAAAGCGCCGGGCTGCTGTTGGAAATCCAGCGGGATTTGTATGGCTTAATGGCCGAACTGGCTGCCTTGCCTGAGAATGCAGACCGTTTTCGTACCATCGATCCCCGACGGGTTGCCTGGCTGGAAGCTCGGACTGACCAGATCACCGCTCAGATCGAAATGCCAAAAGAGTTTATCGTACCGGGAGACACCGCCGAAGGCGCATTCCTGGACCTGGCGAGAACGGTGGTGCGGCGGGCCGAGCGGCGCGTGGCTGAATTATTTCATCAGGACGTAATTGAGAACCGGGAACTGCTTCGATACCTCAACCGCCTGTCCTCTTTCTGTTTTGCCCTGGAACTGCAGGAGACGTTCCTGGCGCGTCAGCAGGATGAAAGCGGTGCTCCGCGGGTGACTCTGGCTAAGGATAAGAGGAAAAAAGGACAGCCGTAACATTTACGCAAAGGGAAGCCTATGACTGGTACATTGATTAACGTTGTGGCGATTTTACTGGGTGGGGCATTGGGTGTGGTTCTGGGTGGGCGTTTACCCGACCGGCTGCGCCAGACCGTCATGGCGGGGTTGGGATTGTTTGTCCTGGCAATTGGCCTGCAAATGTTTCTGGATACGCAGAACTCGCTGGTAGTGCTGGGTGGTCTGGTAATCGGAATTATCCTGGGAGAATGGTGGCAGGTTGAAGAAGGCATCCGCAACCTGGGACGCTGGCTCGAACGGCGGGTCATGTCCCGCGCTGCAAATGGGGCTCTGTCGGAGATCGAACACGCCAGCCGCCAGGAGCGGTTTGTGCGCGGTTTCTTCACCGCCTCGCTTTTGTTTTGCGTGGGCCCGATTGCGATCCTGGGTTCGGTTCAAGACGGATTGACCGGAAACTATCAACTGCTGGCGGTGAAATCCGTTTTAGATGGTTTTGCTTCCCTGGCTTTTGCGTCGAGCCTGGGAGTGGGGGTGATGTTTTCAACCGCGCCTGTCTTGATCTACCAGGGAGCAATCTCTCTGCTGGCGGGCCAGATCCAACCGGTGGTCACGGAGGCCATGATGGGTGAGATGAGCGCGACAGGCGGCGTTTTGTTGATGGGGATTGCCATCAGCAGCCTGCTAGAAGTCCGCGCGATCCGGATTGGGAATTTCTTGCCGGCTTTGGTGGTGGTTCCGCTGCTGGTCGCGCTGCTGACTGCGCTGGGCATCAACTGGGTCATTCCGTGAAGGTGAGGACCGGGAAGCGCTCGCCTGTTTCTCGAAAGCCGACTTTATGATACAGCGCGATCGAAGCCGCGTTGTTGTGTTGGGTGTTTAGAGTCACCCCCCAGCAGCCGGCCCGGCTGATAAAGTGATCCAGCAGGTTCTGCACCATGACAAAGCCAATCCGCCGGCGCTGCAAGGCCGGGTGGACGGCGAGGCGAGCCAGGTGGGCGTACACGCCGCTGCTTGAGCTCATCTGGTACCCCACAATTTCGCCTTCCTGCTCGACGACCGTGCAGTAAGAGCTTTTCATCGCCGCGAACTGGAGATCTTCTAGGGAAAGGCGCCAGATAGGCTCGAAGGCCAGGTGGTCAATTGCGGTGACGGCGGGCAGGTCGCGCGGGTGCAGCGGCCTGAGGCGATAACCGGGCAGAATGGGAATCGGTTTTGGCGGCGTTTCATCAAAGACGAAGACGACGATATCCTGGTGGTGGTGAAACCCGTTTCGGCGGAGCAGTTCCTCATACCAATCTCGCAGCGCCAGGGAAGCGATCGTTGGAAAGGCTTCGAGGCGGTGGAGGTCATCCAGGCAGCGCTCAAACAATTTGTTCCAGGCCCTGTCTGCAGAGGTACGCATGGTCACGGCAAAATAACGGACCCAGGCCACCCAGGAGGGTTCGGGGGGGCATGCCAGCGCGGCCTGGCAACTCCCATCTTCTTCCAGAATCCAAAACGGGTCGCGGCCCAGCCACTCCAGCGGGTCCCGCCAATCCAGGTGGCGGTGAACAAAGTTGAATCCGCCGGAAAGCTGGTGCAGACGCCCCTCATCCTCTTTGCGAGCAGGGCGCAAGACGGATTCCATCTTTGCTATCCCTTTGGATGCCATTTACCTGCCGCGTCTTAACATCTGAAAAGGGATTTGGATGATTTTCTTTAAAATGCGCTCCTGAAGGCTAAGCTTCTTTTTATTTTCGAGGGCTGCCTCCATCGCCGCCAATCCTTCAAACTGGTGACCTGTCCGGATCTGCAGGGCTGAGATGCTCTTTAAAACGTATGCCCGGGTTTCCTGGTCGCCGATTCGATTCAGCAGGTTTGAACTCTGGCGGTAGAGGTGCAGGGCCTCGTCCAACCGGTCTAGCGCCTCGAGGGCGGCTGCCTGGTTACCCAATGCAAGCGCCTGTTGGCGGGTTTCGCCGGCCTGCGCAAAAATTTCATCTGTCCCGCTGCATGCCTCCAGTGCTTTCTGGGCTTCACCCGAACGAAGCAGCGCGACACTCTGATTATTTGCCATTTCAGCCGCTGAAACCTGATTGCCGGCAGCAGTGTAATGCCCGGCAGCCTGCCTGAACAGGTCAGCGGCTTCTGCGTACTGCCTGGCGTGGTACGCTTTTTCTGCGCTGGCGATCAACTCGCGGAGCATACCGGCAGTCATTTAGTAGGTGATCTCCAGCAAAACTTCAGCTACTGCTCTCAACTTCTCGGCAGACATTTCGCTGAGGCGAATGGCCAGTTCGAGATAAGGCCGGTTGACTGGTTTCGCGACGAACTGTTGGATATCTGGAGGCAGGTCGAGGAACTTTTGCACCGATCCTTGCTGGACCCGCCACCTGCCGATGGGACCGTGCTGATCATAAAAATGATCAACCGGGATGTCCAACGCATTCGCGATCATCTCCAGTTCGGTCACGGGGATTTCGGATCCGCTG
>CAZBDC010000056.1:0-28306 GCA_964490575.1 uncultured Anaerolineaceae bacterium | reverse complement strand
TCCCCCACAGCGTGGGGAAGGATGACCACCCCTTCCCTCATTTTGGGGGCAAGGGCCTGCAACCGAATGGTTGCGCGGGGATCGGGGGGCAGTTACCCAATCAAATTCCGGTCGCAGTTCATCACACAGGCGCACCATATCGCTCGGTGAAACAGCGCTTTTATCGCGAGTTTGGGCAGCCGGGATGAGGTACAGCTCGGGCAGGCGCTTGTCGCGAATCATCGCCTGCCGCATCCGGCAGCGGCCCTCCACCACATCCACCAGATCATAAACGATGCGGTTTTCCAGCCCCAACACCACGTCAAGATTACGCAGGCCGATATCCCCATCAATACACACAACCTTTTGACCGCTCATTGCCAGAGCAACTGCCAGGTTGGCTGTTGTGGTGGTTTTGCCCACCCCACCCTTTCCAGAGGTAATCGTTGCTACCGTTGCCGTCATTTAACTCCTTAAAAATGCTCAAGCTAATAAAAAAATTTCAAAAGAGCGCTTATTTCTTTGGATTCCAGGATACCGAGAGGATCTGGCCATCTTGAATCCGGGCGATTTCAGGCTCATGTTTTTTCCCGGGCCTGGGAGGAGCCGCGGCAAAGTCAGCAATGCGCAGTTGCGTAGGTGTCATCTCCAACGCGCAAACCACAGCGCTTTCGTCTCCCTCCGCGCCAGCGTGAACTGCGCCGCGCAGCCTGCCCCAAATTACAACGCTGCCCCCCGCAATCACTTCCGCGCCCGGATTAACATCTCCGACCACTACCACATGCCCCCGGTGAGTTACCTTAAAGCCCGAACGCAAAGTTCGCTGGACGAAAACAGCCGTTTCTCCAGCCAGATTTGTGTCCATCGGCCGGATTGCACGCTCCGGACGTGGGGTGGAGATGCGGGTCGCCAGCCCAAGCATCTGGGCAGTTTGTTCAGTCAATGGTGAGTTGCTGATCACTGCCCACAGGCTGATGCCCTTGCTAGACAACCGGTCGCGCAGCGCGCCCATCTCAGCCGCCCTGAGGATATGATTTCCTACATCCAGGGCCATCCGGGCGCCCTTGAAAAAGGAGGCTTTATCGTCCACCTGGGCCAACAAGGCCGATTCCAGCTCCGGCCAGTTTCCCTCGCCAAGCGTTACCAGCAAGCCATCCTTGATTCCCTTTATTTGCATCGTCTACCGTCAAATTTTTATGATTACTAAATCAGCTTGAGTGATCCGCTGTGCGATTCCCGCCTGGCCTTACTGCTGGCCCTGGAGTCTGCCGGTTTCTGAGTCGATCGCCTTTAGTTCAAAGTAGCTTTCGATAACCGAACGTACGATCGGGGCCGCAACGCTGGCGCCTTCCCCACCATTATACACGAAAGCAACGACCGCAATTTCCGGGTTATCATACGGCGCGTATCCGAAATACCAGGAATGGGTCGGCCAGCTGCCAGGCTGGCAGCGATTCTGGGCCAGGGCAATGTCGTCACAGTATTCAGCCGTTCCGGTCTTGCCAGCCGTTTGGATTTCAGCCGTCTCAAATGGCCGCTGGCCTGTTCCTTCAGTCACAACCAGGCGCATGCCCTCTTTGGCCATCTCAACCACCCACGGCTCGACTGTCTTTTTCTCACCGGTCAGGATGCTGTTCTCATCGTATATATTGATGACCGGGTCAACCGTGATATCCCACTTAAGTTCGGGCTCAAACGGTTTGACAACATTTCCTTCCGAGTCGAGTATCTCCCGGATGATGGTTGGACGCATGTATTTGCCGTCATTTGCCAGGATTGCCGCTGAAACCAGCACCTGCAGGGGCGTCGACAAAATCAGGCCCTGGCCCATTGAGGCGATATAGGTGTCGCCGGTCGTCCAGCTTTCCCCCTGGTTGATCCGCTTCCAGTCCGGGTCAGGGATGAGGCCATCTTGTTCGCCCGGAAGTTCAATACCGGTCAGGGCGCCATAACCCAACGCACGCGAGTACTCACCCAACCGCCATATCCCCAGCCCATTGCCTTCCACCTGTCCTGGATATCCACCGCCAATTTTATAAAAGTACACGTCACAGGACATCATGACGCCTTTTAACCAATCCACCTGGCCGTGGCCGGTTTCTTCCCAACAAACATATTCACGCGGCCGGCCGATTGAATTGGGAAGAGCTTTTTCCTCGATGATAATCTTCCCTGGATCATCAACTTCGTACTCAGGAGCCACCACCCGTTCGTTCAATGCCCCAATCGCGGTTGGCATCTTGAATACAGAGCCGGGCGGAAATTCACCGGAGATCGCCTTATTCAACAGGGGTTTGGTTGGATCCTGTTCAAGCTGGTTATAGTAATACCCCGGGATAATTCGGGCAAAACGATTGTTCTCATAATTAGGATAGGAGACCATCGCCAGAATCTCGCCAGTCTTTGGGTTCATGGCGATCACCACCCCGCTGGTGGCATAGATACGGTTGAAGTAAGTATTCCAGAAATCGATCTCGCCGATCAGCGCCTGGCGGGCCGCGCTTTGCAAGCGAGTATCAAGGGTCAGGCGCACATTATTGCCCGGAACGGGATCGACCGGCTCGCCCAGGTTGCGAAGCTCGCGCCCAGCCACATCCACTTCCACATATCGCTCCCCATTCTGCCCGCCCAGGATTTCCTGCAGAGAGAGTTCCACCCCGGCATAACCGACTTTGTCGCGCCCAGGGATAAAGCCCTTCTCCCGGTAATAGTCCTCCAGGTTCAGCCCGGGCTGGTTAGCCGGAATCGGCCCTAAAAAGCCGATAATTTCAGCGGTAAGCTCCCCGGTTGGGTAGTCTCGGACGGGCTCTACCTCAATATCCACCCCCGGCAAATCGGCCGCCTGCTCGCGAATCCGCATGGCCGCCTGTGGGTCGATATTGCAGACAATCCGCACGGGGTCATAGGGAGCGGTCGTATCCTGGATATATACAATTTCCTTAATCCCCAGGTCCGTTTCACAGGGTTTGAACAACCGGACAGCTTCATCGGTCAGTTCGCCATTCACCGCCCCGGCGCTTACAGGAACGCCGGTCAGTTGAGAAAGGCGGCGGTAAACCGCCTGGATCGACCCAGGCACCGGATCCGTAGGATCGTTATAAAGAAATGGCAGCGTGCCGGGTAGATACGCCGGTGTGATGGTGACATTATAAGAAGCGATGTTGCGAGCCAGGACAATTCCATTCCGATCGTAGATCACGCCGCGTTGCGTTGTATCACTGATGCGGGTTGTTCGGTTTTCCTCTGCCTGTTCAAGATAGCTTGTACCTGCCAGGATCTGTAAATTGAATAAACGAAAGACGTAAAACAGAAAGACGAACACCACAACCCCATAAACGACAAACAGCCGCCAACGTTGGAGCGTGGTCTCGCCCGGTTGCATCTCATTCATACTTCCACCTCTTCCGGATAGAGCCCTTGAGCCATGTCCGCCACAACTGCGTAGACCGGCAGGGCAAGCAGCAGGTTCAATAAAGTAGCCGGTAGAATGATGAGATTCAGGCTTTCACTGACTGGGAGCATCGTTCCATTAAAAATCAACACCACCATCACAATTCCCTGGTAGATCAACGAGCCGGCAAAAGTCATCATAAACATAGCCAGAATAGGACTCTGCCAGACTCTCCGGATCATCAAGCGAGTCAGCGCCATTACCAACAGGTAGCTGGCTACCGGAACAAACAGAGGAAGAGCCGAGACCGTACCGACCATCAGCCCGGCGACGACTGCCCAGATCCAGGCTGTTTTGACCCTTTCCTGCAGCCCCCACGCAACCAGCACCAAAAGGATCAGGTCCGCATACCCACTGAGAAGCGGCAGGGTGCTGATTATTATGGTTTGAATCATCAGCACAAATGCCAGCACTGGAAAAGCAAGCAAGATATTCATACGATCCGGATCGCTAAGGCTGTACCGGTTCCTGGATCAGCGGCGCCAGATCAACCGGTCTGAAACCTGTGATAACCAAAACCGCCCGTAAGTTGGCAAAATCGACCACCGGTTGAACCGATGCGCTCTGGAACAGGGCCGTTTCCAGCTTCCGCACGCTGATAATCTGTCCAACCAGGATGTTGCTCGGGTAGGATCCCCCCAGGCCAGAGGTCAGGATGAGCCCACCTGGGCTGATTTCTACCTCCTGGGGGATCATTTCCAGGGTGACATCACCTGTCACCGATCCTACCAGAATGCTATCAGCCTCCGAGTCGGGCAGGCGCACGTTGACAGCAGAGCCAGCATCCGTGATCAATTGAACCCGAGCGGCGTTGGATGTGACTGCATCCACACGACCGACCAGGCCTTCAGCTGTCACAACCGGCATGCCCCGTCTCAACCCCGAATCGGATCCCTGGTCAATAATCACGTAGCGCAGGAACGGGTTGGTATCCCGGCCGATCACCATCGCGGCGACATAGTCACTGTCGGGCCTGGAGCGGGCGACCTGGAGCAGGGCATACAGCACCTCGTTATCTTTTTGCTCTTCTTGAATCTCAACCAGTTGGCTGCGCAAAAGTGCATTTTCGTTCCTGAGGCGCTCGTTCTCAGCCCGCAATTGATTTAAGTCATCCGGCGAGCGAACCATCTGGTATACCGCCAGGTAGCGCGTCGCCAGCCAGCGCTGGGCTCCAACGAGCGGGTCCGCAACAATGCGAAAGACGGGCGTCAAGTATCCGCTCAGGCCCAGTAGGATTAACCCCACCACGATGAGCAGTATCGCGCCTATTCGCCAATACCGTTGTAAAAAGCTGCTCATTTCAAGAATTGAATATAAACTTGCATACAGACCCGTTCAACCCATCTTACCTGGACCGGTACCCGTTACTTTGAATGTCAGCCAGATAGAGCTCGTAGCGATCCAGGTCTTCCACAATCATCCCGGCGCCGCGAGCGACACAGGTCATGGGATCTTCTGCAACCCATACCCGGAGACGAAGTTCTTCAGACAGGCGATCACCCAACCCCTGTAGCTGAGCTCCCCCACCGGCCAGGCAGACACCGGTTTCGATCAGGTCGGCCACAATTTCCGGCGGAGATTCGTCCAGTGCATCTTTGATCGTATCAACAATCACCTGGACCGAACCCGATATTCCTTCACGGATTTCTACCGAAGAGATTTCCAGAGCTTCTGGCAGACCGGTGACGAGGTTGCGACCGCGCACTGACATCGTTTTTTCCTCTGGCAGCGGGTAAGCAGAAGCGATCTGCATTTTGACCTGTTCAGCCATCCGCTCCCCGATAAACAGGTTGTACTTGTTGCGGATGTAATTGATGATATCCTGATCCAGCTCATCGCCAGCAACCCGCAGCGAACGAGAGACGACCACCCGCCCGGTCGATATCACCGCGACTTCAGTCGTTCCACCGCCGATGTCGACTACCATGCTGCCCCGCACCTCGTTGACCGGCAGGCCGGCGCCAAGCGCAGCTGCCCGTGGTTCCTCAACCAGGTGAACTTCGCGCGCGCCTGCCGCCATCGCCGCATCGATCACAGCTTTGCGTTCAACATCCGTTGCGCCGGATGGAATGCCGATCGCCACCCGCGGCAGCGGCATGGGCACAATACTCTGCTGGTGAGCTTTCCCAATAAAATACCCTAACATTGCTTTGGTAATTTCAAACTCAGAAATCACCCCATCGCGCAGGGGACGGATAGCGATTACATCAGCCGGTGTGCGCCCAACCATTTCTTTCGCATATGCGCCAACAGCCAGCGGCCGACGGGAACGCTTCTCAATGGTGACCCAGGACGGCTCATTGATCACAATACCCTTGCCGCGTACATGCACCAGGGTATTGGCCGTTCCCAGGTCAATTCCAATATCGAGCGAGAACAAACCCAGCAGCCACTTTAATGGATTGAACGCCAAAGAAGATGCTCCTTGATCGGTTTTTAGGACGAACTGCGGTAGGAGTAAAGGGTTTTACCCCTACCAAACCATCTCCGATGATTACCATCCGAGAAATATTCGATGGATTTCTTAAGAGATTATACCATGCAACTGGTTACGAATTTATAGGCGATACACTCTCAGGGCCGCCTGCAACACCTATCGTAAAGGCTTTGCAGGCGCCTGGCGCAGTGAATCGATCCCGCAAACACATTTTGTGAAAAAATGAACAATAATTCCTCCATCTATCCTGGGGTTAAGGGGATGAATGTCACTTGCCCCATAGTCCCCTTGGATTTTAGAATTTTATATGTTTGGATAGTGTATGACAGGGTAATACCCGATCACCCCATCGGCTATGCTACTTACTGTATGGATGGAGAGAAACGATCATGGTCAATTTCACAATTGACGGGAAAACGGTTGAGGTCCCTGAAGGGACCACAGTATTGAAAGCCGCAGAAGCTGCAGGGATTCATATCCCTACGCTGTGCTATCACCCGGCGCTCGTACCATTTGGCGGTTGCCGGCTGTGCCTTGTTGAAGTCGAAGGGATGCGGACCTTGCAGCCTTCGTGCACACTGCCGGCAAGCGACAAAATGGTAGTTCACACCGATACAGATAAGGTAAAGGCAGCCCGCAAATTTGTCTTAACCCTGATCTTCAGCGATCGAAATCACTTCTGCCCATACTGCCAGGTCAGCGGTGGGGATTGCGAGCTTCAGAATGCCGCCCTGGATGAAGGCATGTCTCACTGGCCTTTCCAGCCGAACTGGCAGCACTACCCGGTCGACGCAACCGGACAGTACTTCGTTATGGATCATAATCGCTGTATTCTTTGCCATCGCTGCGTGAGGGCCTGTGGCGAGCTGGTCGGAAACTTTACCCTGGGCATCGAGGAGCGCGGGGCTAGCAGTATGCTGGTAGCCGACACCGGCGTTCCGCTGGGTGAAAGCACCTGTGTTTCTTGCGGCACATGTGTATCTGTCTGTCCCACCGGTGCGCTCATTGAGCGGCGGGCGGCTTACCAGGGCCATGAGAAGCAATTGGAGCCGGTCCAATCCGTTTGTATCGGCTGTTCAGTTGGCTGCGGAATCACGGTGTATGCACGCGATAACCGCCTGGTGCGCATCCTGGGTGATTGGGACGCCCCGCTGAATGGCGGCGTACTGTGCAAAGATGGTCGCTTCCTGCCAATGGAAGAGGATCGCGAGCGTATCACCACCCCGATGGTGAAAAAAGACGGAAAACTTCAACCGGCCACCTGGGAAGAAGCCATCTCGACTATTGCGTCGAAGATGAAACCACTGGCAGGCAAGAAAGGCGACGGCATAGCCGCCCTGACCTCTACCCGGCTGCCCGTTGAAGCGCTGTCACAATTCAAACAATTATTCGCTGGCGGCCTGGGTTCTGACATGGTCGCCTGCATGGAAGAAGGGTATTCCACCGCTTCAGTCTCTGCCCTGGCGGAAGAATTGGGTCGGCCCTTCGAGTCAAACCTGGAAGCGCTGAAAGCTTCTGACTGTGTGGTCGCCATGGGTGTGAACCTTGGTGAAACACACATGGTCGCCGGTTTCCTGGTGAAGCGAAACCTGCCCCATGGCACGCGCCTGATCGTGGTCGACTCGGGCCAGAACGCATTGGATCCCCAGGCAAATCTGAGCCTGAAGGCCTCCAGCGGCAGCGACGCAGATGTAATCCGGGGACTGCGCGCCGCTTTGATCCGGCTGGGACTGGTCGAAGGTGGTCTCGTTTCCGCCGCCCAGGACCTGGCCGCAGCCGCCCAGGCGACCGGAATCAGCGAAGATGATTTCTTAAGGGCCGCCGGAATGATCGGCACCTCCAAGAGCCCGGCTTTCGTATACGGCAAGGGCCTCATCGGCAAGAACTCTCCCCAGACTCTTCGCCAGCTAGTCGATCTGGCAGGCCTGGTCAAAGCAGCTTTGATCAGTGTGAAAGGTGGGGCTAATAGCCTGGCGGCAGCACAGTTCAACCTGCAGAAGCCCTTCCAGGTAAATGGGCACCAGGCAGTCTACGTCGCACTGGGCGATGACACACCTTCGCAGCGGCTGCTCCAGCGACTCGAAGCGGTCCCCTTCCTGGCCGTCCAGGCCAGCTACACCTCACGGCTGACCGCCATGGCGGATGTGGTTCTGCCGGTGGAGATTTGGGCCGAGCAAGAAGGGCATTTTGTCAACCTGGAAGGCCGGGTGCAAAAGGCTGCCCGCATCTTGACGCCGGCCCAGGATGTCCTCTCGAACGCAGCAGTGCTTGAAAGCCTGGCCGGTCAGATGGGCATCGAGACCAATGACGAATGGAACCAAGCGCTGTGCGAACGGCCGGCCCCGGTTGTGATCTCAGCGTAAGTTAGAGATAAAGAGGAGAAAGACATGGCAAAACCAAAGATTTCTTCAGACTGGATGGCCGGATGCGCTGGTTGTCATATGTCCCTGCTGGATATCGACGAACGGATTCTCCAGGTGGCTGAGCTGGTCGACTTGCGCTCGACACCGATAACTGATCTCAAAGAGCCGGACGAGTCAGGCGTGGACGTTGGCATTCTCGAGGGCGGCATTAACAACACCGCCAATGAAGAGGTGGCGCACAAGTTTCGCAAGCGCTGCAAGATCTTAGTCGCCTTGGGCGACTGCGCTGTGTTCGGCGGCGTGCCCGCCATGCGCAACTTCTTTGAATTAGAAGACGCCCTGCGCCGCGCCTATGTTGAGACCGAGAGCACAGATAGCAGTGGTCAGATTCCCAACGATCCGGAGTTGGCCCAAATGACCCGCGTACGCGCCGTGCATGAAGTGGTGCCGGTCGATATTTTTGTCCCAGGCTGTCCGCCTGACCCGGATGTGATCTTCTATGTCCTCAGCGAGCTCGCTCAAGGGCGTAAACCCGTACTTGACCAAAGCAATCTTCAATGGCACTAATAGGATCGAGGTAAGCTATGTTAACTCAAAAAGTAACAATTGAGCCTGTAACCCGCATTGAAGGCCACGCTAAGGTTACGATCCATCTGAACGACTCCGGAAAGGTCGAGCGGGCTTACATGCACGTCAATGAGTTCCGCGGTTTCGAGAAGTTCTGCGAAGGCCGCATGGTATTTGAAATGCCTTATATCACCCCGCGCATCTGCGGCATTTGCCCGGTCAGCCATCACCTGGCAGCCGCCAAGGCTGGCGATATCGTGATGGGCTGCCCCCCACCGCGCCCGGCCTCTCTCCTGCGCGAGTTGATGCACATGGGCCAGGTGATTCAGAGCCACAGCATGCATTTCTTTGAGCTGGCCGGTCCTGATCTGCTTCTGGGCTTCGACCGGGACCCAGCCACGCGCAACGTGCTTGGCCTGATTGACGCAAATCCTGAAGTGGCCGTTCGAGCCATCAACGTCCGCAAGTTCGGACAGGAGATCATCAAAACCCTGGGTGGAAGGCGGCTTCATCCGGTCTTCGCAGTCCCGGGCGGCGTAAATAAGTCGCTCAAACCGGCCGAACGAGATGCCATCCTGGCCGGGGTGGATGAATCGATTACCACCCTCCAGATTGGGCTTGAACTGATGCGCGGCTGGGCCGAAAAGAACATGGAAGACATCCAGAAGTTCGCCGTCTTCCCCACCGGTTACTTTGGCCTGGTCACCCCCGAAAATGGGCTGGAGCTTTACGAGGGCAAGATCCGCCTGATCAGCGCGGCGGGAGACGAGCTGGAAAAATTTGCGGGAGCCAATTACCTTGACTATATTGCTGAACACGTCGAAAACTGGTCGTACTTGAAGTTCCCCTATTACAAAAAGATGGGATATCCGCAGGGCGTGTACCGGGTGGGCCCGCTGGGGCGCCTGAATGCCAGCGACCGGGTCGATACCCCGCTGGCAGGCGAGGAGTTCAAGCGCTTCAAAGCCCTGAACGGCGGTAAACCAGTTGAGAATACCCTGTACTACCACTATGCTCGCCTGATCGAGGCCCTGTTCTGCACCGAAAGAGTGCGCATTCTACTCGATGACCCGGACATCCTGAGCACCGATATCCTGAACACAAAGCAATCCTTCCAGGGTGAAGGCGTGGGTGTGATCGAAGCGCCGCGCGGCACGTTGTTCCATCACTATCAGGCCGACTCAAACGGCCAGTTGAAAAAGGTCAACCTGATCGTCTCGACCGGCCACAATAACTGGGCGATGTCAAACGCGGTGGACAGCGTGGCGAAAACCTACATCACGGGGCCCGAAATTCGCGAAGGATTACTCAACCGGGTTGAGGCCGCCATCCGGGCCTATGATCCATGCCTTTCCTGCTCGACACATGCCATCGGTCAGATGCCGCTCGAAATCGAGATGGTGGCTCCGGACGGGCAGATCGTTCAAACCGTTAGCCGGTAATTAAAACAGAGATGGGCTCGCCCTGTTTTCGCATGACGAGCACCCAACCTGATCAAGATTATATTGAGGAGGCTGTCCAAATATGCTCTTTGGACAGCCTCCTGCAGTCAATAAAGGATTTATGAAAAAGACTCTGGTTGTTGGTTTTGGGAATGCTGACCGTGAAGATGATGGGGCAGCCTGGCATATCCTGTCCGGCATCGCTGGCCAGCTGGGAAGGCCCGTTCCAGATGCGCCGGAAGATGGTTTTTTCCCCGAAGATGAAGAGATCGATTTGTGGTATGTTCTTCAGCTTACGCCAGAGATGGCCGAGGATATGGCCCGCTACGAGCGGATCATCTTTGTCGATACACACACCGGCAGTATCCCCCAGGAAATTTTGCTCCAGCCGGTCGAAGGCACACCGGTTTCCTCCTCTTTCACGCACCACATGACCCCGGCTGCCTGCCTGGCGCTGGTCAGTTCGCTTTATAAAGGCTCTCCAGAAGCCATGCTCCTATCGATCCGCGGATACCAATTCGGTTTCACCCGCGAGCTTTCCAGCCGCACGGCAGCCCTCGTCAGCCAGGGTGTCGATATGCTGTGGGCCTGGATCGGGGCATAACCCATGACCGGCCGACCGGCGCCCCTTTTATTTCTGGTCACCGGCAGCCAGGGAGCGGGCAAGACCACCTTCTGCCATGGCCTGGTCCAGGCAGCCAGAGAAGCCGGCTGGCGCACGGCCGGCCTGCTCTCACGCCCGGTTTTTGAGGGCAGCCTGCGAATCGCCATTGATGCCGAAGATTTGCACAGCGGCGAAACCCGCCGGTTGGCCGTCCGCAGCGACACGCCGACCCCGGGCACCCGGCATTGGAAGTTTGATGAGAACACGCTCGCCTGGGGCAACCGTGTTCTCGCCGCCAGTATCCCGGCAGATCTGCTGGTGATTGACGAACTTGGTCCACTCGAATTCGAGCGGGATACCGGCTGGCAGGCTGGCCTGGCGGCGGTCGATTCAGGCCAGTATGCTGTCGCGATCGTCGTGGTCCGCCCCGAACTGCTAGGGGAAGCACTGCTCCGTTGGCATGAAGCCAACCTAGTGGAAATTGATACCCGGGAAGACAGCGAATACAAGGCTAAAATTTTGGCCAGCCAGCTTTTCTGATTGCCAGATAGCGGTCCTCACTCAAACTTGAAACGCCAGATTGCCAGCCCAAAGAAAGCCGCGGTATAGGCCAGGAGGATCCCGACCGGCAGCAGCACGGACTGCAAACCCAGGCCGCGGATGACCAGGTTCTGGAAACCATCGATGGCCCAGGCCGCCGGAGTCAGGTGGCCAATCGTATAGAAGGCGCCTCCAACCATTTCGAGTGAGAACCAGGCCCCGCCCAGGGCGGAAAAGAGAAACATTCCGATCATCGAAAAAAGCACAACCTGTTCTTCTTTCTTCACCAGGGCTGAAATCAAGAGCCCCAGCGAAGCAACCCACAACGCCAGGGCGACCATCACCAAAACCACCGCCAGCGGGGCGCGGAAGTAATCGACCTTGAGAATCAGTTGGCCAAATAAGATCAGCAAGAGTTGCTGGACGAAGAAGATGATGAACATGCCCAGGATGTGACCGCTGATCAGCTCAAACTTCCGCATCGGAGTGGTCAGCAGGCGCGCCATAGCGCCGGTGCGCCGCTCGATCACCATGACCATCGCGGCCTGCATCACTCCAAACAGGGCAAACATGACCATCATCCCGGGTGAATACTGATTATACGGGTTAGCTTTCACACCCTGGTCGACCAGGGACAGCTGCTCCTCAGTGACCTTGCTGGAGACCCTGACCGATAACGGCGCTGACTGCCATGCCTCAGATGCTCGAGTAACTGATTCTTCCAGATAGTCTGCCCGGGCAGCCTCATCCAGGTTTCCAACCTTGCTTTCATAAGCCGCCAGGCTTGTGCGGGCAGCCTGGGCCAGGCCAAGCGCCCGCGTAATCGCCGTCTGCAGCCCGCGGCGGGCAGTCTGTCCCTCCGGCGTCTCCTCGTTGATGATCATCTCCATCAGCGGTTTTTCACCGTTCAATGTAACCTGGCTAAAATTAGCCGGGATCACCAGCCCGGCAGCCAGTTCATCGTTGACGATGCGCGAGTCGAGTGTACCTTCACTATCTCCTTCGACCACTTCCACCCGCACTGTCTCCGACCGGTTCAGCAGATCAATCAACGCCACGCTTAACACACCCTGCGTGTCATGATTAACCACGCCGATCACCAGGCGATCATCCGCCTGTTCATCCTGGTTGCGAAACATGAAACCAAAAAAAACGGTGAAAACGATCGGCATGACCAGCATAAAGATCAGCGACTGCCGGTCGCGCAGCACCTGCCGTAAATCCTTGAGCGCCAGATCGATGATACGCATTCCAACCTCCAATTAACCTACGCAAACCGCGTGCGGAATTTTTGCGTCCCCGCGGCAAAAAACACCAACCCAAACCCCAACAGAACCGCCAGCGAGACCAGGACATCTTGCGGATCCGCGCCCGCCAGGACCAGTTTCATCCCATGCAGCGCCCAACCCTGGGGGAAGAAAAGCCCAATCCGGTCGAAGATGCTGGCGCCAGTAAAGCCAGCCGAGAACAGCCCGCTCAACATCCCCATGACAGCCAGCACCCCACCGACGACGGCCCCAGCCTGGCGATTGTTCTTGAGCAGTGAAACGAGCAGGATACCAAAACCGGAGCCCGCCACAACGAGCCCAAACATTACCAGGCTCAATGCGGCCAGGTTGCCCCAGTTAATCCCGAAGGCCAGCGCGGAAGCGACCACCAGGACAATGGACTGGGTGATAAGTGTGACAAAGACAGCCGCGAATTTTCCACCCAGAATCACTGGCAGCCGGGTAGGGGTCGTAAAGATCCGCGCCAGGGTGCCCTCTTCCTGCTCTTTCAAGATCAGTTGGGCCGTGTTTGCACCGGTGAAAAAGACAAAGAAAATCATCATACTGGCCATGACCGGCCCAAGCAGTGTGGTGCGATGGTCGGCAATCGACTTGGGTGTCTCGCGATTTGGCAGGCGCTTCACCACCGGCAGGTTCCACTGCTTTTCAGACGCGATGGATTGGAACCACTCACTGTAAGCCTGTTGGGCCTGGGTCAGGGCAGCCGGATCGACCGCCAACCCCCGCTCCATCAGTTGATCTTTCATGACCGCGCCAGCAATTTGGCCGCCGGTCAGCGCATCCAGGAACTGGTCGACGATCTCCCTGGTGATCCCGGGGCCAAAGCTCAGGGTCGGGTCCTGGTAAAGTATCACCTCAGCTTTCGCCTGCCCGGTCATCGCCGACCTGGTGAAGTTCCTTGGAATGATCAGCGCCAGGGCCGCCTGCTGGGTATCGACGGCGGCGCGTGCAGCAGCCTCATCCTCAGCAATTCTGACGTTAAACACATTCTGCACACTTTCATCGGTCAGCGCGTCGATCAGGTACTGGCCCAGGTTGATGTCGGCCTGCTCATCGCCCTGGTCGAGATTAACAATCTGGAGTTTGATCACCGGGAGGGTGTAATCGTCTGTTTCGCTGGAAACCAGCACCCCCCCAAATGCAGCATAGATCAAACCGGTAATCAGCAGCGGGATGACCAGCATCATCCCAACCGCAAAAGCGCTGCGAAAATAACGCCGCATATCTTTGATCGCGATATCTACCAGCTTCATAACACACCTTCCCTTAATCCCGTAGTGCTCGCCCGGTCAGGTTGATGAAGACGGTCTCCAGGTTTGGCTCCTGGATGTCAACTGAGGTAATCCGGGCCCGCAGCTGCCGGGCGGCTTCAAACAGGTCCGGTAGAACCAGGTTGCTGTCTTCCACAAGCACCGTAACCACGGGTAGATCATCCGCGCTGGTTCCATCTGTATTCTCACGGGCCGAAACCGAATGCACACCAGTCACAGACTTCCAGCAGTCAGCTACAGCTTGGGCCGGGCCGTTGACGGCTAAATCCAGCCGGTCCAATTCGCCAACGGTCTTGATGAGCTCGGCATGGGTGCCATACGCAATCACCTTTCCGTGATCCATGATCGCGATATGGTCCGATAACTCTGCCACCTCTTCCATGTAGTGCGAGGTATATAGCACCGTCATGCCCTGGCGGTTGAATTCTTTCACGCCGTCCAGGATGCTCCGACGGCTTTGCGGATCGATGCCGACAGTTGGTTCGTCAAGGATCAAAACTTGCGGTTGGTGAAGCAGCGCCGCGCCAATGTTGATGCGCCGTTTCATCCCGCCCGAGAAACGCTCGATACGCCCCCGGGCATGATCGGTCAAACCGACCATCTCGAGGACCGCGTCGACGCGCTTGCGCAACTGGGCGCCGCGCAGCCCATACATCTTTCCCCCAAAATCGAGGTTCTCACGGGCAGAAAGGTCAGGGAACAAGGCAATGTCCTGCGGCACCACGCCGATCACTGCTTTCACCGCCTGGGGGTCCCTGGTCACTGAAAACCCCATCACGCTTGCATCGCCCTGGGTCGGTTTTAATAAACAGGCCAGCATCGAGATGGTCGTGCTCTTTCCAGCTCCATTCGGGCCCAGCAGGCTGAAGATTTCGCCAGTTGAAACCGAAAAATCAACTCCCTGGACGGCGTGCACCTCCCCAAAGTGCTTATGTAGTCCTTCCACCTGAATAGCTTTCCCGTTATTCATATTTCCTCCGAGTTCTCATGCATTTCATGCGCAGCCAGGCATTCGACGTACAACAGAACCAACCCCAGGTCGCGAATTCGCTGCAGCAGACCGTGCAGCGCAGCCTGGTCAGCAACCATTCCGGTCATGCAGGTCACTGGTTCGCCCTGAGTGCTACTTTCGATGGCACAGCGAGCTTCGCCGCTGAACCAGTCCGAAAGATCTGCTTCCAGCCGGCCCTGCACCCTGATCTGATAATCCCCGGGCTGGTGTAATCCGATATGTCTGAAATGACTGGCCATACTACTCCTCGAATTTGCAACAGCAGGTATCATCTTGAGCAATATACCAGTGCAACGGGTATAGCCGCATCAGCAAAAAGTTATAGGGAGATTAAATTGACGGGTATATTTTTCCCAGGATCTCAGGCCAGGATGCCGAGCAAACGAGCCCTGGCCACCGCCGCGGTCCGGCTGCTAACCCCCAGCTTGGCATAAATATTGTTTGTGTGTACTTTGACGGTTCCAGGGGCAATGACCAACCGGGCGGCGATGGCACTGTTGGTCAGCCCGAGGGCGATCAGGCGCAGAATCTCAATCTCGCGCCCGGTCAGAGGCTCGACCAGCACCTGCTGACCAGGCAAATTTTGCGGTTGCTGCTCACGCCCAGATTGAATTTGCGGTTTACCCACACCAGCCGGGAAATGCGCCAGGAGCCAGGCGGCGTGACGAGCCAGTGGCTCTTTATCCCCACCATACCCGCTGATTGAAACCAGCAGGCGAGCAGCCGGCGCGCCCTCGTCGACAAAACTGCGGATGTAACCACCTGGCTCAGCCAGGGCCAGCGCCTGTTCCATGAAACTAAACGCTTGCTCAGTCGCGTTCTGATTCAACATCAGGATGCTCTGCAAAATCAGGTTCTGAACCAGGGTCCCCCAACGCTCGCCGCTCCAGGCTTTTTCCTGCCCTGGCACAAGAATCGATTTTGCCTTTTCCCACTGCTTAAGTCGAAGCCACAGGCGGGCTCGCAGAAACTGTTCCATCTCACTTGCCTGGGCCAGGAAAGCTTCAAGTGGCGGACCGGCCCTTTCAAAATGATCAGCAGCGCGCTCGATTAAGTCCGCGTCATCCAGAATCAACGCCTTCCAGGCCATAAAGCTCAGGTTCGAAGCCTGTCGATATACCTGTTTCCAACCCAGGTCCGCTTCGTCGAGAAGAATTACAGCCTGTTCAGGACTGCCAATGGCTACATGCACACGAGCCAGTCCGATATAAGCAGCAAGGAGTGATTCCCAGTTGTTCCATGGCTTTCCCAGGTCCAGGGTACGCTCAAAATGCATGCGGGCCTCTTCCAGGGTGTTCCACTCGTATAGCAACGTTCCCAGCCCGGCATGCGCGACGCTGACCAGCGGTGAAGGGTGACCGGTAATCTGTGCGGCGGTTTCCATCGCCTGCTGGTATGTCTGAGCAGCCTCCTTCAAACGCCCTCGCACAACCTGGATTTGGGCCAGGTGGCTGATGGCCATCGGCAGAATGTGCAAATTTCCAGATGCCCGGCTGTCCTGCACAGCCCTTTCATAAGCCTCGGCAGACTGTTCGGTTAACCCCAACGCTTCATAAGCTCCGCCCAAAACAAAGTAAGCCACGGATGAAAAATCCTGCGCGGCGAAGGTCAGGTTCTTCCCCTGGTAATAGGCCAAACTTTCCAGCACCTGTTGGGAGCGGCGGATGGCGTTTTGAAAATCAAGACGGGTCATATCTACCGATGCGCGTAGCACTGCCAGGTTGACCAGCAGCAGGGCAACTCCCTCCGGCATTTGAGCAAACGAAGCCTCTCCGCCAGCCAGGCTGTTCACGGTCAGTCCCGTGGTCTGCTCGACAGCTTCCACTGCCCGGACCGTCTCGTCAGCGTGCCCGGTTGAGAGGGCTGCCCACCCCCAGGCGATGCACAGTGACGGCCGTGACAGCACCAACTCCTGCGGCAGGCGCAGGATCCATTCCCGAAAGGTCACAATCTCGCTGCGGCGAAACATCTCTGCCCGGCACTGTTCGACCAGGTCAACCGCGCGCTCCTCGTCGCCCGCCGTCAGGGCATGGTCAACCGCCTCAGTCCATAATTCGCGCTGCGCGTACCAAAGGCTGGCCCGCCGGTGCAGTTCGCGAACCATCTCAGGGGCAGCCAGCCGGGCCAGGCGGCGCTGAAGCAAATCCGCGAACAGGCGGTGATAGCGGAACCACTCCTGCCGGTTATCCAGAGGAACCACAAACAGGTTGGCCCGCTCCAGGTAAGACAGGATCTCTTGCGAATGACCGGGCAGGGTTCGCGAGTTCGGGAAAACGGCCAGAATAGGAGCTCCCTCGACTGCACCCGCCTCATTCTCTCCACCTGCTCCCCGGGTAACTGTATCACACAGAGATGCACACAGCCGGTTAAGAATGGATGTTTGCAGCAGGAAATCCTGGACCGGCTGCGGCTGGCGGAGAAGCACCTCTTCAATGAGATAATCGCCAATGTATTGATCGCTGCCATCAAACGTATCAATAAATGCCTTGCGCGCCAACTCGAGCGGTCGATCCCGCTCGCCGCTTCCTGCCGAATCCAGTTCTAATCCGCGCATCGCCAGGGCCACCATCTGCAAGCCGGCAATCCAGCCCTCGGTGCGGCGCAGAAGTGTCTCGACCTCTCCAGCGGGAAGGCCCAGGAGCATCGTCTGATTGAGAAAAACCAGTGCCTCATCGCGGGTAAAGCGCAGGTCGGAAGCGCGCACCTCAACCATCTCCATCCGGCTCCGCCGGCGCGCCAGCGCAAGCGGCGGATCCGCCCGGGTTGTGATCACCAGGAAAACCTGGGGAGAGAGATGATCGATGAAAAAGTTCAGGCTGTCGTGGATCGCCTGGGTTTCCACCACATGATAATCGTCCAGGACCAGCAGCAGTGGATTGTTTATGGTTACCAGATCATTCAACAGGCCGGTCAGAACTGTCTCGATCGGCGGCGGCTGGTTCTGGTCTAACATTGCCCCGGCCAGCTCGCCAGCTTGCGGGTGAATTTTCTGCAGGGCGGCAATCACATAACGCCAGAAACGGGCCAGGTCATTATCAGCGCTATCCAACGATACCCATGCCAGACGGCAGCCCAGATCGTGAGCTGCTTCAACCACCAGCGTTGTCTTTCCAAAACCTGCCGGGGCCGAGACCAGGGCCAGCTTGCACCGCTGCTTGAACCCGTTTTCCAGTCGCTCAATAAGGCGCAGGCGCCGCACCAGCTGCGTGCGCCGCGGCGGTGGAAACAACTTTGTCGTCAAAAGTGGGGGCGCCATGAGAACTCACGACTGGCGCAGGTGTCGCTGGACCACCTGGAATGGGATCGTGTGCACCACGATCTCATCGATCAAAATCTCAACCGTATATTCGCCAAAGAGTGGAAAAATGACACCCATATAGCCGTTGATCTGGCTTACGCGCGCGTTGTCCTGCTCAAAGCGGATGCGAACAGGCTGGACAACCTGGATAACCTTACCGTCTGGGGCCGCGATGCGGCTGTAGAACTGGAAATCCTCACCCTGCCGCCCTACCAGGTTGGTGATCACGTGCAGGATCGGAAACCGGGCCGGGCAGGCAGGTACATGGATGGCGTCAAAAATCCCAATAATCGACACAGTCCCGCTGGCTTCCGCGCGGGCATATTCACAGATATGGGCATACTTAATCACAGGCATGGGATCACCAGGTGGAAACAAAATTTTGGGATTCCCTGATCCGCCGCGCAGTTGACAAGAAAGGTAAATGGGGCGAGAGGGACTTGAACCCTCACGAGGTCTCCCCCGGCAGATTTTAAGTCTGCTGCGTCTGCCGATTCCGCCATCGCCCCAGCGATTGTTATTTTACCCCAATTCCGCCAGGGTGTGGGGATTTTAAAACATAATTTCCGAACTGCGCCAGTCGGTCAGCCAGGTTTGACGAGGCCAATGTTTGCAGGTATCATTGATCCATTCTCCGACAGTCATGGGGATAAACCTGAAATCAGACCCATTTTCCTTCCAGGGATATGCGATGCGATCTCCGGCGTTATCGCGAGCATTAAAAGATGTGGCAGCCAGGCCGGCTTTTGTGCCGTTGTTTCTGCTGCTGGTCAGCATCCTCAGCTACGGACTGCTGATCCCCTGGCTCCACCTCTATATCGATGACTGGATCTGGTTCTGGACCTGGGAAAAGTTTGGGCCGGAAGGCATCACCCGCTATTTCTCCACCAACCGCCCGGCCTGGGGATTGATCTTCCAGGCAACGCTGCCGGTGTTCACGCAGACCATTGTGGGCAGCCACCTCTTTGCCTTGCTGGTGCGCTGGCTCAGCGGTCTGGCAGGCTGGTGGCTGCTGCGCCTGCTATGGCCGGGCCAACCCAGGATTGCACTGTATGGCGCGCTCATTTTCCTGGTCTATCCTGGTTTTGCCCTCCAACCGATCGCGCTCACTTACGGGCATATTTTTCTGGTCTACACCGCCTTCCTGCTTTCATTGTGCTTCAACCTGCTGGCCCTCCGCCGGCCGCAGCACTACCTGCTTTACACTGCAACTGCCTGCCTGCTCTCACTGGTGAACCTGGTTACCCTGGAATTTTTCTTCACCCTGGAACTGGTCCGGCCCGCGCTGCTGGCGGTCATTGTCAATGAGAAGGAAACGGGAATTCGCCATCTGATTGCCAAGACGACCCGGCACTGGCTGCCTTACCTGGCTATCTTCGCCGGGGTTGTGATCTGGCGGGCATTCTTCTTTCAATACCAGACTTACAATCACCCGATCCTGCTCCTCAGCCAGCTCAAAGCAGACCCGGTTCGCAGCCTGGCGGAGCTTTTTGCAACCATCCTCCAGGATCTATTTGAGACCAGCCTGGGCGCCTGGCTGCCCGCGCTTCAGCGCCTGGCCAGCCTGAACCTCCGCCAGGCCAGCAGCCTGGCAACCCTCGCGCTGACAGTTGCGCTCCTGGTTCTGGGGACAGCCGCCCTGCTGGCTTTTTCCTCCGCCAAAGCAGCGCCGGCCGGCGCAGGTCAGCGTCGGCTCCGCTGGCAGTTAGTGGGTCTCGGCCTGGTTTCTCTCCTGGCAGCCGGCTGGCCTTTCTGGCTGACCCAGTTGGAAGTGCGCCCGCTCGAATTCAATTCTCGTATGGCTCTGCCCTTTATCCTCGGGGCGGCGCTGCTGATCGCCGGGCTGCTTGAATGGATCGCATCGAACAGGCTGAAAGTTGTATTTCTTGCAGCGGCAGTGGCCGCCGCCGGTGGTTACCACTTCCAAATCGCGAACGATTTTCGGCTGGATTGGGTGAGGAACCAGCGGTTGATGTGGCAAATTGCCTGGCGCATCCCCGCCATGGCAGAGGGCACCACCCTGCTGATCACCGACTTCCCGGTGACTTATTACAATACGGCCACCCTTTCCACAGAGTTGAACCAGATCTATCCCATTCGAGAACGATTCCCAGACCTGGCCTATTACCTGCTCTATTCTCGGGAAGTGGACCGCGACCTGGATGGCGGCCTGGCAGCGGGCCAGCCCATCCGGGGGTCGAACGTCAGCGCGGAATTCCTCGGCAGCACCTCGCAGGTGTTGGCTGCTCAGTTTGACTTTAGCCGCTGCTTCCGGCTGCTCGAACCAGACCTCGATCCATTCGACGAGACCCTGCCCGAACATCTGCGTAAGGCCGCCCAAATTTCCAGCCCGGATTGGGTTTTGGTCGACCAGCCGCCCAGCCAGCCCGCGCCACACCTGTTCGGCGTATTGCCAACCGAACAATGGTGCTACTACTTCGAGAAAGCCGATCTTGCCCGCCAATCCCAGGATTGGGAAACAGTTGCCCAATTGTGGGACGCAGCCCAATCTGCCGGCCTGACGCCGCTCGACGAGATGGAAAAGCTGGTCTTCATCGAAGCCTTCGCGCATGACCAGCAGTGGGATCGGGCAGTAGAGATCAGCACCGGTTTTGAAAATGCCGAGAAACAACCAATGCTGTGCCTGCTTTGGAAACGCATTCTTGCCAGCACGCCCGAGTCCCTCGAAAAAACCGAGGCAAAAAAAATCATCCAGCAGTCTGTCGGCTGCCAATAGCCTTTCACCCTCTGTTCCACATCTTTTGGGATGTCAACAGGCCAGCATATCAAACAGCGATGGGCCTGCGACAAAAACGCAGGCCCATCGCTGGGTGGTTGATCCTATGAATTAATCTCTCCCGGGCCGGCGGGGGTCATCGATGACGTTCGGAATCCCTTTCGAGATTACCCGCGGGGCCAGCCACAGCGCAAGATCATCGCTGGAAGATCCATTGGCGAAGACGGTGAGATAAAACCGGACATCCTGGCCTGCCAGGCCGCTCAAGTCAACATCCACCGGGCGGAACTGTCCTTCGTACACCTCTTGCCATGACGCCAGGGTCTGGATCGCACCGCTGCCAATCTGGTAATCGAGCTGGAATTTCACGTTGCAGCGTTCTGCCTGGTAGCCACACCCGATCACAGCCACAAAATACATTCCCTCTTCGACCCGCATGACCGGGTATTTACCGCGAATCATGCCGTCGGTGATCATCTGAGGGTGAGTCAGCAGAGCCGCCTCATCGTCGATATATCCCGATTCGAGGGTAGGCCGGTCGATCCGCCGCACGAAACCACGGCTGTCGTCCTGGGCGCCCTGGCAGGGCAGCCGCCCGGCGCCGCTGCTCCATTCAGCAGCACAGTAACTGGCGACAAAATCCAGCGGAGAGTCGGACCGCGGCCTCTGGACCCGAATGTCGACATAGAAAGATGATCCGCTGCTGCTAAGGCCGAACAGAACGCCCTGGGCATCGCGCAGCCGCCAGTACCCGCGGAAGTTCCCTTCATACGCTGGCGCGGTCATGCTCACGGAAAGATCGATCACCTCACCAGGCTGTACGTAACCGGGCATATCGACTGCCGCCGGCGCGCCCATCGAATCACCGCTGACAAAAACCAGATCATATAACGGAGTCCAGGTACAGCTGCCCACGTTGCGAAGCCGCCATGTCTTTGTAAAATACATGCCCGGGGTAAGGACTGAGCCGTCCGGGATCGTTACATCGCGCACAAATGCGATCGCATTGCAGGGGATGGAAGGCGTCGGCGTAGGAGGCACGGCCGTGGCCGTTGGAACCAGAGTTGGGGTAGCCGTAGGCGGAACAATGGTAGGTGTGGCTGTATCCTGGGGTGGGGCCTCAGTGGGAGTAACAGCCACCTGGGTTTGCAACTGAGCCACCTGGGTCTGCAAAGCGCCAGTTGTTGAGGTAGCCTCGACGGCCTGAGCGACCAGCGTTGCCTGCCTGGACGCGTCGTCTGCCTGGTCCGACCCGGTCTGGGGTACCAGGCTCGAACAGGCGCCTAACAACAATGTACTGATTATCGATACCGTTACAATCATCCAAAATTTCGTTTTCATCACATTCTCCCTCAGTCACCGCTCCTGGCAAAAACCAGGAGCAGTGGTTTGTCTCACATCGATCATCCTGGCGCATCAATATTTGGTGCGCTTATACCCTTAAAACGACACAGGGCATCAAAAAGTTCCAATGGCATGAGGCTGACTAAAAAATCATTTGGACAGCCTCATGCCAGTTAGCAAAAGATGATTGGAGTCTCGAACCTCCAGGTGTGGGTAGAGAAATTCCAAACGAACTTGTTGAACACCTCTACCTAAAGGCTGCCCTTTCCCCGCGGCTTTCTGAACACGGTTACTTCTTCACAATTTGTGGCTTCAACCACTGCGCGCGATCATCCGTGGAGACCCCATTCGCCAGAACAGTCAAGATAAATTTGACATCTTTCCCGGCCAGGCTGCTTAAATCCACATCGACCAGGCGGAACTGCCCTTCGTAGACTTCATGCCAGGTCGCCAGGGTCTGGATCGCTTCGCTGCCAATCTGGTAATCCAGCCGGAACTTTACATCGCATTTCTCCGCGCGGTAAGCGCAGCCGATGGTGGCAACAAAGTGATAACCGCTCTCCACCCGGATGGCCGGGTATTTGCCCCGGATCACACCGTCGGTGATCATCTGCGGGTGGGTAAGCAGAACCGGTTCATCATCAACATAGCCCGATTCGAGCGTGGGTTTATCGATTCGCAAAACAAAACCACGGCTGTCAAAATCAGTTCCCGGGCAGGGCAGCCGGGTATCACCCCCGGTCCACTCTGCCGTGCAGTATAACGCAGCCATATCAAACGGAACGCCTGTGGATGGCGCGACCACCTTGATGTCCACGTAGAAGGGGACGCCAGTCCGGCCTACGCCGAACAGGTACCCGGCCTGATCGCGCAGTTTCCAGTTTCCCCGGTAGCTGCCCGGGCTGGCTGGGGCTGTCATAGGAACCGACAGGTCGATTACCTGGCCCGGGACAACGTTTCCGGGCAGATCGATCACAGAAGGAGCGCTCATCTGGTCCCCACTCACAAAGACCAGGTCATAAGAAGTCGTCCAGGTGCATGAGCCGGTGTTTTTCAGGCGCCAGGTCTTGGTGAAGTTCGAGCCAGGCAAGAAATTGGTACCATCCGGAACAGTGACATCCGCGACAAATGTGGCCTGGTTGCAAGGGACCGGGGTATTCGTGACGGTAAAAGTTGCCGTCGGCGGAACAGCCGTGGCGGTGGGTGGTTGGAGCGTCGCCGTGCTGGTGGCTGTGGCGGTTGCGGTAGGCGGAACTGCCGTCTCAGTCGGAGTGGAGGTGGCCGGTTCAGGGGTCGCGGTCACCACCACAATAATTTGCCCGGCCGTGGCCGTCGGCTGGGCCACCTGGGTTTCGAGAGCAGAAACCTGGGTTTGTAAAACAGAGCTTGTCGCCGTTCCGCGCACAGCCTGATCGATGTCTGCCTGCTGAGTTTGCGCGGATCCTTGCGTGTCTGGGATTGACACCGGCGACCCACCAAAGCTGCATGCACTGGTCACCAAGAGAATAAAAACAAAGATCGAGATAAGTTTTGCGTTCATAGGTTCCCCAATCGAGCTGGATGATAAATGCTGTCAAAGAGACATCCATGCTCACTATATAAGACGCCGGGTCGATTAGGATAGTTCCAAATCGGCCAGCCCCTGAAAAGCAGACTAACCATCCGGGCCAGCGGCCTCATTAAGAAATGAACCCAATGGCATAATCGTCTCCGGGTTAGTCTCGATGATTTCTGCCTGCAGGGCGCCGCGGGATAACTCACGCAGTGCAGATTGAAACGGTTCCAGGTGCCAGACGGCGAAGCGGGCAGTCACGGTAACATCCGCCCCAAAATCCTCATCCAGGATCTCGCCACGGTGGGATTGAATCAGCAGGCGAATCCGCTCGAACAGAGCATATTCGCAGGCCAGCATGACAGTATACGTAGGGATCTTTTCCGCCCGCGGGAGATTTACAAGAACCGCTTTGACAGCTTCGCTATAGGCATGCACCAGCCCGCCGGTTCCCAGCTTGGTCCCGCCAAAGTAACGGGTTACCACCACAACAACATCCCCTAAGCCGCTGCCCTGCAGTACAGCCAGGGCAGGGCGCCCGGCGGTGCCAGAGGGCTCGCCATCATCGGTGCAGTGCGCCGTTAAACTGGGCCCATAACCGATCAAGAAGGCCGGGACGTTGTGGGATGCATCCGCAAACTCAGCCTTGATGCGGTTGATGAAGGCGCGCGCCTCTTCGACGCTGAAGGCAGGGGCAAGGCTGGCTATAAAGCGCGAGTTGATCACAGTGATTTCAGCGCGGGCTTCGCCGGCCGGGATCGGGTAGCGCTTCGGGCTGGCCTTTCTCATGGTATCATCAGGCATAATCAAAGTATACTTCCAAATTTCCAGGGGATTAGCGCTTTGAAACGAGGGATTGATTACATCGGGGTGGGTGTTGGGGCAATCATTGCCAATGAGCGCGGGCAGTTGTTCCTGGCGCAGCGCGGCCCGCTGGCAAAGAACGAGCGTGGCCTGTGGGAATTTCCAGGCGGGTCCGTCGAGTTTGGCGAGCGGCTGGCCGACGCCTTGCGCCGCGAAATCCGCGAAGAATATGGGTTGGAGATCGAGGTCGGCCCACTGCTCGATGTGGTCGACCACATCCTGCCAGAAGAGGGCCAGCATTGGGTATCGCCAACCTTTGTCTGCCGGCCCCTGTCTGGCGAAGCGCGCATCCTTGAGCCAGGAAAATGCACGGCCATTGGATGGTTCTTTCCGGAGGACATCCCGGCGGATCTGACGGTCATCAGCCGCCACAACCTCGAGCACTACCGGGCATCAGCAGCGCAGATATGCAGGGGCCGCGGGCTCCCTACGGTATAATCAGCCCACGGCAGCGAAATACACCAGGTCACCAACCAGAGATAGAAATCCCATGACGAACCGCCAACCGCATCGAATTGCTTACTTTATTACGCCGCATGGATATGGGCACGCCGCCCGGGCCGCAGCAGTAATGAACGCCTTTTATCGCATGCTCCCAGACATGGTTTTCGAGATCTATACCCGGGTCCCTGTCTGGTTCTTCAACATGTCGAACGAGGGCGCATTTAACTACCACGAACTGCTGACGGACATCGGCCTGGTACAGGCAAGTTCAATGCAGGAGGATCTGCCGAAAACTGTCAAACGACTGGACGAGTTTTTACCTTTTCATCACGGATCAGTTCAAACCCTGGCCCGGCAGGTCACCGCACAGGGCTGCGAGATGGTATTTTGCGATATTTCTCCACTGGGGATTGCCATAGCCCAGGCAGCTGGCTTGCCTTCAATCCTGGTTGAAAATTTCACCTGGGATTGGATATACGAAGGATACCTGGCTGAGGAACCCGGCCTGGCCCCACATATCGATTATCTTAAAACGGTTTTTGCCTCCGCCGACCTGCATATCCGGACTGAACCGGCCTGTGATTACAGCTTGCCGGCCCAGCTGGTTTCCCATGTGGTCAGTCGCAAACCTCGCAACGCGATGGAAATCACCCGCCAGCGGCTTGGAATCCCATTGGAAGCCCGCGTTGTCATGATTACGATGGGCGGCATCCTCACACAGTACCCCTTCCTGGCCAGGTTAGAGTCAGCCTCTGATACTATTTTCCTGGTTCCAGGCGGAAGTGACACCTACGAAAAACGTGGCAGCCTGGTGGTGATCCCCCACCACTCCAACCTCTACCACCCGGACCTGGTCGCAGCTGCGGATGTCATGGTT
The DNA here is from genome assembly GCA_964490575.1 of uncultured Anaerolineaceae bacterium. Taxonomy (GTDB): domain Bacteria; phylum Chloroflexota; class Anaerolineae; order Anaerolineales; family Anaerolineaceae; genus DSYU01. The sequence continues at coordinate 2,235 of CAZBDC010000056.1, read as the reverse complement.
GGAAAGCTCGGTTACAGCACCCTGGCAGAGGCGTATGCGACCGGCATTCCCTATGCCTACATTCCCCGCGAGCGCTTTCCCGAGTCGCTGCCGATGGGACGGTTTGCCCGTGAGACAATGGGCGCGGTCGAGCTTTCAGAAGCCCGTTTTTTCAGCGGAGAATGGCTGGACCTGCTGCCAGAAATGCTTTCTCGCCCGCGCCAGCGGCCAGGCGGGTTGAACGGCGCCGACCAAATCGCCAGCTGGGTATTGCAAAAAATCCAGTCAGGAGAATAGGACGCGGACAGGGAAACCCAAACCGGCCTGCCCCTGCCGTTCCTGACCCTTATCCGCGTCGCCCGGTCAATTAATCCCGCTCGCCAGCCGGTTTCAGGTCAAACGGCACACCTACCTGCTCGCCGGTCTGTTTGAGCATCTCGACCACTTCCGGCATGAGTGGGACACCTTCCCGCTCGTTCCGTTCGGCCAACTCGAATTCCTTCTCGCCGTGGATGTAAATGCGCTCCTGGCCAACCGCTTTTGGTGCGTTCTTGAGCTGGTCGAGCAGGGCATCCATGTCGCGGATAAAGTCCTCCAGCGGCCGAAAAGCATCGATCCGGATGGCGGCGAAGAAGTGGCCCACGTCTGCCGGGCGGCTTTCATTGGGATGTCCCACATCTTTCCCAAATGAGGAGCCAGATAGGATCCCAGAGAAGATATCGACCAACAAAGATAAACCGTACCCTTTATAGCCGCGCATGATGTCCGTCCCGCCCAGCGCCATTAACGCCCCGCCTTTCAACACCGCATTGGGATCGGTAGTGATCAGGCCATCTTTGTCGATCCCCCATCCCTCGGGGATGGACCGGCCCGACTTTTGATAAACCGTGACACGGCCAATCGGAACAATGCTGGTGGCCATATCGAGCACGTAAGGCCGGTTGTGCCCGGCTGGCGCCGCAACAGCGATGGGGTTGGTGCCCAGGATCGACGTTCGCCCATAGGTGGGGGCGACCAACGGCTGAGAGTTAGTGAAACTGACCCCAATCATGTCATGCGACAACGCCATCATGGCATAATAACCGGCGATACCGTAATGGTTGCTGTTGCGCACGGTCACCATCGAGAGGCCAACCTCACGCGCTTTTTCTATACAGCGCTGCATCGCCCGGTAACCGGCCACCTGGCCAAGCCCTGCCCCAGCATCATATGCGACCGTGGTGGGCGTTTCATGGAGCGCTTTCATTGGCGTGGCCGGATCCAGCCGGCCGGTGCGCAGGCGAGTGCCATAATAGGTGTCCAGGCGAATCACGCCGTGCGAATCCACGCCTCGCAGGTCAGCCGCCACCAGGACCTCCGCCGCAATCCGCGCATCTTCCTCGGAGACACCATGCTTGCCAAAGAATTTGACCACGTACGTTTTCAAGTCTTCGACGCGATATAATAGTTTGCTCATGAAAACCTCGCTTTATCGTTGCCCGGTTGTAACTGCTCTGAAGTAGAGCATTCATATCAATGTTAGCCTGTATCTCATATTATAATCAGAAATCTGGAGGGTACCAATGCAAATCAAGCTGGCTTATGGACGGGAAGGATTGTGGCTCGATATTCCCGATGAAGCTCATACGACGGTAATCGAGCCCCTGTTTGTCCCCGGGCTGGCCGATGAAGGAGCAGCCATCCTGGCAGCGCTGCGGTCTCCCATCGGATCGCCGCCTCTGCGCGAACTCGTTCCAGCCAGCAGCCGGGTGGCGGTCGTCTTCAGTGACATTACCCGGCCCATGCCCAATGACCGCGTGTTGCCCGTGTTGTTGCGTGAGCTTTCGAATGCCGGTGTCGGTCCAGACCAGGTGGTGCTCATTAACGGGTTAGCTTCGCACCGTAAACAGACGGACGAAGAGTTGGAACAGATGCTGGGGAGCGATATCTTCCACCACTACCGGGTTATCCAACATGACGCCTGGGATGACGCAAACCTGGTTGAGATCGCCGCGAATCATACCGGGCGGATGGTGCGGGCGAACCGTTTCTACATGGAAGCAGATGTCCGCATTCTAACCGGCTTTATCGAGCCGCACTTTTTTGCCGGGTTCAGCGGCGGGCCAAAAGCCGTCCTGCCCGCCATTGCCGACCTGGATTCCATCATGGACAACCATAACGCCATGATGATTGCCAGCGACCGCTCTACCTGGGCGGTCACCCAGGGCAACCAGATCGGAAGAGCACACGTCTGAACTCCAGTCACCGCTCATTATC
>CAZBDC010000055.1:13202-28330 GCA_964490575.1 uncultured Anaerolineaceae bacterium | reverse complement strand
ATGCCTACTTCTGCCAGGGCAGACCGCACGTGCTCCTTCGTTTCGCGGGCCCCGCGCAGCGCAAGCCCAAAACCAACATTCGCTTCAATGCTCCGGTTGAGCAGCAGCGGACGTTGAAAAACCATGGTAACCCGCCGGCGCATTTCCAGCGGCATCTCTTTCTCGGCGGAAAAGGCGCAACCGTGGAAATGAATCTCTCCCTGTGTGGGTGGTTCCAAAAAGTTCAGCAGGCGCAGCAGAGTGCTTTTGCCTGCCCCACTGGGACCCACCAGCGCCAGGATTTCGCCCGGCCGGATTGCCAAGCGCTCAATCTCCACCACCTTGCGTGTGTCGTAGGTCTTGGTAATCTTCTCTAAGCGATATACCGGTTGATCCACATGCTTCTACTCTTCGAAAGATTTTCCCTGGAGGCGCAGCATGGCCAGATTCACCAGGAAAGTGATCGACAACAGGACCAGGCCCAACGCGATAGCCAGGTTAAAATCGCCCTGGCGGGTCGAAAGAACGATGGCGGTCGTCAGTACCCGCGTGCGTCCCTCAATATTCCCGCCTACCATCATCACCGCCCCAACTTCGGAGATGATCCCGCCAAACCCGGCGATGACCGCGACCACCACGCCGACGCGGGCTTCCATCAGCACTGCCAGTGCAGCCTGCCGTTTCGTCGCCCCCAGGGACATCACCTGCTGGCGGAGGTGTGGATCAACGCCCATCACTGCCGCCATCGTAAAGCCCGCCACCAGGGGAAAGGCGATGATGCTTTGGGCTACCACCATGGCCTCGGGCGTGAATAAGGCCGGGACCAGGGGCGAATTGAGCGAGCCAAGCGGACCGCTGCGCGAAAGCAGCAGGTAAACAAACAAACCGATCACCACCGGAGGGAAGCCCATACCCGTATAAAGCAGGGCCACCAGCAAGCGCCGGCCCATAAAACGGGTCAGCCCCAACACAGCCCCAACTGGAATGCCAATCAATGTGCTGATCACCAGCGCAACCCCCGACACCTGCAAAGATAGAAGGATGATCTCACCCAGGTCGGCGATCATGAATGGCCCCCACGCCAGGCGCTTACAGGCTGGATAGAAACAGAGCAATGAAAGTGCGTTGAATATTCAGGCACAAAAGATCCCGGGAAACAAGCCGCAAACATGTATCGAAACAAGTATACATTTTTTGTATTTATTTGTCCAGGAAAAGATAATACCGCCCATGAAAAGCCTGGGATAGGGAACGCTTTCCCTTTACAGGCAAAGCAGCCTGAGTACAATATTGATAGAAATCCTCCTTCTGACCTGGCCTGCCGGCGCCAGGCCGATATCCCCCAAAAAGAGAACTGCATGAACAATACAACCTTGCCACGCTTTGGCCTCTTCAACACCGAAGCCCATATTCTCCATTCAAACATCGCCGGCCAGGACTTCCAGATTGGAGTGTGGTTCCCGTTCAGCTATCACAACTCAAACCGCGCCTACCCGGTTCTGTACGTCCCGGATGGTGAATTTGCCTTTCCGGCCGCAGTAGGCCTGATCCCAACCCTGATGGGCGCCGGGGAGGTGCCGGAGATGCTGGTGGTGGGGATCGCCTACGATGGAATCTCGAGTTGGGCTGAGCACGGAATACTGCGCGACCGCGACTTTTGCACCGCGCAGTTCCAGACTCCGCCGCACCAGACGCGCCACCAGGAATTCACCCGCTTCTTCCAGGAGGAATTATTTCCACTGGTCGAAAGCCAATACCGGGCCGACCCAGGCGACCGGGCGCTGTTCGGGTTTTCAAGCGCGGGGTTCTTCACCCTGCACATGCTGCTCACCCAACCGGGCATGTTCCGGCGGCATGTGGCGGCCAGTTGCACCTGGCCTGGCGCAGATGATCTCTTCCTGGAGCGCGCAGCGCGCTACGCTGAGCAGCCCAATCAACCGGTCACCGACCTGTACCTGGCAGTCGGCAGCCTCGATGAGGGGCAGCTGCCTGGCTTTCAGCGGGTGGTCAAGATATTGGCAAGCGAGCAGTTTCCAAACCTGCGATTGAACAGCCAGGTTTTTGAAGCGAGGGATACACCGCCGGGATGATTGGCAAGACCTTCCTGGCGGGGTTAAAGACCGTTTTCAATACATAACCGGTGCTTTATCAGATGTAGTGGTGCGCGCAGCCCACTGCATCTGAGTACAGGTCAGGTCAGTTTTCCTCCAGGGTAGCCCGGATACGGCGGACGCCATGCCCAACCGCCTCCTGTTTGAGGATCTTGAAGCGCCCCAGCTGGCCGGTGTGCTCGACGTGCGGGCCGCCGCAAACCTCCTTTGAAAAATCACCGATGGTGTAGACCTTGACCTGTTCACCGTACTTGTCGCCAAAGAAAGCCAGCGCGCCTTCTGCCAGGGCCTGGTCGAGAGTTGTGACCGCCACGCTGACCGGCAGGTCGCGCTCAATCTGCCGGTTCACAATCCGTTCCACCTGGGCCAGTTGATCCTCGCTCAGCCGCTCAGGATGTGAGAAGTCGAAGCGCAACCGCTCGGAAGTGATATTCGAACCCATCTGGCGCACGTCCTGGCCGAGCACCTGGCGCAGCGCTGCCTGCAGCAAGTGGGAGGCGGTATGCAGCCGGGTAGTCTGCTCGGCATGGTCTGCCAGACCGCCCCGGTAGCGGCGCTCCTGGGCCTGGCGTGAAAGCGCGCGGTGCGCTTCGTAAGCCGCTTCGAAGCCGGCCTCGTCCACTACCAACCCCTGTTCCGCAGCCAGCTCGACCGTCAGCGGCAAAGGGAAGCCATAGGTCTCGAACAGGTCAAAAGCCGCCTCACCGCTGATCGATTGATTCCCCTCGGCCCGCACGCGTTCGACCACCTTTTGGACCTGCTTCAGCCCACGCTCGAGCGTCTGTTTGAAGCGGGTCTCCTCGCGGTCGAGCGCCTCGGCCACCTGCGCCCAACGCGCCTCCAGGCGCGGGTACGCCGCGCCCATCTCATCGACCACCACGCTACCCACTTCGGCACAGAAGTTCTGGCGGATGCCCAGCTCGCGCCCGTAGCGGATGGCCCGCCGGATCAGCCGCCGCACGACATAGCCGGCCTCCACGTTGGAAGGCAGCGCCCCATCCGAAATTGCGAAGGTCGCCGCGCGCAGGTGGTCGACGATCACGCGGAAAGGCCGCGGATCTTCTGCGTAGGAGCGCCCAGACAGCCGCTCGACTGCCGCGACCAGCGGCGCAAGCGTGTCGACGGTAAAGACATCCTGGCGGCCCTGCAGGGTCATCAGCGTGCGCTCAACCCCCATGCCGGTATCAACGTTGCGCTGGCTGAGGCGAGTGTAACTGCCATCCGCGCCTTTGCTGTATTCCATAAAGACATTGTTCCAGATTTCCAGCCACCGTCCGCAGGGACAGCCTGGCCGGCAGCCCGGGTGATCGGGCAAGCCAGTGTTGTAGAAAATTTCCGAATCCGGCCCACACGGCCCGGTCAGCCCGGCCGGGCCCCACCAGTTATCTGTCTTTGGCAGGTAAAAAATCCTCTCTGAAGGGATGCCCAACCGGCGCCAGGTCCCGGCTGACTCTTCGTCGCGCGGCGCGTCTTCATCCCCGGCGAAGACGGTCACCGCCAGTCGGGCCGGGTTGATGCCCAGGTCTTCCGTCAGGAAGGTGTAGCTCATCGCCAGCGATTCTTCTTTGAAGTAATCGCCCAGCGACCAGTTGCCCAGCATCTCAAAGAAAGTCAGGTGGGTCGAATCGCCTACTTCGTCAATGTCGTTGGTGCGGATGCAGCGTTGCACGTTGACCAGCCGCCGGCCCTGCGGGTGCGGCTCGCCCAGCAAGAAAGGCACCAGCGGATGCATCCCGGCGGTGGTGAACAGGACAGTTGGATCGTTCTCGGGCAGCAGCGGCGCGGAAGGGATCGGCTGGTGCCCGCGTTGTTGAAAAAAGCGGATATAACGATCCTTCAATTCTTGCGCGTTCATCGGTTCTCCTTGTTAAACAAAACATCCTCAGCATCCTGGCTGAGGACGATGAACGCTGACCGTTTTCATCGTGGTACCACCTCGCTTCGCCAGCCCCTCGCAGGCCCGGCCTCACCCACCCGGCGCGCGCGGCTCGCAGCCCCACATCACCTGGCAGTACGCTGTAACGGGCGCGCCCGGGAGAATTTATTAAGAGCCGTTCCGGCTCCGTTCTCTCTCCGTCTCGAGGGCGGCGAACGCAGGTTCCTGGCGCCCGGCTCTCACCAATTACCCGGCTCTCTGGGCCGCTTTCCCACGCTTGTTCCCTGTCGACGACGTTAATAATTTCATCCATTATACTTCAATCAAAAAATGGGGACAAGCATTTACCCACCCCTGCTTTCGCCTGGGCAGGTTTCTTTCTGTCGCGCCAAACGAATTTTTCGTCTATACTGGAGAAAATGTCCGACCAGTGAGAGCAGGAAGGATTAAAATGACAGAAAAATTTTCACTCGATATCGAACTGATCTGTGTGGATCTTCCGACGCAGATCCCGCCCGGGCTAAACGAGCTGCGCCTGGGAGTGCAGGTCGGGCAGTCGGTCGAACAGGACGTGCTCTGCCCGGTTGAGCAGGTCGTCCTGCGGTTTCCCGCTCAGGTGGCGGTCGATCCAGGTGAAGGCACGCTGCGCTTCTCTGGCAAGGCCGTGCATGGGCCGAGCGGCGGAAAGTTTCTCTACCTGTGCTGGGGTGAGTGGAAGGATGGCGAATGGCAAGGAAACCGGCGCGCCAAGCTGCCGCTAGGGCCGGTGACACGCGGGATGGTCGAGGCAGCGCTCCGGTCAGGACAACCGCTGCGGGCGCGCATCCACATGGCTGACGCCAGGGGCCAGCCTGTGGCTGCGTCACTCAAGCCCGGGATGTACGAATGGGGAATATAAGCCGTTCGGGGTTGACCTTCCGCTGGCTGGGTGCAGCCGGGCTGTTTTTCCAGGCGGATGGGCGCGGCTTGCTGGTCGACCCCTTCTTCACCCGTCCCCCGGTACGGGCGCTGCTGACCTTCAGGCGCGTCTTGCCTGACCCGGCCCTGGTCGCCCGCCACACCCCGCCGGCCGACTACCTGCTGGTCACGCACGCCCATTACGACCACCTGCTCGACGTGCCGGACGTGCTGCGCCTGACCGGCGCGCGGGCCTACGGCTCGCCCAACACTTACGCGCTGCTCAGGCTGCACGGCCTGCCCGAAGAGCAGCTTGCTAGCATCCAGCCCGGTGACCGGCTGGCGTTGGGGCCGTTCACAGTCGAGGTCCTCCCGGGTCGCCACACCCGCACCCCTATCGACCGCTGGATCAATGGGCCACTGCCCGGGCGCCTGACCGATGGGCGGGAGCGTCCACCGCTGCGACCGATTGACTACCGCATGGACGCCTGTTATGCCTTCCGCATCCAGGCCGGCGGGCAGTCCGTGCTGGTCGGCAGCCATCCCATCCCGGCCGACACGCACTTTCTGATCCCCTACCAGCATTCCGGATCGCTGCGCGCGCTGCTGCAGGCCGTCAACCCGCGCCAGGTGATCCCAATCCACTGGGACGACTTTACCCGCCCAATCTCCCTCCCGCTGCGCCCCATGCTGATCACCCGCCGCCAGGGCCTGCGCGGCTGGCTACCGGTTGGTCACATCGACCTGCCCACTTATATTCAACAGGTGCGCGCCATCCTGCCCGAGGCTGAGATTGTGGTTCCAACCCTGTTTGAGGAAAAGCACTTAGAAGCCAAAGATTGACCAAAATCCCAGCCCGGATCCTCCAGCCTGGCGCTTTTTCCCAGGCGCTTCCTTCCAGCACTTATTGGCAGTATGATCAATCAAACATAACTCACATCATAGCGAGGTAAATTATGGATCACAGCGAACTGGCCGGTGCATTCTTCAAACAAGGCTACAACTGCTCGCAATCGGTGCTGCTGGCCTTTGCCGAGACCTATGGGCTCTCGCTCGAACAGGCCGCGCAGGTCGCAGCCGGGTTTGGCGGTGGCATGGGACGTCTTGGGCATACCTGCGGTGCGGTCAGCGGAGGGCTGATGGCGCTAGGCCTGGCGCGGGGCATCGTCATCCCCGGCGATAAAGCCGCCAAGGAAGAAACCTACGCGCTGGCGCGGCGCTTCCAGGCCCGCTTCGCGGAACGCTTTGGCGCTCTCGACTGCAAAGACCTCTTGGGAGTCGATATCAGCACCCCGGAAGGCCAGGCCCAGGCGCGCACAGAGGGCCGCTATACCGGCTGCGCCGTCTTTGTGCAGGGAGCAGCGGCCATTCTGAGCGAGATGCTAAACGAGCATACACCTGCACGCTAGAAATTGCCCCCGCACAGCGTTTCAAGGCAAAAGATGATTTGATCCTCTCATCTGGGTCAATCGCCAGGCCAGGCCTATCCCGCCAGGCTGACCCCGATCAGCCGGCCAATGCCAAAGGTGACCGCCGCCGCCAGCAGCCCGAAAACGACCATCCGCATCCCTGAGAACCAGACCGGCTTTCCGGTGAAGAGGGTGATCACCGCGCCCAGGCCAAAGAGGGCCACCGTGCTGAACAGGATGCTGACCACCACAGCCGTCAGCCCGCTCAAGAAAGTGAAAGCAATGACCGGGATAATTGCCCCGATCGCAAACAAGATGAAGGAAGTCAGGGCTGCTTCCCAGGCCGAGCCGCCCAATTCTTGCGGGTCAATCCCCAACTCTTCACGCGCCAGGGTCTGCAAGGCGCTGTCGGGGTTGGCAAGGATCTGGGTGGCCAGGGCGTGGGCCTGCGCGCGCTTCAGCCCGCGCGCTTCGTAGATCAAGGCCAGTTCCTCGATCTCCTCCTCCGGGTTGTCGGCTATCTCGGCCTCTTCAACCTGGATCTGGTGGTGGTACAGCTCGCGCGAAGATTGGACCGACAGCCACTCGCCCAACGCCATCGAGATGGCCCCGGCCAGCAGCCCGGCCAGCCCGGTGATCAGAACCGTCCGCTCGTCGAGCGTTGCCCCGGCTACGCCCATCACCAGGCTGAGGTTTGAGACCAGCCCATCGTTGGCGCCCAGGACAGCCGCGCGCAGAGCATTACCGCCGGTCGAGCGGTGACGGCCTTCCAGCAAGGCCAGCGCGCCGCCTTCCATCCCTCCCCGCAGCGAACGGGTAATCTGGGTGATCATCATGGCGTGCGAGCGCTCCTGGCGGGCCATGCCGGGCGCCTCAGCAGAGACGACCGCACCCTGCTTTGAATAGCCGGCCACCCCCTCTCGCTCCATATTCTGCATGCTGGGCAAGACCATGCTCGCGCCAAAGCGCCGCGCCAGCCATAGCAGTGAGCGCTGGCGCCAGGTTGGTTTCCACTCCGGCGCAGGCTCGCCGGCAGCCTGGATGAGTTCCGCCCAGTGTGCAGCGTGCTTTTGCTCAGCCGCGGCCATACGCCGGTAGACTTCGGCCAGCCGCTCATCCTTTTCCACCTCAGCCAGCACAGTGTAGATGGCCGCACTGCCGCTTTCATCCGCAAAGTTGGCCCGGCAAACGTCAAGATTGCTCATCATATCCCCAGTTCAGGAGTATGTGGCGCGTTTGCGCGCACATACTCCTGAGATATAAAACCTAATCCAGCCGGACTTCGCGGCCGGTCTGGGCGCTCTCGTACAGCCCATCGATGATCCGCATCAGCGCCAGGCCCTGCTCGCCGGTCGACTCGACCGGCAGGTTGTTCTGCACGCAGTGGATAAAATGCGCTACCGCCAGGGTATGCCCGCCGGTCCGGTTAACGATATTCGGCTTGACCAGCACCGACTGCCCGCAGTCTTCGCTAAAAAAGCTGAGTGTGTCGCGGTCGCTATAGTTCGCCACGTACATCTCCGCGCCGCCCTCGCTGCCGTATAGGGTGACGAAGTAATCATCGCGGCCCGGTTTGGTGTGCGAGCCCCAGCTCGTCTCGATTTGCAAAGCCGCTCCGTTCTCAAAACGGACGAAACCGGCTGCCAGGTCTTCCACATCGAAGCCGCCTGGGCCGCGCCGCCGGCCCGGCGATTTTTTCCCCTGTGGCCCAAACATGGCATAGGTCGACCCACTGACCGAAACAGCGCGCGGGTAGCCCATCAACCACAGGGTCAGGTCCAGGATGTGGACGCCCAGGTCGATCAACGGACCGCCGCCTGACATAGCTTTGTTCGTAAACCACCCGCCGTAGCCAGGAATTCCGCTGTTGCGCAGCCAGCCGGCGCGAGCGTAATAGATGCTGCCAAACCGGCCCGCTTCGCGCATGCTCATCAGCCAGCGCGTATCCTCGCGGAAGCGGTAGTTAAAACATACCATCAACTGCCGGCCGCAGGCGCGCGCCTCAGCCACCATCTCACCAGCCTCGGCGGACGAGGTGGCGAGCGGCTTCTCACACAACACGTGCTTACCGGCCCGCAGCGCGGCAATCGACACCGGCGCATGCAGGAAATTCGGCAGGCCAACCGAGACCACATCCAGCTCGGGCAGTTTCAAAAGGTCATTGTAGTCCGTGAATCGCAATTCGGGCGGAACGCCAAACTGTTCGCCGCGCTCTTTCAGACGAACGAGGTCCGCATCGCACAGGGCGTAAAGCTCAGCATCCGGGTTTGCCGCATAAGCCTCGGCATGCGCTACCCCAACGCCAACACCAATGACAGCAGCTTTGATCTTCTTGGGCATCTTATCTCCATTAAAGTTGTTTGAATGCTACATGGGTGCCTCGGCGACCCGGCCGGGTCGCCGAGGGTAAAGAAATTATACGCCCGTTCATGGTATTATTTGCCCCATGAAGAGGCCCGCGCGCGATTTTACCCCCACCTTGTCCGCCCGGCTGGCAGCGCTGCTGCTGGCGCTGATAATGTTGGCTGCGCTGCGCGGGCCGGCCGCTGCTCGCCCGGCTTCGATTCGCCAGGCAGCCGCTGACGTGGCCTCTTACGCCATCTTGGTCACCCTGGATGCAGAACAGCGCCAGCTGCGTGGGCAAGAGACCATCACCTATACGAATATTACTTCCACTCCGATCCCTGACCTGGTCTTCCATCTATACCTGAACGCATTCGCCAGCGCAGACACACTCTTCATGCGCGAGACGGGCGGCGCAGGGCATGGCAGTTCCTTCGACCCGGATCACAATGGCTGGATCGAGGTCAGCGGGCTGCGCCTGCAGGACGGCCCGGCGCTGCGCTTGGTGCCGCTGGAAGATGGCACCCTGGCCCGCGCTGCGCTGCCCAGCCCGGTTCCACCCGGCGGGCAGGTGGTGGTCGAGCTATCCTTCCGAGCTCAGCTTCCGCGCGTGATCGCGCGCACCGGCTGGGCGCTCGACGCGGACGGGCAGCCTTTCTTCATGGCCGGGCAGTGGTTCCCCAAGCTGGGCGTGTGGACAGAGGCCGGTTGGAATGCGTATCCCTTCCACGCCAACAACGAATTCTTCTCCAATTTTGGCAATTACACCGTTGAGATCACCGCCCCCGAAGACTACCTCGTGGTTGCAACCGGCATCGAAACCCGCTCCGCTTTGCAGCCCGTTCCGCCCAGCCAATCGGTATGGCGCTATTCGGCCCAGGACGTGATCGACTTCGCCTGGGCTGCCTCGCCCAATTTCCATTCTGCCTCGCGCCGGGTGCATGGGATTGAACTCACCTATGTGTACCTGCCTGAGCACGAGTGGTCGGTCCAGACCGCCTTAGACGCAGCCGAAACTGCCTTCGCCAACTTCTCGGACTGGTTCGGCCCCTATCCTTACCCGCGCCTGACCGTCCTGGACGTGCCCGAGGACGGCATCAGCGCCGGTGGAATGGAATACCCGATGCTGGTCACAGCCGGAGCCGGGCCAACGCCCGAAAGCGGCGGCTTTATGGGCGGGGGCGCCGCCGGGCTGCAAATGTTGATCACCCACGAAGTCGGCCACCAGTGGTGGCAGTCGGTGGTGGCCTTCAATGAAGCCGAGGAGCCCTGGCTGGATGAGGGCCTGACCGATTACGCCACGGCCCGGCTGATGCTGCAGGAATACGGCGTCGACCCGCAGTCCCTGGCTGCCGGGCGCTACGGCAACGCTTATGTCGACCGCCGCCGGACGACCTTCCTGCGAAACCCGGACATTCCAATGTACGGGCGGGCCTGGGAGTTGCGCGGCGGCGACTACGTCATCGCTGCTTATGCCAAACCGGCCCTTTCACTGCTGACTCTCGAAGCAGTGATTGGCCCGGAGGAAATGCTGGGCCTCCTGAGAGCCTTCTTTGAGCGCTACCGCTTCGCCCATCCTACCACGGCCGACTTTCGCCGCCTGGCGGAAGCCGAGACTTCTCACCACCTGGGCTGGTTCTTCGATGGGCTGGTATTCGGCCAGGCAACGCTCGACTATGTTGCCCGAGAGATTGACACCGATTCGATTACCCTGGCCCGCGAAGGCGGGCTGGCCGCACCCGTGCCGGTCGAGGTAATCTTCGGCGATGGGACGCGCGAAACGCTGGTCTGGGATGCAGATCCGGCCGAGGAAGTCCTGCGCTTCGCGGGCCGTGCTGGGGTACAGGCCTTTACCATTGACCCGCAGCACACCCACTACATCGAGCTGGATTGGCGCAACAACCGCCTTGAGCGCGCCATCGAATTAGCCTCGCCAGCAGAACGCCCTCCACTGGCTGTGGACGCCCGCAACGTGGCTTCTTATACCATCGCCGTCACCCTGGATCCCGACCTGCGCCGGTTAAGCGGCCAGGAAACGATCACCTATACGAATATCACCTCCACCCCAATCACCGACCTGGTCTTCCACCTTTACCTGAATGCCTTCGCCAGCGAAGAGACCATTTTCCTGCGCGAAACAGGCGGCATACGCGGCTTCACCGCCTGGGACGCACAGAATCCCGGCTGGATCACGGTCGAAAGTCTAAGCGCAGGCGGAATCCCACTCGAGCTTGCGCCGTTGGAAGACGGCACTCTGGCCCGCGCCGTGCTGCCCCGGCCTGTCGCGCCAGGAGAAAGCATCCGGCTGGAGGTAGAATTCACTGCTCAACTCCCTCGCGTCTTCGCCCGAACTGGTTGGGCCCTCGATGCGCGCGGAAAGCCTTATTTCATGGTTGGGCAGTGGTTCCCCAAGCTGGGCGTGTGGACAGAGAGTGGCTGGAATGCCTACCCATTCCACGCCAACAGCGAATTCTTTGCCAATTTTGGCGATTACGAGGTGGAAATCGACGTCCCCCAGGGCTACCTCATCGCCGCTACCGGCGTCGAAGTAGAAGGCGATCCTGCCGGCGGTAAGGTGAGGTTCCAGGCCGAGGACGTGATCGACTTTGCCTGGGCTGCCTCGCCGAACTTCCGCACTGCGGCCCGCCGGGTTGGGCCGGTCGAGCTGGTTTATTATTATTTGCCCGAACACGCCTGGACGGTCAGGCGCGTGCTCAACGCAGCCGAAACCGCGCTGAGTTCCTTCACTGCCTGGTACGGAGATTACCCTTACCCGCGCCTGACCCTGGTCGATGCGCCCGATGCAGGCCAGGGCGCCGGTGGGATGGAATACCCCACCCTGGTGACAGTCGGAACGGCCGACATAAGTGGGATAGGGTTTGACTTGTTCGAGCGGCTTGGGATGACCCGCGGGTTGGAACTGGTCACCATCCACGAGACCGGGCACCAGTGGTGGCAATCACTGGTGGCTTTCAACGAAGCTGAAGAGCCCTGGCTGGACGAAGGCCTGACAGACTATTCCACCCTGCGCGTGATGAACGCTGCTTACGGCGAGCGCAACTCGGCTGCCGATCTGGGTGGCTTTGAACTGGGCTACCTTGATCTGCGCCGCGCGGAATTCTTACTCCTGCCGGACGTTCCCATGTCTGGCAAGGCCTGGGATTACGGCCTGCTCGATTACGGCATCGCCGCTTATTCCAAGCCCGCCCTGGCGCTGCTGACCCTGGAGCGCAGCCTGGGCAAAGAGGCGATGGACGCGCTGATGCAAGCATTTTTCCGCCGCTATCGCTTCGCCCACCCGTCCACAGCAGATTTCTGCGCTGTAGCGACCGAGATCAGCGGGCAAGACCTGGGCTGGTTCTTTGATGGGCTGGTTGACGGCAGTGCCACGCTAAACTACACGGCCCAGGAAATTGGCGAAAATTCTTTCACCGTCACCCGCCAGGGCGACCTGGCCATCCCGACTGAGATCCTGGTGACCTTTACAGACGGCAGCCAGCGGCGGGTAGCCTGGGATGGGCAACCGGCCGAACGCACTTTCACCTTCTCGCAACCGCTGGAATCATTCATCGTCGACCCTGAGCGAGCGCTGCTGGTCGAATTACACTGGTCCGATAACGGGCTGGCCCGCCAGGCAAGCTGGCAGGCCTGGCTGGCTGCCGCCGCGCGCCTGGTTTACCGGCTGCAGGATTGGATGCTGATCGCGGGGGGAATTTAAATTATGGAAAAACCGGCCCCTCTGCCAGCGCCAGAATCGGGTCCGAAAGCTCTGGCTGCCGGGCTGCGGCTCGGGCTGCACTACTGGCCGGTGCTGCTGGCACTCTGGGCAGGCACGCTACTGGCGGCGCTACCGGCGGCCTTCGCCCCGGCCAGGCAGTTGCTGGCGCTGGCAGATTCCCCGGCCATAGTCCAGATTGCCGATGGCCTGGACACCTGGCAAATTCTCGATGTCTACGGGCTGCTGCTGGGCGGGCTGGCGGCTCCCCTGGCAGGAAGAGAGAGCACCGTCCCTGCGCCTGGGGCCTCACCCGAGCTGGCAGCGGGGTTATCCGGCCTGGCCTGGGCCGGGCTTCTGGTCCCCCTGTTCGGCGGAATCATATCGGCCTTTCTATACGGGGGGGCACTGCTGGTCTACCGGGAATCGCCGGCACCCTTTCACCTCAGGCGCTTCCTGTCTGCCTGCTGGCGCTGGTTTGGCGCGTTCCTGCTGCTGGGCTTCCTGCAAGCCGCGCTGCTGTTGATTGGATTGCTGCCAGCTATCCTGCTGGTGCTTGGGCTGGGCGTCCGGTCCAGCCCGTGGGGGATGCTGCCAGCCGGTCTGCTCGCCGCGCTTGGGCTGGCAAGTTGGCTGATCCTGTTTGAAACCGCCCGCGCCCGGATGGCGGCCTCCAACCGGCGTAACCCCCTGGTTGGGCTGAGACAGGTACTGGGCCTGCTCCGCCAGCGCCCGCGCGCGCTGCTCAGTTTCTATGCCCTGGCCCTGTTCGGGTTACTGGGACTGCACCTGCTCTACCGCCTGGTGCTCATACCGCTGGCACCTCTGGACATGGTCGTACCGGCCGTGCTCGTCCAACAGTCCTTCATCCTTCTGCGCCTGTTTGCCCGCGCCGCCCGCCTGGCCGGGCTGGTGAAAATGACAGCCCAACCCGGCCCAACCCAGGGTTAATCCTCTGCCGGCTCCGCCTGATTCTGTTACAATGACGGTATGGAACTTTCTGCACCTGGCGCTTATTTCCGGCTGACTCTGCTCGGCTACCAGTACCCCGACGCCGAAGGCGAGCCATACGACGCCAATTGGCTGCAGGTGCGGGTCGATGCGGCCGGCCCGCAGGGCGCCTGGAGCGTCACCGACCCCTGCCTGCTGACCCGCGAAGTCGCCGCGCTGGCTGACTGGCTTGAACAACTGCCTGCTGGACGGTCCACCCCGGCCATCAGTTTCCTCGAGCCGGCCCTGCTCTTCCGCCTGGGCGCACACCAAAACGACCAGCGTTTCCTGCGAATCCACTTCGGCAGCCTGGTCCACCCGGCCTGGTCAAGCAGCGCCGCACCGGCCCGCCAGAACTCCGACCGCTGGCTCGATTTTCCCCTGGACAGGCTAAACCTGCCCGCGGCAGCCGGGTCGCTGCGCAGCCAGTTAAGAAAATATCCCGCCCGCGCAGAACGTTAGCGGGGAAACCTGCCCGGGGCTTTACAGGCGCCCCAGGGGATGTATCTTATAAAAAAACCGGGCGGCAGATTTCTTTCTCTGCCGCCCGAACGCCACTTAGTAAGTGACGACCCGCGGCAGGCTTTTCGCCGAGGCCACCCAATCAGCAACCTGCTGCTGAGAAGGCATCCGCCGAACCAAACTCTTTTCAGCGTTCTTCGCAACCATCGCCTTATACAGGTTTTCGGGGTTACGCTGCGCCAGTTCAGCCACCGTGTCAACTCCCGTGGCTTCCAGCAGATCGGAGTATTCCTCGCCCACACCCTTCACCCGGAACAGGTCGGCGCGGTTGGTCCATTCCAGGATCAAGTCATGCCGGATGCCGGTCTTTTCTTCCAGTTCAGCGCGTCCCTTGGGGGTGGCGCACTGCTTGAGCAAATCCTCAACCGTGACAATCCCAACCTCGTTGAGTTTTGCTTCATACGCTTCGCCAATACCTTCGATAGTAATCAGTTTTGTCATTCGATTTCCTCCTGAGTGTGATTAGAATGTGCTTATATTATGGAACAAAAAACGGTTTTTGACACTCCATCAGGCGACCCCAATTTTGATGGGTTCGCCACCCCGCAGGCAATTAAGGGATCGGCCGAAGGAAGTAAAAATCACTCGAAAGAGATGCCTCCGCCGACCACCCAACCGTCCCATCGTCCAGGCGGATGTTCCACCACAGGTATGCCCCGCTCTGATAGGGAATGCAGACCGGGCCGCCAATCACATCCACTTTGGAATTTGGCAGGCTGACCCGGATGATCGGTTTATCCATCCCGGCCTCGCCCCGCAGGTTGAGGTTTGTTGTCACCTGGGCCTGCTGGCCGACCGTCAAACGGGGCGGCCTTGCCAGCGGGCAGTTAACCGGGCCAGCAGGCGCCTGGGGCGCCTCGGTTGGCGTCGGCTGAACTGCTGTCTCAGGCATTGGCGTTGGTTGAGTGGCTGTTTCAGTCGCCGGTGTTGGAGTCGGCTGGGTCACTGATTCAGGTGTTTGTGTAGGTGGAACAGCAGTAGGCGTAGCCGTTGGCGGCGGGAGGGTAGCAGTTGGCGCGGCCATGGTTGGCGTCGGAGAAGCCGGCAGCGGTGTAAAAGTCGGTGGAACGAGTGTATCCGCCGGGGGTGGCGATGTTTCGGTCGCAATGGCCGCGACAGCCTGTCGATCCTCACTTGCGCTGGTTACCGGCGCTACAGCCGGTTTTTGCAAGCGCAAGACCAGCAGCAGTATTAACAGAACCAGCGCGACAATCAACTTGAACGTGTCATAACCAATCCAGCGGCGCTGGGTATCCATGCGGTTTACCCTCCCTGGTTTTGTTTTT